>JAFGFN010000129.1 GCA_016931035.1 Candidatus Sumerlaeota bacterium
GAGTGGGACGAATACTGGAAAACCGCAAAAGCGGCCTGAGCCTTTTCGAGATGGTGGGTTGCACCCATCCCGAGAATCTGACGCGCCGCGAAGAACTCGCCCGTCTCTCCCGTTCGCTCGGATCGAGGCGCAGCGAAGCCCAACACGGGCGCAGATATCCATTGTACCCGTATCGGACGCTTTCCGCCAATCCGAAAACCGAACACGCAATCGGATCTTCGAGAATCGCGCTTCGTCGGTTGGACCAGGTTGGCCAACGGATGGAACACGTTCACTATGCGCCGCTCAGGATGGAAACAGTCTTTATCTCTCGAATCCGTCTCTCTTGTGACTGCACGTATTGCGAATGCGGACTGACGTCGGTTTCTGTCCGCCACGCGCCCACCGAGACGATGCCGCAGACGATTCAACCTGGACGGGGTCGGTGCGGATTGCTACTCTAGGCTCGCGACCGCCCCGGTCGCGAGCGCGGACGCCCGGCGGACTGGGTCCCCGAGCCCCGGTCCGCTCAGGAGAGGGCCGTGAGCAAGAAAGTACTATTCCTTTTAGCCGTATTTGCCGCCGCCGTGGCCGCGATGCCCAATCTCTACGGCCTGATGAAAGCGCCGCCAACGGCCCTCTACCTCTGGAGTTCGAGACCCTGGGACACCAACTGTTACTTCTTCCTGATGCGTCTCGGCTTCGAAGGTGGATGGCTCTACACGAATCTTCTGACCACCGAACCTCACCCTTCCGTGTTCTCTCTTCCCTTCTACATCGCTCTGGGCCACGTCGCGAAGTGGTACAGCGCACTGAGGGAACGCCTCACCGGAACGCCGCTCCCCTCCTGGCGCGCCATCCCCCTCGTGTTCCAGCATGCGCGGACCGTCCTCACCTTCCTACTGGTTCTCGCGATCTACGCCGTGACCGCCCAGCTCACGGAGCGACGCCACCGGCGACTCTGGATTGTCGTCTACAGCGTCTTCGCCGGCGGCGCAACGGGACTCACCGAGGAAATCACGGGATTCACCGAAGGAAGCGTTCTCGCCTCGTGCGTCGCCTATCCGCACTTCATCGCGGCGCTGATCCTCTACATGGCCGTCTGCGGCGCCATGCTCATCGCCTTGCGAATCGACGAGTCCTCCGCGACCGCCCCCAGTCCCAAGCGCCGGACGTGGGCGTTCGTTCTGGCCTTCGTCGGAGGACTCGGACTGGCCTCCGTCCACGCGTTCGATCTCCCTCCCCTGTTCGCCATCGGAGCCGTCGTTATTCTCGTGCGGTGGCTTCAGACCCGGCGGTTGCCGCGCACCTTTCTGATCGTGTATGTCGTGTTCTGCGCCCCGGCGGGGCTTTACGTTCTCCATCAAATGTCGCTTTTGTGGCGTTGGCCCGTTTTTCGGCAGATGGAATCGAATCATGTCCTCAAATGGTGGGGACCCTGGGCGTCGCTCAGGGTCATGGACGGCCTTCTGCTGCTCTCTCTCCCCGGCCTCGTGTTTCTGCTCAAGCGCCGACGGCGTCCCGAAGCGGTGTTTCTCGTGGTCTGGGTTCTCACGGTCGTCGCCGCGATCCACGCGCCCATCAATTGCCAGCGGCGCCTCATCGAAGGTCTTCCCATCGCCTTCGCGTGCGTTCTGCCCTGGACCGTAGACGCCCTCCTGGTCCGCACCGCGCTTCGCTGGCGCGGACGCTGGTCGCTCAGCCTCCGCACGCGAATTCGGCTCGTGCGACACACGGCCTACACCTTCGTCCTCGTCCTTCTCTTGCCGCGCACGTTCGCCATGCTCGACGAACGAAGCGTGGGACGGTTCGGTGTTCCAAACGATCTCTATTATGCGGATCTGCGCGAGGTGGAAGCGGGAGAGTGGCTCTCGCGCCATGCTCCGCCCGGATCGGTAGTGTGGGCTTCGATCGTGCGCGGCAATCGTCTGCCCTTCCTTTCCGGACTGCGGGTCTTCTACGGTCATCATCTCATGACCGTCGATCCGCGTTCGAAAGTCTCCTTGACCAAGCGCTTGTTTTCCTTCACTCTGCCCGTCTCGCAATTTCGCGCGACAGCGAAAGCGTATGGGATAGACTATGTCTTCTGGACCGAGGCGGATCGCGCCAACGCCAGATTCAAGGATAGAGAAATGGCGACCTACGATCCGGAAACACTCGGGGAACCCGTCTTCGACAACGGTTTCGCGAAGATCTTCGCCGTTCGCAAGGATTGAGCAAGACTGCTCTTCCGGGATTCTTGAGAGAGCGACGGAGCCGTTGGCCAACTGAAGTTGGAACAACAAACAGACCACCTCGATCGATTGGGGCTCTTCGTTTGTTGTTCCAACTTCAGTTGGCCAACCTCAACGACAGCCCAAGAGGTTTGTGCGGACAAGGAACGCTCTTCGTTCGCAGCGGTGTCCCCGGGGCTTTCCCCCCAAGATCTTCGGAAGGGCCACCAAGACCAGCGCTCCATCCAGATCGCAAACCGCGTGCGGTCAGCGGCTCGATGCAATCGGAATCAACCATCCGAACAGAAGCCAGATATCGAGAAGGGGAAGTATCGAGAAGGGCCCGACGAACAGGGCGTTTCGGACGTGTGATCCCATCGCGGTCCCTGCGACAAGAAAACAAGCCGCGGCTCCGACAAACAGAATCTTCCAGCCCGGGAGGTCGTGTAGGAGAACACCCTGAGCGACGAGGACGGCGAGCGTCGCGCCCAGTCCGGCGGCGGCCCAGCGCGCCCATTTCGGCTCGATCGCGCGGTCCCAGCCGCTCGCCGCTCCGACGGCGATGGGGGCCAAGGCGACGAACAAGTAGCGTCCCTGGTGCTGAACGAAGGTCAGGTTGTAGACGATCAGCCCCACCAGCGCCGCGCAGACGGACAGAACCGCGAGCCCGCGCTCTCCCTTCATCGCTTCTCCCGAGTCATCGCCTTTCCACACGGTCCCGACGATCAGGCCGAATGCCGAGAGTACGGAGAAGAGAGCGAACCCGAGGTAGAATCGGAAATCGACCGGGATCGACATCCAGCCGAACTGCGCCCAGAAACTCTGGAACGTGAACCGCGCCGCGCGTGTCGCCCACGCGGCAAATCCGTACGACGCGATCCAATCCGCCGTACGAGGCTGGCCCGCGACGACGACCCCGTGCCGAATCAACCCGAGGAAATCCGGCCAACCGTACACGGCGAGGTTCCGCACCCACCACGGCGCCGCGATCAGAACGGCGGGGAGGACGATCTGACCCAGACCGGCGAGGCGTCGCCCGGATCGTCGCCACGTCATGCATTCCGCGACGAGAGGAACGAGCGCCACGGGATAGAACGTGGCCTTGGTCAAGAACCCGAGTCCGACCACGATCCCCAGAACAACCCTCCGTCCGGCGGTCGGTCCCGGCTCCCGGAGCAGGCGCAGCGAAAGCCAGAGAACGATCGCCGCGAGGAGATTGGCCAAGCCGTCGTTGTTGACCCCGGCGCTGACAAAGACGTTCTGAGGGAGAAAAGCGACAAACGCGGCGGCGGCCAAAGGAACACGTCGCCCTCCATCCGGACACAGGAGCCGCGCGACGAGGAAGGCGAAGATCGGCAGACCCGACGCGATGATCGCTCCCATCAACCGGAGCGCGAGAAGCGAACCGCCGGATAGACGATACGCGACGGCACCCAACGCGTAATAGAGCGGCGGTTGATGATTCTCATAGCGAAGCGGCGCGATCGACATGTCCCGCGGAAAGCCCCGCGCCAGAAGAGATTCAAGATAGGACTGATCGTAGTCGCCCGCACGCAAGACCGGGATTCGCCCCGTCTCGGCCACATGCCGGACATAGTCGAAGTGCGCCGGTTCGTCGGGCACGTGCCATCGAGGCGTCTCGGCGGCGTACAGAGCGCCTATCGCGACGCCCACTAAGACAATGGCCGCCAGGCACGCGACATCCCAACCAGGGCAATTTCCGGAAGACGGACTCATCGGACGAAGACCTTCGCCCTATTCTAGGCACTCTCGATAGACATCAAGATACAACTCCGCTCGTCCCCTGTATCGAATCTCATCGAGTCGCGCGTGCGCACGTTCGGCGTGGCGCGCGCGAGTCTCGGTGGACCACCCGGCCACGGTCGTCATTCGGTCGGCGGCGGCCTCGACGTCCGTGGGCGGAGCGTACAGCGCCAGATCGCGCGCCACTTCGCGATGCGCCTCGATGTCGGAGAGCGCCATCGGTACTCCAAAGCCCATCGCTTCGGAAACGGGATAGGAGAATCCCTCGTCGAGACTGAGCTGGACCAGGGCCGTCGCTCGCGCGTAGAGCCCCGCCAAGGTCGCGTCGTCCACGAAACCCAGCCAGACGACCCGGCCGGCCGACTCCGCCGCCCTCTGAACGAACGTCTCCTGTCGCCACCCATATCCGCCGGCGACCACCAGAGGCAATCCGCATCGTTTACACGCGATTCGGTGCGCGTCGATCAGGCCTTCGAGATTCTTGCGCGGCTCCACCGTGCCGACCGAGAGGAAGAACCCATCGGCCAGGCGATCGCCGAGTCCGCCCGGGAGCGGCGCCGGAGCGGGAAACTCGACCAGGGGTCCGTAGATGACTCGGACCCGCTCGGCCGCGAATTCGAATCGTTCCGCTATCTGCCGAGCGACGGCATCGGTCGGGACAATGAGACGCGCGGCGCGGTTCAGCGCCGCGAGGGCGGCAGCTCGTTCATAGTATTTCATCATTCCGGGTTTCTTGGCTTTGAAGCCGTCCATCAACCAGAGATCGTGGACGTGCGCCACGATGGGGACCCGAATGCCCCGGGAGGCGAAACCGACGGGCAGATGCACGATCTCCGCGCCGCTCCTGGCCGCCGCCCGCGGAAGCGCCATTCGATCGACGACAATCCGTTTGATATGGCCCAGCGCGGAACGCAGAAAGCCCCGTTTTCTGGGTCCCGTCATACCCGTCGAGATCGAGGCGGCCGGGGGCCAGGAACGACCGAAGACCGCCAGATCGCCCTCGGGAAGCGCCTTCTCGAGAAAAGGCAACAACGCTTGGATGTTGCGTTCGATCCCCCCCATCGAGACTCTGGCGTCGATCAAGACCCGCACGACGATCCCATCCCTCCCGACGGCGTGGACCGCGCGGCGAAGCACCGTCGGCAGACCCGCCGCACCGCGGTGCGGACGATTTCGAGACCCGCGAGCAGCGCGATAGCCGCCGCAAGCGGAAGCAGAACGGCCGGATTGCGGCGATGACGTCCCCACTTGCGATAGTACAGCCACATCGAGCGGTAGAAGTGAAACGTGGTGCGAAACGCCCGAATGCGGCCGGAGCCTTTGACGTGGGTCGCACGCACCTCGGGGGTATAGAGGATTCGGTATCCGGCCTCGCGAAGTCGCCGACAGAGATCGAGATCCTCTCCGTACATGAAGAAACGTTCGTCGAGCCGTCCCTCGGCGATCGAGTCGAGAGCGCCGCGACGAATCATGAGAAACGCGCAGGTCCCGCTCTGAATGTCGTGCGCGTGAGTCGCATCGACGTGGGTCATGTTGTAACGTCCGAAGAAACGGCTTTGCGGAAAAAGGCGCTGCAGACCCGTCAGCTTGGAGAAGGCCGACACGAGGGTCGGCTCGCCGCGACGACACGCCGGGTCGATCCGCCCGTCGGGAAGGACAAGGCGACACGTGACCGCGCCGATCGACGGGTCCGAGTCGAGCGCCCGCATCGCTCCCTCCAGAGTGTCCGGCTCGACGGTCACGTCCGGGTTCAGGGTCGTCACATACGGCGCGTCGTCCGCCAATCGATCGAGCGCGCGATTCGTCGCCGCCGCAAAGCCGATGCTCTCCTCGGAGCGGACGAGATCGAAACGGGCGTCCATTTCCTCCACCCAAGCCAATCCGTCGCAACTCCCGTTGTCCACCACACAGACGCGAAAACGCTCTTCCGACGAACGTCGGAGCGCTTCGAGACATTCGCGCAGGAGGCGTTCCGAACGATAATGGACGATGGCGATCGCGAGGCGCGTCATGAGGCGACCTCCCCGGATCGGTCGGTCAAACGCTTCCAAAGGCCGGAAAGGTAGCCAGATATCTTCGCGCCGTCCATGAGGGGGAGAAGCAAAGGGAGCCAGAGAAGCGTTCCGAACCGGAAGGCCGCTGACCGTCCCCGGACGGCGGAGCCGAATCGAGTCACGACTGTTCCCGCGAGATACGAGAGCCATATCGCTAGGGCAAGTACCCAGGCCGCGTTCTGCCATCGCGCACTCACCGCAACCAGAACGAACAAACCGCCGTAGAAACAGATTCGCATCGTGTTGCGTCCCGTCCTCATCCCGGCTTGTCCGTCGCCCGTCGTGTAGCGATAGTGTTGCGAGAGAAAGGTCGCAAGATTGGGCCGCATGGCCCATTCGACGGCGGCGTCGGCGTCCTCGACGAACTCGATCTTCGCGCCCTTCTCGATCCATGCGTCCACGAGCTGGCGATCCTCTCCATAGTCCAGCCACTCGGGATAGGGACACTTCTCCCACAGCTCGCGGCGAAAGGCCAGAGAGCGACTGGAAATCGTGGGACGCCGCCACGAGGCGCCCGGTCGAAGAAACTGGTCCAGAAGGACCCACTGCGCGGCGTCGAACGGCCGCTCGATCCTCGGCCGCGTCGATCCCGCCGCCACGTCGGCCCGTCCCGCTTCGATGGGCGCCGACAAACGCTCGACCCAACGCGGACCGGGCCGACACCCGCCGTCCGTCACCAGAACGATGCGTCCGCCCGTCTCCGCGACGGCCCGGTTGCGGCCGCGCGCGATATTGCCCGATTCGCGCAGGATTCGGGCGGCGCTCGTCTGGGCCAATCGCTCCGGCGTTCCGTCGGTCGATCCTCCGTCGACCACGATCCATTCGTCCGGCGCGAGCGTCTGCGAGCGAACCGCTTCCGCCAGACCCTCGACGGTGTCGGCTTCGTTAAGAACGGTGGTGACGAGCGAGCGTGTCTTCATAGAGCCGGACCAAATCGGGAAGGAGAACGTTCCAGTCGTGGCGAAGCCGAACGGCGTCGCGTGCCTTGCGCGCCATGGCGTCCCACGCGGGCGGATCGCTCAGGACACGGACCGCGGCGGCCGCGACGTCGTGCGGATCGTCGGCGGCGACAAAGTGCTCTCCCTCGCGAAACGCCAATCCCTCGGCGCTGAACCGCGTGGCGACGATAGGGACGCCGCACGCCGCCGACTCGAGCAGTTTGAGACGGCTGCCCGCGCCCCAACGCAACGGACAAACGAGCGCGCTCGCCCGCGCCCACACCGAGGCCGCGTCGGGAACGGAACCGAGGATCTCGACACGCGGACCGGCCAGATCCCTCACATCGCGACTCGGGCTGTTTCCCGCAATCAGGACTTTAGCATCGCGACGATGCTGGCAGATGAGAGGAAGGATTGTCAACACCAACGTCCGGACCGCGTCGCGATTCGGCCCGTATCCGAGGTGACCCACGAAGACAATCGTGTCGCGCGGACGACGAGACGGTTCGATGTAGGCGTACGACTCGCTCGCGATCGCGTTGGGTACGACCGTCGCGTTTCCCGCGACCTCGCGAAACCACGCGGCCTCTTGTTCGCCGACGGCGACGACGCAGTCGGCCTCCCGCGCGATCTTTCGCTCCAGTCTCGCCATCCGTTCCGAAGATCGCGACCCGATCGCCGCCGGACGCCCCCCGAGACCGCTGAGAATCCGGCTCTCGACGTTGTGAGCGGAATAGACGGTCGCGATGCCGGCCGCCTTCGCGATGGAGAGGTACGGGGCTGCGCCGATCGGTTCCGCCTGGACAATGTCGGGACGCCAGGAACGAAGCGCGGCGCGAAGCGCCTCGCGCATTCTCGATTCAGCGGACGCCTGCACCACGTAGGGAGCGCCCATCGCGGCGGAAAGGATCGCGTCGCGTCCTCGCCGCCAAAGCGTGCGAGGAGCCCGGACGCCTTGAACGAAGGAGCAGGACTCTTTGGCCGACTCGAGTCCGGCTTCTTCTTCCGCGTTGCGCGTCAACGCCAGGACTCCCACGTCGACTTCGCTCGCAATCGCCCGAATCCACCCCGCCGTGCGCAAGGGGGCCCCGGCGTTGGGAGGCCAGGGCGAGCGCGTGCAGACGAAAAGGACCTTCACGGCGAAACCTCCGCGCGGCGAGCATTCCTCGACGCAACGGACCGGAAGAGCGAGGCCAGTTCTAGCGCGCCCCGTTCGTAGCTGTGCGAATCGGCGAACCGCGCATTGGCCCGCGCCAGACGATCGAGCCGGGACGAATCTTCGACAAGCGACTGCAGCGCCGCCCCCCAACTCTCCGGCGCTTCGTTCGGAAGCAGCTCGATCCCCGCTCCCGCTTCCGCCGTTTCGCGAAAAGCGGGAACGTCCGTCGCCGCGACGGGCATTCCGAGTCCCAGCGCCAACGACAGAGACCCCGACCCTTCGGCGCGTTCATAGGGAAAGACCGCCACGGCGGCGCGGCTCACCAGCGATTCGAACCGCTCGCGAGGAAGATACCCCGTGATCTCCACGCGGTCCGTCAGCTCCAGACGGACGATCCGGTCCCTCAATCGCGCCAGATAGTCGGTATCGCGCGCGTTTTGGGGCCCGCCGGCCAGCGTCCAGCGCCATCCCGGGATGCGCCGAAGCGTTTCGAGAAAACGCTCGTACCCCTTGTGCTCCTTGATGAAACCCGGGGTGACGAAAAGTCGCTCGGCGACGGCTTCGAGGCGCCAACTCGTTGTCGGCCGAGGAATCGGGTGCATCAGGAGCGTGACGCGATCCGGCGCCGCGTATTGAGTCGCTTCATCGTATCGCGGTCGCGTGTGGACGATCCAGTGCGCGGCCCGCCCATAGTCGCGGACGGCCCATTTCGAGAAGTAGGCAAGATAGGCGAGGTCTCGGAACGCGTCGCGGACTCCGTAAGGTCTTTTCCTTCGCCATCGGGGAACGAGACTCGGCATCGGACCGTGCAGCGTCACCACTGCGGGTGCCCTCAGATTATTCATGAATGCCGCAAACCGGTTGCGAAAGGGTTTCACGAGACGGAAGAGACCGTGCTCGTAGTGCACGTGGACCAGGTCGGCGCCGCGCGTCTCGCCGGCCGCGCGGCGCCACGCGGCGGCCGAATCCCCGGTCGGGTAGGCGACCCAACGGATCTCTACGTCGTCGGGCATCGCGTCGGCCAGATGTCTCGCGTAATCATAGACGCCGCACCGTTCGGTCTCGGGCGCGGCAACGGCGACCTGGAGGTTTCGGGACATCAGTGCTTTCCCCTCCTCAACAGAAGCCGGACGCGTTCCCATTCGGTCCGGCCAACGCAACCCGTCGCCACGCAAATCGCGCCGAAGACGACGGCGAACACAACGAGTCCCGCGGCGAGTTTGAGGATCGCCGGCATTCGGCTGTCCGCCGCGATCCACCCGACGGCCAACCGCGCGACGAGCGCGCCCGACGCGGAAGCGACCAGGGGAATCCATGCGGCTTCTCGAAACAGCGTCCGCGTCGAGACACCGATGTGAGGGTGAAAACGCCACGCGAAATACGCCGCCCCGAAGACGAGAGCCAGGGTCGTGCCCAGCGCCGCGCCGCAGGGTCCCATGTAGCGAAACAGAATCACGCTGAGCAGAACGTTGGCGACGAGTTGGAGCGCCGATTGCTCGGCCTGGAGCCCGGGGCGCTCGATTCCCTGACAAACGAACGCCATGCCGTTGCTCAACGAATTGACCATGTACCCGACGGCCAGGAGAATCAGAAAAGCCGACGCCCACGCGTCGGGCCTTCCGATCCAGGCGATCATCGCGTCGCGATGGAACGCCATGATCAAAGCGAAGGGCGGAATCCCGGCTAGACACAGATAGCGTGTCGCCTCGCGATAGAGCCGCCTCAAACGTGCCAAGTCGTCCTCCGCCGTCAGTCGGCTGCTCGCCGGAACGAGCGCGGCGGCCAGAGAGGGCTGGAGCGTTCCCGCATTGCCCGCGATCCGCAAGGCGAGCTCGTAGGAGCCGACCAGAGGCAGACCGGCCCAACGCGCGAGGAGGAACTTGTCGAACTGACGATTCACGATCCAGCACATCGAACTCACGTGGAGCTTGAATCCGAAGAGGAAGAGCCTGCGAAACCAGACGCCGCGGATCGAACCTACCGACAATCCGAGCGGACCGAACCGGCGTTGGCAAATGGGGATGCAGGCGACGTGGAAGAGCGCGATACCCAGGAATTGCCCGAGCGCGGCGCCCACGAGGCCGAGGCCGCTTTCGACCAGCCCGACGGTCGCGCCCGCCGAGACGAACAGCGCGGCGACTCCCGTCGCGTTGGTCAGATCCATCCTCTGGCGCGAATCGCACCAGGCGGGAAACACCGCCAACACGTTGCTCAACAGATATCCCGCCGCTCCAATCAGATAGCACGCGCGCGCCGCGGGTCGCAGTCCGACCGGAACGGCCAAGAGCGCCAGAAGCGGATCGGAGGCAAAGAACAGGATCGGGGCCAAACCGAGCGCGAAGAGACCGTACGCGATCAGGCCGGTGCCGAGAATGGCCCGCTCCCCCTCGCGATCGTCGCGAGCATGGGTTTCGGCCAGGTACTTGACGAACGACGTCCGAAAGCTGAAATCGAGCAGGCCGATGAGACCCGTCACGAACGTCAGCAGCGCCCAGACGCCGAAGCGTTCCGCGCCGAGACGGGCGAGCAGGTAGGGTGTTAGCACCAAGCCGACGGCGAGGGTGATGAGCCGCGCGCCCCCTCCGAACAAGGCGTTGCGGGCCAGCTCGAAGGTCAGGGGAACTCCATGCGGATTCGGGGACGAGGGCGTATTCACCATTGCGCCCCCAGTCTGCGCCTCAGCCGTCGCCGGTCGCGGGTCAAATCGGGACAGCGCCCCCCGCGGAGAAACCCGAGCATCGAGAGAATCGAATACTCAACCGACATGCCGACGATGAGAGCGGCACGAAGCAGATGCGCGCGAAACGCGCCGTTGTGTTTGCGATGGTAGGCGTAGAACCCCCGCCAGAAGCGATCCACGTCCTGCTCGCCCCCTTCCAAACTGCCTCCGCCGAGGTGACGGCAGACGAGCGAACGGCAGTAGAGGACCCTTCCGCCCGCCGCGCGGACCCGCCGACAGAAGTCCGTTTCCTCCCAGTAGAGAAAGAACCGATCGGCGTCGAAACCGCCGACCCGCTCGAACCATCTCTTCTTGAGTGCGAAGCAGGCGCCCTGCACCATCGCGCATTCGGTCGATCCCGCCGCCGGATTCGGATCGGCGAAATAGTGCCGCTCCAACCAATCGCTCCCCACAAGGCGACGGGCGGCCGTGTATTCGATCGAGGCCGTCAGAAAGCCGGGATCGCGTCGCAGAGCCGAGGGAACGGGCGGAAGAGAATCGTCGAACGGAACGAGACGCGGCGCGGCCACCGCGACCGACGGGTCGGATTCGAGTTCGCGCACGAGACCCGCGAGACACCCGGTCTCGGGAAGGGTGTCGGGATTGAGGAGAAGGATGCACTCGTGCGCCGCGCGCGCGATTCCCCGATTCACCGCGGCGGCAAAACCGATGTTGCGTTCCGCCGCCACGTATTTCACGCCGTCGCCTTCGAGAACGCGTTCCGCCGCCAGGCCTTCGTCCGGGCTGTTGTCGATCACGATGACTTGAGCGGGGCGTTCGGCGCCAGGGGAGAGAAGATGTTCCAGAAGGCGCAACGTGTGTCGTTCGCTGCGATAGTTGACGATGACGAGCGACGCCTCAATCGGGGACGCGGCTTCGGGCTTTCCACGCGATGGCGAAGCGATAGGCGGCATAGACCACGCTCACAATCAACCCGCGAGCGCCGTCCTTCCAGGCGCGATTCGTGACATAGTAGTAACGGAACATCCGCCAAGGCGTGGCGCAGACGGTCCCGAATCCGGGCGCCGGGCGCAGGTTCCCAGCCTCGACGGGTACATACTGCCGAAAGCGCCGGACCACGTCAACCCAAGCGCGGACGTTCTCGTGGATGAGGACTCCGTCGAGATCGCCCACCGACCCATCCACCTCGATCGACCGATGAAGCGCCGATCCGGAATAACGCCCCTTCCCTTTGCGGACAAGTCGCGTCTGTCGATCTTCGCCCAAGAGCCGGACCGGCCCCCCCCAAAAGAGATTGCGGCGCGGAAACCGATAGGCGGCGTGGAGCGTGTCCTCGGCGAGAAGTCCGATCTCGCGCGCCAACTCGGGCGACAAACGTTCGTCGGCGTCGAGAAAGAACACCCAAGGGCGCGTCGCGTGTTCGGCCGCGGCGTTGCGCGCGACGTCGAAGTTCCCGCCCGCCCGTCGGACCGCCTCCAAGTCCTGGGCGATCACCCGAGCGCCGCGGGTTCGGGCCGCCTCCACGGTCGCGTCGCGGCTCGCGCCGTCGGCGACGACGATCTCCGCTTCGGCCGGAACGGATTCCAGCGCCGCGGGCAACACGTCGGCGGCGTCGCGCACGATGAGGACTACGGTGATTCGCGACCAGGCCGTCATCGGTCACGGCCCCTCTCGTCACGCGACGCTCGACGCACGCGCCGCCGCCACGCGTTCAGCGCTCGAACGATCCCCGTCGCGAAACCGGACGCCACGGCCCCGAAACGCCCCTGGACCGGACTGCGCGTGAGGAGCGCCGCCTGGTTGCGCAGAATGGCAAACCATCGGCGGCGCCATTCCTCGCTCGGAAGCGACTGCGCCAAGACGACCGGACGATTCCGCGCATTGTAGTAGTCCCCCCAAGTGCCTCCCAAAGGGAAGCGACGATTGCTCGCGTGGCCGCGATGAACGCCGCGCGCGCCGGGCGCGAACAGACAAACGTAGCCGCGCGCCGCCGACCGAAGCGCCCAATCCACGTCCTCTTGATAGGCGAACAGCGATTCGTCGAACAGGCCGATCTGTTCCAGGGCCTCGCGTCGATAGAGCGCCGCGCCCGCGCAGGCCCCGGCGATCTCGCGCGGCGATTGCTCGGGCGGCGGCACGGGTTGGCCGTGGAGATAGTTGTCGGCCACGCCGGGGGCGACCCACTCGATGCCGGCTGAATCGACCGCGTTCGGATCGTCCGCCTTGAGCAAACACGTGGCGCACGACCCGCAATCGTCGCGTGACAAGAGAACGGATCGCGCCGCGCGGTGCCACCCCGGCTCCAAGACAACGTCGTTGTTGACCAGCGCGACGGCGTCGATGGCGGCGTCTGCGAGGGCGCGTTCGATCCCTCGATTCGCCCCGCCGGCGAATCCCAGGTTGCGGTCCAACGCGACGCACTCGACGTCCGGCAACGATTCCGCATACGCGCGCGTCTCGTCCGCGCTGGCGTTGTCCACAAGCAGAACGCGAGCGAAAGGGAGATCCTGGTCGAGAATCGCGGGCAAGCAGGTGCGGAGGAGATCCGCTCCGTCGAAACTGACAACGACGACGGCGGTCCCTCGCGAGGCGGTCGCCATGAGATGTCCTCGTACGCACAACGACGCGGTCGAAGCCGAAGTTTCTCTACTGAAGCGTCACGAAAACGTGAGTCGTGTCTTTGTCCGGATCGGACGCTTCGAGCGCCTTGCCGAAGACGGTGCCGGGAACGGGAATCTCCACCCCGCCGATCGAGACGAGCGCCGCCTTGTCGGCGCCGCCCCCGACGCCGCCCGTCGCGAGAAGGTCGCCGGGCTGGATGCCGCCGTCCGACCGCGCGATCTTGACCTTCGCGGGTCCCTGGACTACCAGGAGCATATACTCACCCGGCTGCACGGATCCAGGCGGCGCCACTTCCATGTCGCCGCGAGAAGACGGGTCGGTCGGATCGTCCTTGGAGGGGTCCGCGGCGTCGATGTTATAGCGGCTATAGACCACCCCGGCGACGGCCGGGTTGTTGGCCGCCTCGGCCCTCGAAACTCGCGGGATCGGCGGCGCGTCCGGTTCAATGCCTTTTGTCATGCCGCTGAAAACGACGACCTCGCCCGGCTCGATCGGTTCCGTCCCGCCGTTCTGGACCACCTGCATGATGGCGCCGAGTGTGTGATAGTTCAACGAGTAGATGTTGTCATATGTGTGGAGGCCGTAGTCCCGGTCGGTGCGATCCGTGTTGCCTTGAACGCCGCGGTAGTTGTGGCTATCGCCGTAAACGCCCCAGTTATCCCAGCTGCTGCCCCAGGTGCCCCCTGACTGCCCGATACCGACAGATCCCCACGCGCCGCCAGGCATCGATTTGCCGGCCGACAGGTCGCCCGCCTCGCCGCGCACGGCCTGATTGTGGACGCTCTCAACATAGACTCCGTATCCCCAGTTGGACGTGATGTAGGCGCCATAATCGTAAATATGGTCGCCATCGGTGTTGACCCGGATGCCATAGCCGTCGTCGCTGGTAAAGTAGCCGCCCCAGCTGTCCTGACTGTGTCCCCGCACGGCGCTGTTGTCTTCGCTATAGCCGTAGACTCCCACGCCTCCCAGCGCACTGCCATGGAGCGCCGTGCCCGTCGCCGCGGCTGACACCCCGAGCGCTTTGGCCGAAGGCCAGAACCCCGTCAACCCCACGTCCACGACCGCCCCGCTCGACACCAGCGGCTCGCCGCTGATCTGGGCGCCCGGCCGTAGACTCATGGCGTACGCCGTCGGTACGATCTCGCGCCGCGGCGAGAGATTCACCCCCTCGACTCGGACCCGCAACCAGAGTGCCTGGCCGTCGATGACGTCGGGACCGACTTCGAGGTTGACGCTGAACAGGCCGTCGGAAACGGGGACGTCCAGGATTCCGCTGTCCCAAAGGGTGGTTCCGCCCGTTTCCTGATCGACGAGAAAGAACCGCATCTCGTAGGCGCCGTTGTAGGGACTGCCCGCCGCATCGGTCAAGCGCCCCTGATAGTTGATTTTTCCGGCGACGGACGCGGTCGTAAGCGATGGCGCGCCCGACGGCCCCGTGTCTTGCTCCGCCCCAACGGTCCACACCGGAAGGAACGCCATCATCGCCAATGCCGCAAGGGGTATCCATCTCTTGAGTATTGTCGAACGGAACATGACCCCGCCTCCTTATCGCCGATGCGCTCTCCGAAAAGTCGTTCGCGTCGATGAGAAAGAACTCACTCGAACAACATCCAGTCTCTCGCGTCGGTCACGAACGGAATGACCACGACCGTGTACATACTCGGGTCGGGCGACATACCCGAGTCGCGATTCGGACCGAGCACGATCGTCCCGGCCGGGAAGTTCTTGTAGTAGACGATCCGCTCCGGCACCACGTCGTCGGTATAGAGTCGGAGCGAGGTCGCCGTCCAATCCGAAGCCCAGGACGGGGCCGGATTGATGCGCTGCTCGAACGCGACGCCGACCGACACCGGTATGTAGACGCGGAAACTCAAGAACGGGTTCGTCGTCGTGTCCTTCTCGTCGTTCAGCGTCCGGATGTACGTCTGCCCCCGCAATCCGTTGGGAACCGGCTCGATAAACGTATAGGAGCGGTCGGCATAGACCAACTGGGCCGCGTCGAGAATGCCGACCTCGTAGCCCGGCCGGTCCAAGTCGGTCACGACGACCCCTTCATACGAGCTAGGCACCGCGAGGAACCCGCCGTCGATCTCGCTCGAGGCGTTCGTCACGGTGAATGCATCGGGCTGGCCGATGGCGTCTCGAACGATACACGAGGCGTTGGAACTCATGCCGCCGCCCCCGTCGACGCTCCACCACGAAACCTCGTATTGAGCCCAGGCCGAAACGGCCGTCACGACCCCGAAGGCGACGATCGCCCCGACCGCCCGGCGACTCCTGACGTACGATCTCATGACCGAATTCCTTTCCCCGGAGGAAGAAACCTCGGGTGAGGATGGAGTGAGGCTTGTTTGACCAGACGAGAGAGGGCTTCTTCGGAATCCGCGACGCCCTGGACACAGGGCGTGCCGCAAGCGTCCGCGAATTCCGATCCGCCACGACTCGATTCTACCCGAGCCCACCTCTGGCGCAAGACCTTTCTCGAAGGCATTAGGCGGTAGGCCGTAGGCGTCAGGCAGATGGCAGAAAGCAGTGAACGCCAGGCAGTGGGCAGAGGCAAGAACGCCGACGCCGCACTGGTCTCGGTTGACTTTGGGGGCTTCCTGCCCCGATGATGACGTGCGGAACACGGCGCCATGTCTCCAACCTTCTTCCTGATCGTCCTGACCGTCATCGCGGTTCCCCTGGCCTTCAATCCGTGGGGATACAACTCGTTCGCTGTCCCCAAGGCGGCGCTGATTCGGGCGTTGGCGGCCATCGTGCTTCTGGCCGCGCTGATCGAAGGATTTCCGTGGGTTCGAGGCGGAACGAAGCGGCCGCGGCGCGACCCGCTCGTCGCCGTTCTGGTCGCGGCGGCGCTCACGGGCGCGGCGGTTCTCGTGCTGTCGTCCGTGATGTCGGTCAACCCGCGCATGAGTCTCTGGGGAAACTACGGGCGCCAAGAAGGTCTTCTGACACGGCTCTCGTATGTCGTCCTCTTTCTCGTCGCCCTGTGGCGGATCGATTCCGTCGGGCGGATCGAACGGCTCATGTCGGCGCTGGTCTGGTCGAGCGTTCCGGTCGTGCTCTACGGTTTCGCCCAGGCGGCGGGAATCGATCCGTTCGTCTGGCGGAGCGACGCCGCGTCGCCCGTGATGTCGACCTTCGGACGGGCGAACTTCCTCGGCGCGCATCTCGTGATGGTCATGCCATTGACGCTCGCGTGGGTCTTGGCCCGAAACCGCCCCAAGACGGGTGCGTTTCTTCTTGCCGCCCAGTTCGCGTGCCTGGCGTTGACTCTGGCGCGGGGCGCGTGGATCGGCTTCGCCGTGGCCGTCGCCGTTTTCGGACTCGTCTCGGGCGCGCGACGCCGACGTCTCCGGATCGCCATCGTCGCCTGTCTCCCGTTGCTCATCGCAGGCGGGACGCTGCTCGAACTCGGACGGAGCGACAGCGCCCTCCTGCGTCTCGCTCAGCGCACCGGCTCCGCGCGTCTCGTATCTTTCGCGGACCTGAGCGCGGGATCGGCCGCCGCGCGCACCACCATCTGGCGCACGTCATGGAAGCTGGCGCGCGAGCGCCCCTGGCTCGGCTACGGACCCGACACGATGCCGCTGGTCTTCGAACGGGTCTACCCGCCGCAACTGGTCTACTACCTCGGGCGACACACGACGGTGGACCGCGCGCACAACGTCTGGCTCGATCAGGCGATGGCGTCGGGTCTCGCAGGAGCGACAGTATTCGGGATCCTGCTCGCGGTCTTCTGCGCGATTATTGTGAGAGGGTGCCGGGCGGCGTCGGACGCGAGGCGGACGGCGCTCTGGGCGGGGATCGCGGCGGCTGTCGCCGGGCATCTGGCCGATCTGCACTTCAGCTTCGACGAGATCGGCACGGCAACGGTGTTCTGGATGCTGCTGGCTATGGCGTGCGGGCTCTATCGCGCGCAGACCGCCGACCAGGCGCGAGACCCGCATTCGAACGATACCCAGGCATCGGGACGCGGCCTTTCGCGGCGCGCGTCGCTGACCTTCGCGGTTCCGGCACTGCTGTTGGCCGTGTTGATCGCGGCTGTCTGTCTCAAACCGGTCCGAGCCGACGTGATGCACTGCCGCGCGCTCGCTCGCGAGGCGCTGCCCCTCGATCGGCTCGCCGCCGCTCGGCGCGCCGTCCGCGCCTGGCCCGTCGAACCTTCTTACCGAATCACCTACGGCTCGCAGCTCGGGCAAGCGGGCGAGTTCGATGCCGCCGACGAGCAGTTTCGCGCGGCCGACCGCCTCGCGCCCGACGATCCGCGCATCTGGGCGGCGCGCGGCGACGCTTACGCCCATTGGGCCGGGCGCGATCCGGCGTGGCGGCGCGCGGCCGAACACGCGTCTCGGCGCGCCCTGAACCTCGCCCCCACCCGCGCGACGTACCACACCGCCCTCGGACTCGTTCTCGCCCAACAGGGCCGCCTCGACGAAGGCGTCGCTGAACTCGAGCGCGCCGTCGATCTCGATGCGACCGACGCGATCGCCTACGGCCACCTCGCGGGCGTCTACCAGGCAATGGGCCGCCCCGCCGACGCCGAGCGCGCCCGCGCGGAGGCGCAATACTGGCGGGAAAGGACCCACCCCGAGTGATCGGCCTCGCCCCGAGCGGTCTCCTCGCCATTGCCATCGCCTACAGAGTCTGCACCCTCAAATCCGACGCCTCCCGAGACCGCAAAAAAGCTCGCATGGGCGGTGCGCGAGCGTGTAGACTCGCGGGGTTGGATCGCAGAACCTACTCTTCTTCGCTCCGGAGGTTGAAAGATGCGTCCCAAACCGTCTCGAAACCGAGTGGCGATCTTCGCATTCACCATCGCCTTCTCGCTCATCCTCTGGGCCGCGTGGTCCGATCCCCCTGCTCCTCCGCCTCCCCAAGAAACAATCGCGGCAACGGCGGCCACCGTCGATGAAGCCTTCACTTATCAAGGCCGACTCACCGATCCGTCGGGCAATCCCTACAACGGCACGTACGAGATGCGATTCTTCCTCGTCGATGCCGAAACGGGCGGAACCACTCTCTGGGACAGCGGAATCCGAAGCGTCTCCGTTTCCGACGGGCTCTTCAGCGTCGAGCTCGACGCCCCGCAGTCGGTTTTCAACGGCCAGGAGGTCTGGTTGCGCATTCGAGTCGAGGGCGTGAATCTCTCGCCGCGACGCAAGATCCTCCCCGCGCCCTATGCCTTGGGCCTGCGTCCCGGCGCCGAGATGTCGGGCGAGCCGATCGGGGTGACCGGTCATGTACTCAAGGTAACCAAGGAGGGCTTGGGCACGGGGTCCTCGGGAGTATACGGCGAGGCGTCGACAGGGTTTGCCCTCCGCGGCGATTCAAGCGGCGGCGTCGGCGTCTACGGCTACACGGAGGCGGGCGCCGGAGTGTACGGCTACGATGGCGGCACCCCTCAAGGCCATGGGTACGGAGGATACTTCACCAGCTCTTCCGGCGTTGGAGTCTACGGCTACAGCTCGGCTCAGAGATATTACTCCAACCAGTACGCGCCGGGTGTGTTCGGCAAGAGTGCGAACGGTATCGGGGTCTACGGCCTGAGCGATTCGAACTGGGCGGGAGTCCAGGGGGAATCGACAGACGGAATTGGGGTCTACGGGAAAAGTACGAACAGCTACGGCGTGTATGGATATAGTTCGACCGACGACGGCGTGTATGGATACAGCTTCGGCGACTACGGCGGCAACTTCTATAGCGCGACCTACAGAGGCCTTTACGCTTCTAGCGACACCGGGGACTATGCGGGCTATTTCGTCGACCGGGGGGGAAGCGCCTGGCCGGGTGTCTATATTGACGGGACGTTGGTCGCGTCGGGCTCCAAGAGCGGCTACGTTGTAGACATTTGCCTAAACGACGGACCCGAGCCGCTCGAAACCGGCGACGTGGTCGAGATCGTCGGGGCGGCCCCACCGGCGGTGGGACGCATCCCTCTCGTGCGGGTGCGTAAGACCGCTCGCGCCGAAAGCACGGCGGTCGTCGGTGTCGTCGATCAGCCTTTCGAGGTGCCGCCCCCGGTCGAGGAGAGTATGGAGGAGTCGCCCGACGTGACGTCGTCGGATTCGCCCGACGGGGCGGAGCCGACTAAGGTCGATCCGAGATGCCGGCGAGATCTTCCCAAACCCCAAGCGGCCGACGCGTCCGTCGAGGCCGACACGGGCGTCGCCGCGCAGCGTCACCTCAGCGTCGTGACCTTGGGAGCGTTCCGCGCGATCAAGGTCGACGCGACCTATGGAGCCATTCGACCGGGCGACCTGCTGGTCTCCTCCCCCACCCCGGGCCATGCCATGCGGGCCGATTCGCCGAAGATCGGGACGGTCGTCGGCAAAGCCCTGGGCGGACTCGAAGAGGGCCAAGGCCGCATTCCGGTATTCGTCTCACTCAAATGACGTGGGCGGAACGTGCTCCAACCTGACAATCCGATTGCCCTTGAATACCAACACCCTTTCCCCTTCGGGAAAGGGTGTTTCGCTTTCCAGCGGATCGGGCGCGATCAACCGAAATGCCGGATCGTCGTACGCAAGGCGCAGAGCGGCTTCGAGATGAATGCCGCGATCGACGGCGAACCGCGGCAGATCGAGAACGACCACCTCGGCCCCCGAGGGCAACTCGGGATAGACCGCCTTCGCGTCTTCGACGAGTTGTTCCATCAGTCGTTCGCGGTACTCGTAGTCGTTGTCCTCGATCCAAGTATCGAGGGCGAAAGCGAGCAGGATCGCCGCGCACACACCCATCGCAGCCCTCCGCTCCCAAGAGCGGCGGCGCGCGAACCGCCTGGCGATCCGATCGAGCAGTCCGCCACCGATGAGCCCCGCCGCTGTCGAAGCCAGATAGCTGTAGCGCGAGGTCGGCTCCATCGTGAACGGAAGATAAGGAAGCACCCCCGCAAGAAGTAGGACCAGGCTCCACCTCGCTCCCCGGCCACCCCGTCCGAACAACGCGATCAGGGCGACCGGAAGAAGCCATCGCAATCCCTCGAAGATCGCGACGTACGAGGCGCCAAGACCGACCTTCCCGAACGCGTGTTCGAACGGAAAGAAGACCCGCACGAGGTAGGTGTCGAGATTCGCCGCCATGTGCCAACCCACCGTGTAGTAACCGCGTTGGACGAGATACGATCCCCCGACCGACGACCACGCGTTCGCCCCGATGGCAATACCGACGAGCACGACGCCGACGGCGAACCCGATCCACCCGCGACGTCGAGCGTCGGGGCGCCAAGCGAGAAGAAGCGGGTACGCGCCCATTGGGATCAGGACGGCATAGAACGACGCCTTGCACAGAAGACCCGCCGCGAAGAGCGCGAGCGTCGAGAAAAGAAGCGCCTGTTTCCCGCTCCGCACGTAGCGAACGAACCCGACCAGCGTGGCGAGAGAGAACACCGCCGTCACCGGGTGATAGAACGCCGCGATCCAGAACACCGCTTCGTTCGCGCAGCTGTTGAGCGAGAACAGACTCGCCGCCAACAGAGCCCCTCGCCGCCGTCGCAGTACCTCGGTCCCGAGACGATAGACGAAGAACGCGTTGAGAATGTGAATAGCGAGAATCGCCAACCGATAGACTATCGGGTTCTCGCCCCCGACGGCGTACAGGCCCCAGAAGAATCCCTTCGTCACCGGGGTGAACAACTGGCCCGGCTCCGGTTCGAGAACGAACGCGCCCGCGCTCGGCGCGAACCGCGCCCGCGCGAGCCAGTTGTAGTCGTCGAGCGAGAATTCGTTGTCGAGCGACGCGAACCATCCCGCGACGTTCAACGCCACGAGAAACGCGAAGGCCAAGCGGTCGAAACGAACGGCTTCGGATCGCACCATCGCACACCCTTCAGGTTTCTTTGTGTTTCGAAGCCGAAGCGCCTGCTTCCCGCTACGCCGGGAAGAACGCGGGACGAGGCGAGCCGGGATCGGCCAAGTAGTGCACCTCGGGCTCGAGGGCGACGCCGGAGCGTTCGAGAACCGCTTCGTGCATCCGCGTCATGAGGGCGAGAATGTCGTCCGACGAAGCCCCGCCGAGGTTGACGATGAAGTTCGCGTGACGGCGGCTGATTTCCGCCCCGCCGATGCGAAGCCCTTTCATCCCGAGATCGTCGATCAGCTTCCCCGCCGGGGGATGCGGCGCGCCGGGACTGCGAAACGTGCTCCCAAAGTTGGGTTGATCCAGAGGAAACTTGCTCTCGCGCTCGCGCATCGTCGCGTCGAACCGCGCGCGGACCGTCTCGGGCGTCAGCCCAAGCTCGCCCAGGCGGGCGAGTCGGAAGGCCGCGCGCACAATCAGCTCGGGGCCGTGGAGGAGGCGACTCGTCCGATACCCGAACTCCATCTCCGCTCCTGCGTGGCGTCGCTTCATGCCCGTTCGGTCGATCGTCTCGACCCACTCGAACCGATCCGCGACGTACCCCCCGACGTTCGTCCCCGCGTTGATGACGACCGCGCCCCCGACGGTCCCGGGGACTTCGGCCATAAAATCGATCCCGCCCCATCCGAGACCGGCGGCTTCGAGCGCCACATCGCGCAAAGGCATCCCCCCGCCGACCGCCAGCAAGCCGTCGGCGTCCAGCGCAAACTCGCGTCGCCAACCCCGCGTGGACACGACAACCCCGTCCACGCCGCGCGAGTCGGCGAACAGGTTCGCCCCACCGCCGATATAGGCGAGCCGAACGTCCGGATGTTCGTTCAGGACCCGAAAGAGGGCGGCGAGCTCGTCCTCGCACGAGGGGAAAGCCATGACCCGCGCCGGACCGCCCACACGAACCGTCGTGTGGGCCGAGAGGGGTTCGCCGGGGCGAACATCGGCGACGACGCCGTTTAGGAGATCGAGAATCGCATCGGCCACCGTTCGATATGCCTCGCAACGCCACGTTGCCTGGGAATCGTCGAAACCTATGACTTGGAATACAGGAAGGCGATGTGCGGATTGCCGAAATGGCGGAGAGGGTGGGATTCGAACCCACGGTACCCGGAGGTACACACGCTCTCCAGGCGTGCACCTTCGACCACTCGGTCACCTCTCCGCACGGGCGATACGCGCGCCCTCGAACCGAGTGTAACCAAGTCCGAGAGACGCGTATATGGAAAAGAGCGAATGCCGGAAGAACCGCGACGAGTGCGCCGAACGTCCCAGCCTGTTTTGCCTGTACAAAACGCCCCGTTCCGCATAATAAGGGGCGTGGGGCCGATCCCCCTTCACGGAGCGCGGAATCGTCCCACGGGGCATCCCTTTATAGGTCATTGGCCCGCGTTTTCAAGTCTTTTCTCGAACGGCGAAACCGCCCCTATGTCCGGACCTGCCGCCCCACCGTCCCGAGTCGCGCTCGATGTGCGAATGTGGCGGCATTCGGGCATCGGTTCCTATCTCCAAGGGCTGACCGACGAGTTTGCTCTCCTCGATCCATCGCCTCGACTCGCGTGTTTGGGACCGCGGGACATCGTCGCCGAAGCCGTTGCGAAGAGTCCTGCATGGAAGGGGGTCGCCTTCGGCGCTCCCGTCTATAGTCTCCGCGAGCAAATCGCGCGTCCCTCGGCTCCGAGCGGCGCTGGCGACTGGGCCCTGTTCCACGCGCCGCACTACAATTTCCCGCTTTCGTGGCCGTCGTCGCGGCCGCTCGTTGTCTCCGTCCACGATTTGATTCATCTCGAATCGCGCCATCCTCTCAAACGGGCCTATGTGCGCTTCTTTCTCAGACGGCTGGAACGCCGTCCCGGCGAGAGTCTGGTCGTCGTGACGGGATCCCAAGCCACGCGCGAACGGCTCCTCGAAGAGGCGTCGCACCTGAGCCCCGAGCGCGTTCGACTCGTCCCCTACGGCGGCCTCGCGCGGCGCTATCTCGACGCCTCGCCCTCGTCCGAGGAGATCGCACGATGGCGCTGTCGGCGCGGACTTCCCGACAAGTACTTCCTCATGGTCGGACTCGATCTGCCGCACAAAAACCACGCCTTCGTCGTAAGGGCGCTCGCGCGAATGCTCGAAGACGGAGGAGACCTCGCCGAGCACGGGCTCGTGCTGTGCGGCAAGGGCCAGGAGGCCGCGGCGCAAAGATGCCGAAGTCTGATCCGGAGCGGGTCGAACTCGCAGTCGCTCTCCATCGTCGGCCTGAGCGACCTGAGCGCCGAAGAAATGCCTCTTCTCTACGCCGGCGCGTCGCTCCTGATCTTCCCTTCGCTGGTCGAGGGCTTCGGACTGCCCATCGTCGAAGCGCAGGCGATGAGGATCCCCGTCGTCGCGTCGGATCGACCCGCCCCGCGCGAGGCGGGAGGCGACGCCGCGCGATACTTCGATCCGTGCGACGAGGACAGTTTGATCGAATCGATCGGGGCGGTTCTCGCCGACGCCGCGGCGCGCGAAGAGACGATCCGGCGCGGACGCGAACGGGCCGAGGGAATGAGCTGGGCCTCGGCCGCGCGCGAAACCGCCGCGATCTATCGCGAACTCGCGGGCGACTCGGTGTTCGAACCGGCTGCCGCGAGCCCCCTTTATCCCGCTTCCTCTCCCTCGGAAAAGACGCCCAAGCGGGGGTCCCGCTCGGAACGGCCGAGCTCGCCCCGCCCGCCCTTTTTCGACAAACGCGTCGCGTTCGTCCACGACTGGCTTAACGGCCGCCGCGGAGGCGAGAAAGTCCTCGAAGAACTCTGCGCGCTTTGGCCTCTGGCCGACATCCACACCCTCTTCTATGAACCGCACCTCGTGAGCGGCGCGATCAACCGCCACGCGGTGCATCCCTCGCCCCTCCAGCGCTTCCCCCGTTCGCGCCGACACTATCGTTCCCTGCTCCCCCTCTACCCCTGGGCGATGCGACGGATGGACCTGAGCGGTCACGACCTCGTCGTCTCGGTGAGCCACTGCGCCGCCAAGTCGGCCCCGGTCCCCAACGGGGTGCCGCACATCTGTTACTGCCTGACCCCGGCGCGCTACCTCTACGATCAGAGCGAAGCCTATCTGGCCCGAGTCCCCGCCGCCGCAAGGTGGCTCGCGCGCAAGACCATCGAGCGTCTGCGCGAATGGGACCAGAGCACGGCGTTCCGCGTCACGCATTTCATCGCCATCTCGCGTTTCATCGCCGAGCGCATCCGCCACGTCTACGGCCTTTCGAGCGACGTGGTCTATCCGCCGGTCGATACCGACTACTTCACCCCCGCGCCCGAGGGAACAGCGCCGCGCGAGGAGTTCTTCCTCACGGTATCGGCCAACACGCCGAACAAACGGCTCGACGTCGCCGTCGCGGCGTTCAACCGCCTCGGCCGGCCTCTGGTGGTCGTCGGACCGCGAGTGGACCAGCTGCGCCGCATGGCGAGACCCAACGTCACTCTTCGTCCCTGGGTCGGACGCAACGAATTGCGCGATCTTTATCGCCGCGCGCGAGGATTCGTCTTCACGTCGGTCGAGGATTTCGGCATCACCCCCGTCGAGGCCCAAGCGTGCGGGTGTCCCGTCATCGCCTTCGGCGAAGGAGGCGCGACCGAAACCGTCGTCCCCGGCCGCACGGGAATCCTCTTCGAAGAGCAAAGCATGTACGCCCTGATCGACGCCCTGCGCGAGTACAAGCCCGAGGATTTCGATCCCGTCGAAATCCGCCGCAACGCCGAACGCTTCTCCACTGGGCGATTCCGGGACGACTTCCTGGCGGCGACGAGGAACGCATTGTCGGCGTGAAACGAAGTCCGACTCTCGCCTCGGAGCCGATTTCCTTATCGCCTTGCACTCGACTATGAGAGAATAGTCCCGGATGAAACGTTCAGGGCACAATCTTTCGCCTGTTCGTTTTGTTTCGAACTGCCGAATCGCGGAGAAGGACCATGCTGCAAGACCTGAGATGGAAGATTCGCAACCTCCTACGCGCCATCTTTCTTCTCGACCCCGAGTTTCTGTGCGACACGTGCCGTTACAACTACGGCAACGCCTGCACCCGCCCCGAACGCCCCAACGCCGAGTGCTGTCCCGACTACCGCCGCTCGGGGGAATAGTATCGGCCCTCTGGGCGAAGAATCTTCGTCGGTCTCCAAAGAGAATCGAGAATCGGTTTCCGGTTGACGCGGGGCAGGTCGTTTACCCCGGGACGTGATGCCGGATCAACTCACTGTCCCGAGGCAATCGCGCAATGCAAAATGAAGTCCCCCGACACGTCGTGCATGGCGAGAGAGTGGTAACACCGCAGGGCGGGATAGTTGTTCTCGCTCGTCCGGAGCTCGACCATGTCGAAATCCCCATCGAGAACTCGAAGCGTGTCGGCGATGAGCCACCGTCCGATTCCCCCCCCCTGAAGGCGCGTGTCGAGACAGACGAAATCGAGAATGACCAGGCGAGTCCCCAAAGCGCGGTTCAGCGCCGTTGGGACAAGGTAGATCGCGAACCCTCGCACCGACCCGGCACGATCCAGAACAAAGATCGTCGCTCCGAGCTTCGTGCAACACCGTTCGATCCACCCTTCGAACAAGCGGTTCGTGTCTTCGCGCGGCAGGTGCGGGTCGTTGTAGTAGTGATTCAACGGATGCGACGACGAAGCGAGGCTCATGACGGCGCGCAGATCGGAGTGGCGATAGGGACGCACCGTCATTCCCGACGCGGCTTCGGGCGCGGAGACCTGGGGGAGGTCGGCGATGCGGGCCGAAAGTTTGACCGAGCAATCCACCAGGTAGAACCCGCGCGACTGAAGGAGGGGCAAGACGCCGAACTCCGAGGCGTCGATCCGAAGGATCAGGTGCTCCATCGCCTCGCGCCGCGCGGCGTCGAGAAGCGCGTCGAGCAGGACCGATCGCGTTTCGGGCGCGGCGCGATAGACGAGAAACGGGCTCACGCGACCGAAGCGTCGCCCGTAGAATCCCGAGTGCCATTCGTCGCGATGGAGCGCGCCATAGGCCTCGAGCCCTCCCCCGTCGGCTTCGGCGACGCGCTGCGCGACCGCGGTCCCCCCTCCCCCTCCGAGCCGGGCGATCTCGGCCCCGACGAAAAACGCGGCCAGATTCTCCGGGTCGATGCTCTGGGACTTCTGTTGCGCCTTCTTGTAGGGAAATTCGAGGAACAGCGTTCTCAGTGCGTCTGCGTCGGAGGATTGAAGCGGGCGGATGAGATTCATGACAGGGCTATGCTTTCCTGTTGTATTGCCGAAACCGACGGTTCGCCGGCCTTTCTTCTTCTCGATCGTGTGGCACGCGGCGAAAGGCGCCGCGCCCACCAAAGGTGGAGGGTGGACGCATGCCCGTGGCGGATGGACTTCTCCCGCGCCGAATGCTTCGACACGACGGCAATCGGAAAATCCACCTCGGCAAGACGTTTACATTCTTTCGGGATCATCGATGACATCACTCCAATTCAGAAGGAGCCGGCGAATGCTCCAAAGCCAGTGTCGAACTTGTCTTAGTCGCTTCGGCACTGCGCAGATGTTCCGGCAAGTACTTCTCGTAAACCTTCTTCAGATACTCCAGCGAGGATTCTCTATCGGCGGAGTATTGAAGGTGTTCTTGGAAGAAACTGAGCCTTCCGCGGCAGGATTCGAGGATTTCTCCCCACGTCTTCACCCAGATAGTATAACGCCCCTCACGATCCTCTATGAGAAGCCCGTCCGGTCGCCCCTTCTGTGTGGAATCGTCCCGAACGGACTCGGAAATGTCATTTGAGACGGCCCAAAACACCCACTTTGCTCGTGCATACCTGAACCGTTCATCGGCAGCCACGGCGCGAGCGTACCTCTTGATCTGCTTCACAACGTCGTCGTCTACCGGGGCGCGTGGGCGCTTCAGTTCAACAACGAGATGCTCCCTTTCTTCCGCTCTGGGCTGAGGGATTCGCCGGGAAAGCATGAGGTCTACGATGCCGGTTGAGCCGTCTTCGCACTTGACCGGACTCTCGACAGATTCATCGCGGCCGAGTAGATGAAGATGCTGGCGTAACACTTCCGTGAGCGACTGGTCGTCCACGGAGAGGTTGAACTCTTCGCCGAAAAGCCATGTGTTCTCGGCGAGCAGACGATGCAACTCTCGCCGCTCGCGCAGCACCTTCTTGATATCCGTGTCGAAAATCAGAACCTCGATGCCTTTGAGAAACTCAAGCCGGTCAGCCACCAGTTTGGACGCGTTTATGATTGCCGAAAGTGTTGTCTTTTCAAGAAGCTGGGCGAACTCGGCTTGCTTCTCCTTTGGGAGTTCAAGCACTTCCTCAAGCACTCGTCGCAGTTCCCTCGGCCCGCTCTGAAGCGCGAGTTGCAGCAATCGCAGAGAGAACTTCTTGCTTTTCGGATCGGAGGTCTCGAAATCCGGCAGGTACTCGTTGACGTTCACAGCGCAGACATCGAAGACTTGTCGCTCCGCCGTTTCCAGGGGCCCGCGAGCCTCTTCCTTGTAGGGGTAAACGTCTTGCTTCTTCCAGTCCAAGACGACATCGCGAGTCTTCTCGGCAGCACGCTCCCGAAAGTGAGTCTTCATTATCTGCCGAGCCGACTCCACGAGATCGGCTACAACAGGGATCATATCCTCGCTTTGCAGAAGACCCTGCGCATGAAGTTCTCTAAGGTGTGCGGACTTCAGGTACGCGGTGAAATTGAAGCCCGGCGCCTGTATCCCAGGCGATCTTTCGGCGAGCGTGAATCCGTTCTCGTCACAGAGGGCCAACGACCTCTCGTTCTTGATCTTCCATTCGACAATCGTGAGCGCACTCTGAACGATGCGACCATCCTCCAGTGTCAGGTCTGGCAGTGAATACTCTTTATGAGAGTCCTGCACTGCTTTCGGGTCAACCTGACGTCCGTCGTACGTGACACAGACTTGTGGATACTTCATAAGATACGGAGCGAGAGACTCCATCAACTGCTGAAAGGTACTTTCGGTCAGAAGCGTCTGGATTTGCGGATGATGCAAACTCTCGATAATCACCTCTGTCCCCGTCTTCGCAATGTCAGAAGGTTCGGTATCGGACAAAGTAAACTCTCCGAGATTCTCGGCGTACCCTTGAATAATGATTCGGTTGACCTTTCCGTTTGTCCGAAAGCGAGAGTTCCATGTGACATGGCCCCCAAGAGCGAACGCCCGGAAGCGCCCTTGGCCTGCCTTTCCGTGGAGTAGTCGGCTTTGGCTTTTTGTGTATTGCGTGGACAGTTTCCACGAGCCGCCGAGGCCTTGGAACGCCGGAAAAGCATCGTCATGGCTCATCCCTTCGCCATCGTCCGAGACGCGAATCGAACTCAGAGTCTCGGCATAGCGCTTTTCGAGAAGAACATCGACTTGGCTTGCGTCTGCATCCAAGGAGTTCCACACGAGCTCTGTGATGGCGTTGATCGGACGCTTCACGCTGGCAAGGCTTTTGAGATGATCGGGTCTTACTTCTACGGTGATTGTGTCTGTCATATTGCCCTCTTTATTACCCCCTTTTCGGGGTATTACCCCTTTTCGTCCGCCGCCACTTCGCACCGGGGCCGCGTCCGACGCATTCGACTTCGCCCAGGGATTGAAGGTCGCGAAGAACTCTTCGCACCATGTCGCGGCTGACGCCCGGGCACGCTCTCTCGAGGTCGGCGAGGGTGAACTCGGCGCTCAGGTTTCTCAGGGCCGTCTGGACCAGATCGGTCTTGGCTCCGCGCGGAGACTTGACCTGTCCCAGCCGTTCCTCGAACTCTTTGCAGGCCATTTTGAGAATCGAAAGAAGGCAGCCGATGTAGGGCCAGGGGTTGTGCTTGTCCCCGTGCCAACCTTGGGAACTCTCTTGAAGCGTCTCGTAGTAGCGGTCCTTGTTCTGTTCGATGAGACGCTCCAGGCTGATGTATCGCCCGACCTCGAACCCCTGGTGGCAGCACTGGAGAAGGAGAAGAAGGCGCGACACTCGGCCATTGCCGTCGCGGAAGGGGTGGATGCAGAGGAAATCGAGATTGAAGGCGGCCATGAGGACGAGCGGCGGGACGCGGCGTTCTCTGACGGCGGCGGCGTATAGATCAACCAAGTTCTTCATGAAGGCCGGCGTGTCCTTGGCACGGACCGTTTTGAAGCGAGTTCGCGATCGGCCGTCGGGGAATCGTTCGATGATGTCGCCGTCTTTGTCTTTATACTTGCCCGCATCCCAGATGTCGCCGCGCGACATGCGGTGGAGTTGCAGGATGGTCTCTTCCGAAATGGGGATCTTCGCGCCCCGATCGTGAATCCATGTCAGAGCCTGGCGATAGCCGCGAACTTCTTCCTCGTCGCGGTCGCGCAGCGGCGGCTTGCCGAAGACGACGGTGGCGACGCGGGAGCGATCGATCTCGACGCCTTCGATACGGTTGGAGGAGACCGCGCTTTCGATGAGGGCGTGTTCGCGGAGGGTTTTGAGACGTTGGGGCGATCGGCGTGTGAAGAGTTCTTGTTTGCCGCGCGATTCGCCAAGGTCCGCGAGATACCAGGAGACGGAAGTGGGAATGGATTGGAGTGTGCGCGAAAAGAGGGTCAGGGTCGTCATGGTTTCTTCCTCCGAACCCGTATCCCCCTACGGCAAAAACGACCGCGCGTATTCGTCGGTGCAATAGCGGTCGGTCATCCCCGAGATGTAGTCGGCGATGACGCGCTCGAGCCCCTCGGCCTCGATCCGGGCTTGAAACTTGATCGGGAGCTGGCCCGGCGTCGACTTGTAGAGACCGAACAGCCGCTCGATGAACCGCACCGCCTTGGCCGAGTACCGAACGACGGTCGGGTGGCGATAGACGTTCTCGAAGAGGAACTCGCGCAACTCGCGATAGCGCTCCGTCGCCTCGGGGCTGAACTCGACCAGGCGTCGGCCCGCGCGGCGCACGTCGTCGATCGAACCGACCCGCGCCTCGGCGATGTTGCGCTCGAACCGGTCGAGGACGTCGCGCACGGCCACGTCGATCATCTGACTGATCAGACGAACGCGGACGAAACGGTCCTCGCCATAAGCAGAGCCGGGATTCTGCGCCTCTTCGCGACGACAAATCTCGTCGACCCAACCCACGCTTCTCAAGTCGCCCCGCGTCAGAATCCCCATCTTGAGCGCGTCGTCCAGATCGTGGTGGTAGAAGGCGATCTCGTCCGCCACGTCCACGAGCTGCGCTTCGAGCGGAGGCGCGAGGTGCGGATCGAACCGCCCGTTGTCGGGCGAATCGTAAACGGTCGTGTGCTTGGCGATGCCTTCGCGCACCTCCCACGTCAGGTTCAGTCCGGGAAACCCGCGATAGCGCTCCTCGAGAAGCTCGACGACCCGAATCCCTTGGCGATTGTGCTCGAACCCGCCATGGTCGGCCATGAGACGATGAAGCGCCGCTTCGCCCGAGTGGCCGAACGGGGTGTGGCCCAGATCGTGAGCCAACGCGATGGCCTCGGTCAGGTCCGCGTTCAGCCGCAGACTCCGCGCGAAAGTCCGGGCGATCTGAGAAACCTCCATCGTGTGCGTCAGCCGCGTGCGATGGTAGTCCCCGACGTGGGCGACGTAGACCTGAGTCTTGTATTCCAACTTGCGGAACGCCGCGCAGTGAATCACTCGGTCGCGGTCGCGCTGATACTCGGTCCGCATCGGACACGGCTCGGCGCGATGGTCGCGTCCGCGCGACTCGACGCTCAACGCCGCATAGGGCGCCAGCGTCTCTTGCTCGATACGTTCCAGGTCTTGCCGTGTCAGCATCGTGTCCCTCGCACTCCGCGCACTCCGCACTCCGCGCGCGCGGAAAGGCCTCCGAGTCTCGACCGGGAGATCGGTCTCCCATTGTGCTTGGCCCGGCTATGGTTATCCAGAAAAAACCGTCTCGCGGGGCGATTCCCCGCCGATGAGACGGAGATGCGGGAAGAGATATTCCTTTACATAAGCCGCCGTTTCCCTTAAGACTGACTCTCTAGATCGAACGGAGGATCCTCCGCCCGCGGGCGCGGGGAGCATAGGGGTTTCATGTTCAGCCCAAGAATTCGGTACGCCGCGGACGACGCTTCGGGTGGGGTTCAGGAAAAGGTCCAATCCCTGACCGATCGGATCAAGGCGGAACCGAACAACGAGTTGCCTCTGCTCGAACTCGCGCACCTCTATGCGCAGATCTGGATACGGAATCCGCAACCCGAAATCCTCCAACGCGTCCTGGTCTGCCTTGGCCGAGCGGCCACCCTGGAAAACGGGACCTACGCGCCTCAACTCGCGAAACTCCTGGAGGGCGTGTCGCAACACGTGCGCGACCGCGGCCTGGCCGAGCCTCTGGCAAAACTCGAGGCCATATCGCGCCGCTTGGCCCAACGACCCGGCGGTCCCGGCCCAGCCCCCCAACCGGAGCCGACACCCGCCCCCACCACGCCGGACCCGTCTGCGCCGCCTACGCAGTCCACTCCCGCCGCGATGGAGATGCCCCCCCCAGAGACCGAAACCTCTGCCGACTCAGAAGACACTCCTCTCCCCGAAGTGGAGATTGAGCCGACTCCGCCCGCCACCCCTCCCCCGCAAAGGGAAAGCGCACCCCTGCCGGAACCCCTCGCGGAACCGGAAGCGGACAGCACCCCCTTGGAACCCGAGATGCGGGCGCCCTCGGGACTTCCGCCCGAGACGCCCATCGAATCGACACCCGTAACGACTCCGCCCGCCGGGATGCCCCGGACACCTCTACCGTCCTCGGCGGGCCTGGACATGGAAGTGCACACCGTCGAGGCCGAGTTCGCCCCCGACCGCCGGCGTTTCGTCCGCGACATGGCGGCGACGAATGCCGCGTCGCTGCGCGATGTCCAGCAGCTTTTCCGAGAAGAACGCCTCAACGACATCCTGCGCGCCTACACCACCCTGTCCGACATCCGAACCAAGCGCCGCATCATCGAGGGATTGGTCGAACGGATTCCCAAGTGGCGCATCGAACCGGTCCTCGCCCTCGGCGCACTCGAAACCGACGAACAGCTGTTCCGCTTCATCATGCGCCTCCTTCTTCGAGGCGACCGCTCGGAGATCTGCAAGCAGATCAACTTGTCCACGTACTCCCCCGACCTTCAGAAGGTGGCGGTCATCGTCCTGAGCGAACTGGGCGTGCGATCGGCCTTGGCCAAACTCGAGAAGGCGCTCCAACTCAACGATCCGATCGTCCGAACCGTGGCCGCGCACGGGATCGCGCGGGCGGGAAGGGCGGCCGCGGCGTACATTCCGAAGTTGATCGAGACGGTGGTTTCCGATCCGAACCTCGAAGTCCGACGCTCGGCCGCCAAGGCGTTGAACACCATGGGGATCAAGGAAGCCTACCAGGCGCTCGAAGACGCCGCGGGCAAGCATCGCTTCGACGCCGAGATCTACACCGAACTCGAGGAGATGCGCGAGGTCTTCGGCAGCGGACGCCGTTCCACCGCCAAAGCCCCCCCAGGCAAAACCAAGGCAGCCGGCCGAGGCGGGATGACCCCCCAGCAGAAACAGAACATGATCAAGGCGGCCGTGATCCTTGTCGTCATCCTGGCCGCTCTGGCGTTCGGCTACAAACAATTCAAGCAGTACCTCCCCGGCCCCGCGCCGCCGGTCGAACAATACCCCGAATAATCGCTTCCCTCGGAATCCCGTTATGAGCACGACACGCATGCGCAGAATCGCCATTCTGACCGGAGGCGGCGATTGCCCCGGCCTCAACGCCGTGATCCGCGCCGTCGCCAAAACGGCCCAGAACGATCACGGACTGGAAGTCGTCGGAATCCGCGACAGCTACTGGGGACTCCTCTGCGAAGACTTCGTCGTTCTCGCCAACCGCGACGTCTCGGGCATTCTCAACCAGGGCGGAACCATCCTCGGCGCCTCGCGCGTCAACCCCTTCGAGGAAACCCACCGCCTCGGACGTCTCGCCTCTCCCAAGGAAGACTGGGGCTACGTCAAACGCATCCTGAAACGACACCGGATCGACGCCCTCGTCACCGTCGGCGGCGACGGCACCCAGCGCGTCGCCCACCGCGCCTCGCTCGCCGGGATCCCGATCGTGGCGATCCCCAAAACCATCGACAACGACATCCGCGAAACCGACGTGACGTTTGGCTTCGATTCCGCCGTCTCGCTCGTCATGCAGTCACTCGACATCCTCCACACCACCGCGATGTCGCACCACCGCGCCATGGTCGTCGAAGTCATGGGACGCTCGGTCGGCTGGCTCGCGCTCTACGCGGGCGTCGCCGGCGGAGGCGACGTCATCCTCATTCCCGAAATCCCCTACGATCTCGAACTTGTCCACGAGAAAGTCCTCCACCGCAACAGCACCGGTAAACGGTTCAGCATCGTCGTTGTCGCCGAAGGCGCGCGCGCGCGGGGAGGAGAAGCCACCTTCAGCGGCGACACCGACGCTTCGGGCCGCGCTATCTTCGGAGGAGTAGGGAAACGCCTGGCCGACCGCATCGAAGAATCGACCGGCATCGAGTCGCGCGTCACCGTCCTCGGTCACCTCCAACGCGGCGGCCCCCCGACCGCCTACGACCGCCTCCTGGCCACCCGCTTCGGCCACCACGCCGTCCACCTTCTCGTCGAGCGCGAGTTCGGCCGAATGGTCGCCCTCAAAGGCGCGCACGTCAAGTCCGTCCCGCTCGAAAAGGCGACTCGAAAGACCAAGCCCGTCCCGCCCGATCACCCCCTGATCCAGGCCGCCCGCTCCCTCGACACCTGCCTGGGCGACAAGTAGCGCCTCCCGAGTTCCGCCCGCACCTCCTGCTGTGCGAAAAGGCGCCAAGGTTTGCCCATTCTCAACGTCTTATATTGTGCAGGAGAGGACTCGCTCAGGCGCGAACTCCGCTGGGCGTAAAACGGTTGACAATCACCCACTGGTTATGTGATTTCTACACTCAGTTCCACAGCATGAGCCTTCCGGCGTGCTTGCCCGAACGGCAGGGAGGTCGCGATGCGGTCCCATTCAAAAAGACCCCTCCGAGTCCTGTGGGGCGTCGCACTATTCCTCTGCCTCACAGCCGGCGTCGGTCTGCTGGTTGCGCAGAAAGATCGGTCCGCTTCCGAACTCATCCTCGAACCGTCGGCCCGGCAAACCGCGCCCCCAGAAGCCGTTTCGAAAGAGGATGACGATTCCGACAAGCGGGCCCCTGGGGCCGCCGGGGTGGGTTTCATCCCGACCGGCGGCGAGGCCTCGGCTCCCTCTTCCAGAACGCTCGCCCTGGCGGACGCCCCCACCACCGAAACCTCGAGCGACGAAGACGAGTCGGCCGAGACCGAGGAGTTCGTGGCGTTTCTCAGGTGGACAACGACCCGGGAACCGGCGCCGAATATCCCTTTCCTGATCTACAAGGGCGAAAGACCCGAGGGAGACTATCGAGAAGGAGTGAGCGACAAGGAAGGAATGGTCACCGTGCGATACCCGGCGGACTGGAGGTTGGTGTACCCAGCCGTTCGCAAGCCCAACCTCCGGCTCAAGCCCCGGATCATTCCTCTGCCCGCCGTTGCTTTGTGGAAACTGGATATCCTTCAGGCCTTCTCGGCCCACGGCCACGTCTACACCCGCGACGAGGAAGGCGAGCCCCAACCCGTCGGCGGCGCCGTCGTCCTCGCGGCCGGCAAAGAACAGTCCGAGAGGACCGTGTCCGAAGAGGATGGCTCATGGCGCATCGACCAGATCCCCGAGAACCAGGTCTTCCTGGCCGCCTCGCATGGGGGGCTCTGCTCGGGCGGCCCGGAACAAGACGCGTCGCGCGTCGTTCTGCTTCCTCTCAAAGACAACGGTCCCTACGACCTCTATCTCGACAGGTCCGCCCTCACCCTCATGGGAGCGGTTTTGCGCGCCGAGGATCTGGACCCCATCCCCGGTGCCGCGGTGCGCATCGAAGAACTCGCCGCGGAGGCGACGAGCGACGCGGAAGGGCAGTTTCTCATCGAAGGCCTTCCCGAGGGGGTCTTCACGCTTTCCGCCCAGGCCGAGAGCTATGCCGACGAGGAATTCCGCGTCACCATGACCGAGGGCCAGGACACCACCGCCCTGTTCCACATGAAGCCGGGGGGCAACATCCACGTGCTCGCTCTCGACCGCGACGGCGCACCCATCGAGCGCGGCCAGCTTTTCTGGGACGCGCCCGGGGTCAAGAACCGAGGGAACAGCAAGACCGATGCCGAGGGGCGCGTCGACATCGAACGGGTCCCCACCGACGCCACCTACTCTCTTCACGTCTGGAGCAATCCGCACTCCTCCCCCCGCAAGACCGTTCAGTTCCCACCGGGTCAGACCGACGTGGACGTGACGGTCCGGTTCGACTTCAGCATGGCCGAAGAAGACAAGCCCGAGACGCGCGGCTACTTCATGGGAACCGTGACGGACGAAAGAGGAAGCCCGATCGAGGGCGCGACCGTCCAGTTCCGCCAGTCCTGGCGAACGCATTCGGAACTCGTGCCCGGCATCCGAGTCAAGACGGACGCCCAAGGGCGTTACAGCCACGATCTCCGCTCGGCCCGATCCGGCATGAACTCCCACTACGACGTCAGCGTCTATGCCGAAACCTGGGGAACCCAGTGGAAAGACAGCGGTCCGCCCGGCACCATGGACAAGCCGACCCAACTCGATTTCCAACTGCGGCCCGAGCGAACCGCCCTCGGCACGGTCGTCGACCACCAAGGCAATCCCCTGGGAGGAGTCGAGGTGCTTGCCTCGCCGGTGGAAGACCCCGGCTACCGCATCGCGGGCCAACCCCAAGCATTCACCCGCGACAACGGCCTGTTCTGGATCCACGCCCTGAACAGCGACACGATCAGCCTTCGGCTGACGAAGACCGGGTGGAAGCCGATCGTGGACCACAGAATCCTGACGGACCAGGAGGCCCATATCGTCATGGAACCGTTGACGGGGGCGATCCGCGGCCAGGTGGTCGACTCCCAGACTCAGGAACCCATACCCGATTTCTCCGTCCGCCTAGGCAGCGACGAGATCCAAAAGTATTTCGACGAGAATGGACGGTTTCGAATCGAGGAGGTGCTCGAGGGTCAGGTTTACCGACTCCGCATCGAGACGATCCAATACGAGCCGCTGGAGACAAACGTCACGGCGGGGTCAAGCGAGAGCGACGAGGAAACCGTCTTCGCCATGAGGCGCGAGCAAGACCTGCAAGGACTTGTGATCGACGCCGCGACCGGCGCTCCCGTCATCGGAGCCCAAGTCGTGAGCGGAACCCCGACCGGCAACATGATCGTGATCCGATGGGACCATCTCGATCAGGTGGGCCACTCCCTCCAATCCCCCACCTCCGTGCAGACCGACGCGGAAGGCCGATTCTCCATCTCGGACAGCGGCGGCCAGTCCCTGATCTTGGTCCGTTCCGACGAGCACGCTCCGATCGCGATTCCGCCGACGATGAGATCGCAGTACGCGGACCCGGCGAACCCCGACGCTCTGAAGATCCCCGTCGCCCAAGGCGCCACCCTCACGGGGTCGGTCGTCCTGAACGGCCAGCCTCAAGCGGGTCGGACCTTGAGCCTTCTTTGGTACGATACGGCGCACGGACTCATGCATCATTTCGGGAGCCGATCCACCGACGAATCGGGCACCGCTTCCTGGAGCCACGTTCCCGCCTGCACCGCGATCGTCAGCACGACTCAGGCCGTTGGACAGACCACAATCCCGACCTGTCAGAAACCCGTCACGCTCGTCGACGGCGACACGAAACGGGTCGAACTGGGCGAGTATCCCGGTTCGGCAACCCTCTTCGGGTCGGTTCTCGCGGGCGAAGGCCCCGGGTCCAGCTTCGTTGTGTCGCTTCACCCCGTCGCGGAGTCGGAATGTGGCACCCTGGCCACGTTCACCGACGCGCAGGGCGCCTACCGGATTCCGGGCGTCACGCCCGGAACGTACAGCGTCTCCATTCAGTCGTTGCAGAGTGGGAATCGCGAGACGTTTACGGTCATGAACGACCCGCTGACCATCCCTGCCGGTGAGATGCAGCACGACATCCACGTACAAGCGCAGTGAGACAACAGCCGCCTCGCGTATTGAACCGGAACCGTTACCTGGGGCCTTGACCCGCATCCGGGGCTAGGTCCGTGCGAAACGGAGGTTCTTGTCGATCTTAGAAATCGGGGACAGTGGAAATCGGGGACAGCGAAATCGGGGACACGAAATCGGGGACATTAAAATCGGGGACAGGATAGAATGGCGCTAACTTAAGCGCTTCCCACGAGTCCTAAGTCTGAGAATGTAAGCCTTCTATGCAGAACA
>JAFGFN010000130.1 GCA_016931035.1 Candidatus Sumerlaeota bacterium
GCGGGGATGGCGCTGGGCCGGAGCATGTACAACGCGATCGTGGTCCCGAACCGAACCGCGGCGCGGAATTGGAGTCTGTTCGAGTGACCGAAGGGCCCTCACCCCAACCCTCTCCCAAAGGGAGAGGGAGAAACCTCAACAAGATCTTCTCTATACCCCTCTCCCCCCTGGGAGAGGGGTAGGGGTGAGGGTCCTTCTTTCCGTTTTTCCCCACATTCTATTCCTAGTCGACGGAGACGACCGCCTCGACGCGAATTCCCTCGGACGAAGGAGTCGCGACCAAGCGAAAAGATCGCAGGTGACGCGCGGCGGCAAGGATCGTTTCCCACGACTCGAGGTTCTCGCGAGCACTCTTGGACCAGATCATCGCCGCGGCCCGGACTTGTTCAAGACAGCGATAGCCGCTCTCGAAGTTCGCAAAGACGCACAGAGTCGGTCCTTCGCCGTTCGGTTGCCAGACATCGGAGAGCAGAGGATGTCCGGATAGGCCGCGATCCTCGTTCCCTTCGATTTCCTCGCGTGGGTGCGGCGCGATTCCAGGGTTCAAGTCCAGAAGGAGGGTCGATTCGTCCGCCCGGAATTCGATCCGTCCGACGGGGAGCACGAGGACGGGCGGTTTCGTCGCTACGGCGTTGGACTCGAGCGTTTGCGCCAGTTTCGTCGCATCGGCCGGGCGCGACGTCTCGAACCACCCTTGCGCGATCGGAACCGGAAGCACCGACCCGCCCACTAGGCCGGTCAGCCCGGCGCCGAGAGTGTCTCCCATCGGCTCGATCCAGTCGGTCGTCAGACTCGATCCGGTCCACTCGCGCCAGTCCTCCTCGGCCGAAGCGACCTTGTCGTCGTACGTCTGCGAGTCTCTCATTCTCCGGATCAAGTCGTTTGCGAACGCAGCGAGACGAGGGGATTCGAGCCACAGCGCAAGCGGGCAGTCCTCGGGCAAGGCCTGGAGCCGCCTCATCGCCTCGGATGCTTTCGACGCGGTCGGGCCTTCGCTCTTCGAGTCCCCGCGAGCCGCCGGAGCAACATCTTCCTCCCGGTTCTTCCACACGGAAACAAGACGCAGACCTCGGTCGAGACTCACGCGCACCGCGCCCCACTCGGTCGATCGAAGGCGTTCCTCCCCGTAGTCGATCCAGAATCGCCACGTCGGGCGTTGAAAGCTCTTTCCGGGAAACGAACGCATGGCTTCCGCCAGCGTTCGAGGGTCGATGCAGACGCTAAGCCCCCGCTCGGTCCGGCTCCACTCGATCGCGCCCTGGAACCAGGATTCCCCCGTCAGGGCAGGGAGGGGTCGCCCTCGCGAGTCCGTGCCCAGACGGCGGTCCACTACTTCCTCGAGCCACCGCCACTCGGCCGAACGGAGCGACACGACGACGGTCCGGCCGAACCGGCAGTAAGCGAACGCGCGGCGCGACTTTTCCGCGTTGTAGCGATAGAGCGCGCGATTCCTGTACTCGCGTTTCTCGATCGAGAGTTCGGGATAGTAGTGCGCGACGAGTTCGGCCAGACTCTCCTCGAAACCGATGTCGGTGCGGGCGATGACGACCAGGCCGCTCCGCGCGGGTCGTGGCTCGCCGGGAGACGCCGAAGGGGGAAGCACGGCGAGAGTCACTTCGCGGCCGAACCACGTATCGACGAAGTCTCGCGCCATCCGCTCCATCAGACCGTAGTAGGCCTTGTCCTTCTCGCGTTGGAGTCTGCGCCACGCGGCGCTCGAGAGGAGCAGCGCGGCAAGATCTTCGTCGCGACGCAGCCGTTCGACCGCGCCGAGAGACTCGATCTCCTTCAACAAGCCGCTCAAGTCGCGGCAACTCGCCATCACTGCCGTGTTCGAGGGTAGAAGCGATTCCGGTTGACCGAAGTAGTCCGGTCCGCCCCGTTTGGAAAGCCACCAGACGCCCGCCGCCAGAAGAGCGAAGAAGAGGACCGCGAAGACGGCCAACCGTCTCGTCCGGCGTCCGACGCGCCGCCGCGTCCGCTTCCTTGCAGTGGGGCTTGGACTGTCGTCCGTCATCGCCACGTTTCCTCTGCGCGGAGAGTCCTACGACGATCGCGCGTCGTCGGTCGATGGTCGTTCCGCTCGGGTCAGCGCCTCGGTCAGAACGTCGGACGATATTTGCTCGACGGTGAGATCGGATTCGCCCATGAATGCGGCGACCAGCTCGCGGAACCGGTTCGACCGGTCGGTGACGAAGTATCGGGCCTCGCCGCGCGCGGGTTCGCCCGCAGGCGACACGGCGCCCGCCGCCGCGCGTCCGAGGGTCCCCGAGTCGAAAGCGGCGCGGAGGGCTTGGACGATCGCCTCGGCGCTGTCCACGAGCCGGACCTCGCGTCCGAAGAACTCGCCGAGGGCGGGGCGGATCAGCGGATAGTGCGTACAGCCTAGGATCAGCGTGTCGATCCCTTCGTTTCGCATCGGGGCGAGGTATTCCTCGATCACTAGATTCGTGACGCGATGACGATTCCACCCCTCCTCGATCAAAGGGACCAGGAGCGGACACGCCTTCTGAATCACCTCGGCTTCGGGCGCGCGGCGTTGGATCGCGCGGACGTAGGCGCCGCTCGCAATCGTCGTTTCGGTGCCGATGACGCCGATGCGACGCGGCTTAGGGGATTCCGCTCTCGTCTTCTCGTCGGGGCCGACAGCCGCCTCGGCGCCCATCTCGACTACGCCGATCAGAGGAACGTCGTACGCGCCGTCGAGGTCGGGCAGGGCGGCGGCCGACACGGTGTTGCACGCCGCGACGATGATCTTGACCGACTGCTCGCGAAGAAACGCGACGATCTCGCGCGCATAGCGCCGCACGGTCGCGGGCGACTTGGTTCCGTAGGGGACGCGGGCCGTGTCGCCCAGGTAGCAAATCGGTTCGGCGGGGAAGGCCCGACGCACGGCGCGGGCCACGGTCATGCCCCCCAGGCCCGAGTCGAAGATGCCGATCGCGCGTCGGTCGGCGGATGTGGAACTGGAAGAAACATCGCTCAAAAGACGGGACTCCTCTAGGTTCTCGGACATCGCGGGGCGAGTGGAATCCTCGCCCAACGAAGCATAGTACAGGGGAGGTGGAAAATAAACCGCGATTTGGGAGTGACTTCGACGAGGGTAATTGGTATTCTATCCGGGCAGGGGGGAAAAGCCGGCAGTCGCGCTGCAACCGAGGAAGGCGTTCGTTCACCGATCCCGGCTTCCTTCCGTCGAATCTCCATCTAGAGCGCCTTCGCACGCGCAGCCCGCTGTCCCGGGTCCCCGAGACTCTATCGGCACTCTCGTGGCCGAAGAGACGGACTACTTTCAGGTTTCCGATCGGCCCTCGTCCCGGGAATCGAGTCCCGATCCAAGCCGATCGAGAAGGACGGAGGAGGACATTATGCAGTGCAAGAAATGGTCTCTTGCGGGGTTCACACTGATCGAACTCCTGATCGTCGTCGCGATTATCGCGATTCTCGCGGCGATCGCCGTACCTAATTTCCTCGAGGCTCAGATCCGCTCGAAGGTGGCTCGCGCCAAGAGCGACATGCGCTCCGAAGCCACGGCCCTCGGCGCCTACATGACGGACGCGAACGCGTATCCGCCTCCGCGGCTCTACTTCAACGCGACGGATTGGGTATCGGGTTCGGTCGCTCTGACCACGCCCATTTCCTACATAACCTCTTTGCCGCGGGACGGTTTTGCCGGAGTGTCTGAACCCGCCAACTACGAGTTCGTCAGCGCGGGGACCAGGGGTCTTCCGAACGGCGATTGCGTCGGCAACATAGGCAACAATTTCGAGCCGTGGCCGAAGGACATGTATCTGCTCCGATCCGACGGACCCGATCACACCGAGGGACCTCCGACCACGTTCTCGACGCAACGGTTCCCGAACCGATTCGGTCCGGCCTACAGCCCGTACATTGCGACGATGCCCTATGACTCATCGAACGGGTCGGTCAGCTGGGGCGACATCTACCGCTCAGAGACGCCGTCGCGGTACAATCCCACCTTCGAGGTCGGGTACGATCCGAACGGCGGAGTCAATCCGTACTGAGCCGGCGGATCCCCGCGCGTTCTTGCTAGGTTGAAGTCCGCCCTCTGGATGACTTGCCGCGTCCCGGAGCGCGCGAGGTCCGTTACGCGTTGTCGCGGAACTTGCGTTCGAGCGCCTCTTCGAACGGCGTCGGGTGAAAACCCAGATCGCGTTCGGCGGGCGTGGTCAGAAACGAACGGTCCTCGTCGAAACGCTGAACGGCCTCGGCCGGCAGTCCGTCCCAAACCCACGAGAGCACCTGCGCGGCGAACACGCTCGGCTTGAGCGGGAGACGCACGAAGACAGGCGTGGGCAAGCCCGCCGCGCGGGCGATGGCCCGCACCATGTCTCGATAGGTCATCGGCTCGGGCCCCGCCAGCGTATAGCAGCGTTCCTCGGCTCGCGGATTCTCCAGGCACTTCTCGATCGCGTCGACCAGGTCCCAGACGAAGGTGGGTTGCACGAGGTTTTGTCCCGAACCGAAGATCGGGAAGAGACGGCAACGTCTGAGGAAGCGCGCGATGCGCTCGATGTTGTTGTCTTCGGTCCCGCCGAACACCATGGAGGGACGCAGAATCGTCCACCGGATCGAGGGGGGCGCCTGGCAGATCGCTTCTTCTCCTTCGCGCACCACCTCGCGCAAGGTCGTGACGAACCGCGAGAATAGGCGGGTGGACGATATCGAGATGAGCCGGTACTGGCGTCCCGTCTCGGTCATGATGTCGATTAGGGCGGGCGCGAACCGGATGTGGGCGACGTGAACGACGGTGTCGATCCCGTCGAGGGCGGCGAAAACGTCGTCGTCCGCGTCGAGCGACCCCTCGACGATCTCGAGGCGCGGATCGTCAGGCAACGCGTCGCTCCGCTCGGCATCGCGGACAAGGCAACGCACCCGCCGTCCTTGTTCGAGAAGACGCCGGGTCAGCCGCCGTCCCGTGCCCGAGGTGGCGCCGGTGAGTAGGATCGTCGAGGAAGATCGGGAAGACTCGGGTTCGGACAACGTCTCACCTTCGTCCAACGGTTTTCAATTGCGGGCGATGCATCGACCTTCTTCGACTTGTACCCAGTGGCCGGGGCCTGGCAACTAGTGGTCCGCCAACTTCGGAGCGAGGAGTTTTGAGTGCAACCTTCAGGTTGCTCTTGTGCCGATAGGAGCAGGCTGAAGCCTGTACTCAAAACGGCGCGCAGCCCGTCGCAACAGCGTTGGCGGGGCACTAGTCGCGCGATCGGTCGCCCTTCTCCAGGTAGAACTTGGCCCCGATCACGAGGGCCGCCGCGCTGAACGGCGACAGGACCGGATCGAAGGCCGAGTATTTCTCGCTCACGACCAGCGTGTCCCTCATCGCCGCCCGCGAGACCGTCGGAAAGATATTCGTCGCGAATGGAGGAATGGGGGGCAGCGCCGACACGACCCACGAGGGGATGCTCGGCAAGCCGCTGCGCGCGAGCTGCAGGTCGATCATGGGAACGGCCAGAGGAATGAACATGTTCATCTGCGCCAGGCTCGGCCCCGGATTGCTGTACGACCGGCCGACAACGGTCGTCCCCCTGGGCGGCCTGCCGAACGGTTCGTCCAGGAGCGGAAGGAGCGAGTTGGGTCCGGCGGGAAACTTGGGGTCGACCTTCGCGCCTTGAGCGCGCCGTTCTTCGCGCCGTTGCGCGAACCCGCTAAGCCAACGGTTCGACGTACCCAACATCGCGAATCCTTCGACCGGCGCGACGAATAGGTTCAGCGGCGCTTGCGGCGAGGAAACGGTCTCGTAGGGCATGCCCGCCATCGATCCCTTCGTCGATCGCCACCCCGCGGCCGCCAGACACCGGACGATGTCCGCAACGAGATCCGAAGGCGCGGACGACTCGAAGAGCATGACGATATCGGGCAAGCCGGCGGACGCCCCGGCGAGCATCGCGCGCTCGGTTCCCACGCGCGAGAGCATGGCGTCGAGATTCACGCCCGTCTTCGCCTCGAAGGACTGCTCCAGGGCATCCACGGTCTCTCCGCCTTGGGGAGTGGCGATGTCGGCGAACTGCACGATCGCCTTCTTCAATTCGAGCGGCGTCATGGCGCGAGCGACCGAGAAACCCGACAAGTCTTTCGTGACCCAGCGGGGAGTCTGGAGCGGCGGCCCCTCGCGCAGCGCATGGAGCAGGCCCTTGGCTCCTTCCGCGCTCTCAACGAGCGACCGCGAGTAGAACCCCGGGCCGCGCATTTCCGTCGTCAACGCGACGAATTCCACGGATTCGAGACCGAGCAATTGAACAAGCGCTTGAGTATTGTCCTGAATGTCGTAGAGACCGCGGGTCTCGAGAATCCCTTGGAAATGCCGGTTTGCGGTTCGATAGATTCGCCCCACGTCGACGAATGCGAAAGCGTCGGTTTCGGATCGCGCTTGCGCCGCGGCGCGCCGCCACCGATCGGACTTCTTGAGCGCGAGAGAGGCGGTCTTGCCGCCCGCGCGGCGCCGCAGGAGGCCGGTCAGCCCTTCCTCCGAGGACGAAACGATCCACGTATCGTCCGCCCACGCGGAGAAAAGAACCGGAACCGTTCCCCCCGCCGGACCGTGGAGTTCGACGTCGGGCTCTCCGTTCTTGCCCTTCTTCGTTCCCCGGTGTCCCAACGCGCTCGAAGAAACAAGCGAACGCGCCTGGACCCCGTTCTTCTCGCCGAAATCGAGGAACGCATACGCGACGACGGGCGCCGAAGACCCGTCCGCTTGCTCGGGCACTTCGAGGGCGACGATCGCGTCGCCCGAGACCAGCCCGAGCAGTTCGACGGTTCCGGGCGCTCCGATCCGTTCGAGAAGCTGGTTCACGACGGGTTCCAGCTGCTGCGAGCGCCAGTAGTCCACGGCCACGTCGCTCCACGCCTTCCCCATCGCGGTTTCTTTCCACCGTTCGCGGGCGCGGTCCGCGTCCTGACACGCGACGAGGGCCACGGTGTCGGCACTCAGCCACTCTCCGGCGCGTTCGATCCCGCCCTTGGACCCGGCCAAAGCCGAACAGGAACACAGCATCCAGCAAAGAGCGAGGGCCGCTCCGATTCGGCTCGCGCGGTTCAAAAGCGGGATCCGAGAGACGCGGCGACGATCCAACCTGTCTTGGGGCGAGGGGATTCTCATGACGGCGGAACCTCCTTCGAGGAACCGGTTTGCGGAGCGTCGAGGCCCCGGCTTCACAAATCTAAACAAATCGCCCTTCCTTTTGCCACCTCAATCGGTCCCCTTCTGAGAAAGGACGCGGATCTTGGAGGGCGGCGAGGAAGGGCGGGTGCTCGGGCCGGGAGCGAGGACGAACGATCCGCCCCCGTTCCCGGACAGCGTGCGAATCGGAATCGAGCGCCGCGCGAAGGCGCGGCCGCTCAGTCCTGTTTGACCGCTCCGGGCGAGAGATCGTCGCCCAGGATCACGGGTTCCTCGGTCGAGCCGAGGTTGTTGCCCGACACGAGCACGTCGCGCGTCTCGCCGCCCGAGATCTCGAGGAAGCGGTCCGTTCCCGCGCTCGATCGGCATCCGCGCACGAGGGCGCCGCGCACGTTGCGCATTCTCACGACCGGCGTGTCGGCGTGGGTCTTGTGCGTGCGAAATCCGTCGATCTCGATGTCCTCGGCGTTCTCGATGGTCAGGGCCGGTCCCGACTCGGTGGTCACGTGGACGTTGTGGAACTCCACGTCCTTGATGTTGGTCGCGAAGAAGCCCGCGCCCCGGGTCCTCTCGATCCCGTACATCATCGCCGGGGTGTCCGGCTCGACGTCGGGATCGTCGCTCATCGAGATGACGATGTTCGAGAACGTCACGCCCTCGATCGGCAGCTCGGGCAACCCGTACAGGAACCCGGCCGCCGCGCGAACGTTGCGCGCCGTCATGTTGGCCAGGTGGAAGTTGCGGAAGATCGGGGTCCCGTCGGGTTCGACGGGCTTGGGTTCTTTGCCGTGCAGGAATTCGTCGTCGGGGCTCGATCCGCACTTGTAGTAGGCGTTCATGACGATGGGGCAGAGGACGTTGCGCATGACGATGTTGTCCACGCGGACATCCTCGATGAACCCGCCGCGCCGACGCCGCGACTTGATCCGGATGCCGCGGTCCGTATCCACGAAAACGCAGTTCGAGATGACCACGTCGCGCACTCCCGCCGACATCTCGCTCCCGATCACCACGCCGCCGTGTCCGTGAACCATCGTGCAGTTGGTGATGGCGATCTTCTCGCACGGACGGCCGACGCGCCGCCCGTCCTCGTTGGTGCCGGACTTGAGCGTGATGCAGTCGTCGCCCACGTCGATGTGGCAGTTCGAGATCCGCACGTTCGAGCACGAATCGGGATTGATGCCGTCGGTGTTGGGCGAGTCCCATGGGTTGCGGATGATGACGCGGTGGATCGTCACGTTGTCGCAATACACCGGCGTCAGCGTCCAGGAAGGCGAGTTCGTCAGCGTCACCCCCTCGATCAGAACGTTTTTGCAGCGGATCGGACTCACCAGGCGCGGGCGGGGATGCTCGAGTGTCCGGGCGCGCACCCTTTCCCACCACGCCTGGCCGCGGCCGTCGATCGTGCCGCGCCCGACGATGGCGATGTTCTCTTGTCCGTCGCCTCCGAAAAGCGGCGCGTAAGTCTTTCTCTCGATTCCCTCCCATCGGGCGTTGACGACCGGATAGTCCTCCGGTTCCTCGCTTCCGAGGATCGTCGCGCCCGAATCGATATGGAACGTCACATTGGTCTTCAGAAAGACGGAACCCGTCACGTAGCGCCCCGCAGGCACCCACACGGTGCCGCCTCCGGCCTGGACACAGGCGTCGATGGCGCGATGGATCGCCTCGGTGTTCTCGGTCTGGCCGTCGCCCACGGCGCCATAGTCCACGACGTTGAAGACGTGGGGGGAGTTGGAAACGTTCTGATCGCTCATAGTTCTGAGTTCTCGGCTCCTTTCAGCCAGGCAGTATCGGAACCTATCATGATCGAATCCTCGATTTCTCGCAACCTCAGAGATGCGTGACGACGGGCTCGGGCCAGGAGGATTTCAGAGTCGTGACCCGAGGACGGAACAAGGTTCACAGGCAGGCTGAAGCCTGTACTCCGAACGAGTTTTGAGTACAGGCTTCAGCCTGCTTCGGTATCGAGATGCGACTTTGAAATCCTCCTGGGGCTCGGGCGCGGCCTGTTGTCGAGGGCGACCCGGGGGCGGGAATCGCGCGGCGGAGTCGACGATCGGACTTCGCGAGTTTCCGTCTTGACAGAGTCGGGTCGCGGGTTCTACGGTGGTTCTACTTGGGGATCGAGGCGACCCGAGGGGAGAGACTCCGGGCATTCGGTGCGGGCCGTTCGGGAGCGGGAAACGACACCTTCGGAGACCCGCGCGGGACTCTCCGACCGCACGGTCGATCTCAAGCGGAGGACACAGGACGATGACAATTTGGAACGACGCCGCGCACTGGGCTCTCGGACGAGGTTTTTGGTACGCCGATCCGGTGGTGGAGGTGTGCGATCTCTCGGAGGCGCAACTCTTTTGGGTGCCGACTCCGCTGAGTCTCAGCGTCATCTGGCACGTGGGCCATATCGCCCACCGCGAGCGCTACCTCGTCGGTCACGTGCTTCAGGGCATTTCCGAAGACGATCTCAAGATTCCCGAAGGATACGAGGTTTTCGGCGCCGAGTGGCGACACGCCGAGACCGTGCGCGACCACGTCAAGAGCGTCCAGGCCGTCTTCAACTGGTGTCGCGAGGTGCGGGCGGCCACCCACGAGTACGTGGACGGCCTGAAGCCGGAGGACTACGGTGTCGTCCCGCCCAGTTCGAACGAAGGGCTCAACGCGGCTCAAGTCTTGTATCAAATCGTCGCGCACACCGCCCTCCACATCGGCCGCATCCAGCTCGTGTGCAGCATTCTCCGATACGAAAACGAACGCGCGTGCTAGTGGTCCTTCACGGCGAATTCTATAGGAAAACAGGGTCTTCTTCCGCTTCTTGCTTAGCCGGCTTCCAGCCGGCTCTTCCTTGCCCCCGGCTTCAGCCGGTGGGGTAGGAATCCCTGCAATCATCTCTTCCAGCGCGCTTCAGCGCGGCTTCTCGATCGGCCTTTAGGCACGGCGAGCAACACGGCTGAAGCCCTTCGAGAAGCCACGCTAAAGCGCGCTCGATCCTAATCTGTTATCCCCCCCCCCTTTCCCACCGGCTAGAGTGATTCTCAGAAGTTTGTAGCGATTGACCTTCATAAGAAAAGTCTGCCGTCGGCAAAAACAAACCTAGACATTGATAGAC
>JAFGFN010000131.1 GCA_016931035.1 Candidatus Sumerlaeota bacterium
GAAGGGGATGCCGCAACTGGAGCAAAACCATCGCCCCACCGACGTGAAGTCGGCGGTGGCGAAGAAGGAGCGGCGGCGAAGAAGGAGGGGTAGCGAAGAGCGACATCGAACGGGTTCTTCCTGAAATGACGGGTTGCACCCCGCGCCTTTCCACCGGATGGATTTCCGTGGATTCTCTCGCGCCGTTGCGGTTTACTTGGCGTTCAGAGAACCCTCTTGCGAAAGGGAAGCCGACACATGGACGACTCGTCTCTTAAGTTCCTCGAAAACCTCTGCAATGCCTGCGGACCGACCGGGTTCGAGCGCGAGCCGGCCCTCGTGGCGCGGCGCAGGGTCGAGAAGTACTGCGACGAGGTGAGCGGCGACAAGCTCGGCTCGCTTCTCTTCCGCAAGACGGGCGCTCGGCGCAAACCCGTCGTCCTGCTCCCCGGCCATAGCGACGAGATCGGGTTCATCGTTTCCGGAGTGAGCAAGGAGGGGTTCCTCCACTTCAACCCCCTCGGCGGATGGCCCGACCAGGTGCTCCTGGCCCAACGCGTCGCGGTGATGACCCGCAAGGGTCGGGTGTCGGGCGTCATCGCCGCCAAGCCGCCGCATTTGATGACCGAGGAGGAGCGCAAGCAGCTCGTCCCATTGCGCAAGATGTTCATCGACATCGGCTGCTCGAACCCCGACGAAGTGCGCGAGATGGGCGTGCGCGTGGGCGACGCCGTCGTCCCCGAATCGCGGTTTTCCACCTTCGTGAAACCCGTTTTCAAGGACGGCAAAAAGACGGGCGAGGCCACCCTGGCCATGGGACGCGCCTTCGACAATCGCGCGGGACTCTTCGTCGCCGTCGAGGCGGTTCGGCGGCTCGCGCTCAAGAAGATCCCGCACCCGAACACGGTGGTTGCCGCGGCGACCACGCAGGAGGAAGTCGGCGTGCGCGGCGCCACGACCACGGGGTACAAGGTCGATCCCGACGTGTGTATCGTCCTCGACGTGGACATCGCGGGCGACGTGCCCGGAATCGCGGAACACGAGGCCGCCGCGCGTCTCGGCGCCGGGGTGTCGATCTGCACGTTCGACCGCTCGCTCATTCCGAACCAGGCGCTCAAGGAATTGGTCATCTCGGTGGCCGAAAAGGAGAAAGTCCCCTACGTCTTGACGAGCATGTGGGGCGGAGGGACCGACGGGGGCGCGATTCACAAGACGCGCGAAGGATGCCCGACGATCTATCTGGGCATCGCCACCCGTCACATCCACAGCCACGTCGGCATTCTCGACCTGGCGGATCTCGAGCGTTGCGTCGATCTTCTCATCGCCGTTGTCCGCCGACTCGACGGCAAAACCGTTGCCTCGCTCACGGAAATCCACTAAGTTGGCACGGTCGGGCGGTCCGCGTCTTTCGCGGGCGACACGCGCATGTCGCGCGACTAGGAATCGAGGAAGAACGATGGCAAAGAAGGTCGTCCCGAAGAAGAAGCACAGAGTCCCGGCGGACGAGCCTTGGAAGGGTCTCGCGACCCGGTCGATCCACGCGGGCGAGGATCGCCAACGGTACGCCGACTCGATCACGACCCCGATCGTCCAGACCTCGACGTTCGTCTTCAAGGATTCCAAGGAAATCGAGGCCTATACGAAAGGGCTCAAGCCGCGCTACGAATACGGCCGCTACGGCAATCCGACCGAGAAGGTCGCCGAGCGGCGCCTGGCCCGTCTCGAAGGGGCCGAGGACGCCGTGGTCTTCACCTCGGGCATGAGCGCGATCGCCACCACGATCTTCGCCCTAGTCAAATCGGGCGACCATATCGTCATCACCGACGACGCCTATCGCAAAACGCTTCAGTTCTGCAGCTCGTATCTCCAGCGCTTCGGCATCGGCTGCACCATCGTCCCCTTCGGAGACTACGACGCGCTCGAACGCGCCGTGCGGCGCGAGACGCGGTTCATCTTCTCCGAGTCGCCTACGAATCCGTATCTCAACATTTTCGACCTCAACAAGCTCCGCGCGATCGCCCGGCGACACAAGATTCTCACGCTGATCGATTCGACCTTCGCCACCCCGGTCAACCAGCGTCCGCTCGAATTCGGCGTCGATCTGGTCATTCACAGTTGCACGAAGTACCTCGCCGGACACAACGACATTCTCGCGGGGGTCGTCCTGGGCCGCTCCGAGTTGATCGACGAAATCCGCGCCCTGCACAAGGCGATGGGCGGCGTGATCGACCCGCATTGCTGCTACCTCCTCCTGCGCGGCCTCAAGACCTTCCCGCTCCGCATCGCGCAGCAAAACAGAGCCGCTCAGGCGGTCGCCGAGTTTCTCGAATCGCATCCCGCCGTCAAGCGGGTCTATTATCCCGGTCTCGAAAGCCACCCGCACCACCGGATCGCCTGCGAACAGATGAGCGGTTTCGGCGGCGTGGTCACGTTCGAGATCAAGGGAACGCTCTCGAACGCCAAGCGGTTCCTCGATTCGCTCCAGCTTTGTTTCATCGGGCCGAGCCTGGGAGGGGTCGAAACCCTCATCACCCATCCCGCCACGGTGAGCTACTACGAAGAGACCCGGGCCGAGCGCTACGCCCTGGGAATCACCGACACGCTGATCCGCCTCGCCGTCGGCATCGAGGACGTCGAGGACCTCATCTCCGACCTCGATCAAGCTCTGCGCAGATGCCGCCGTCCCGCGCGACGCAGAAGTTAGACGAGTCGAGCGGCGCACGTCCCGCGACGTTTCGCGGAGCCCTGGGTTGCAGGGATAGGATCGAACCGAAGAGCCGCCGACGAATCGCAATTTGTGTGTGGCGCTGTCGGAGGCGGACCTGACGATTCTGGAGACAAAGTGGGATTCGGCATAGACACGACATAGCACAAACGCTATAATCCACATGGCGACTTGGACGATCACCTACTTCAGCGAAGCCGTTCAGAAGGAGATCGCCCAGCTCCCGGCCGGATTGCTCGCCCGGTATCTTCGGTACGCCGACCGGATGGAGATCTACGGTCCGGATCTTGGAATGCCGCATACGCGGGCGATGGGCAAAGGATTGTTCGAACTGCGGCTGAAGGCTCGGGAAGGGATTGCCAGGGCTTTCTACTGCGCCGCGATAGAACGCAAGATCGTGGTTCTGCACGCGTTCGTCAAGAAATCGTCCAAAACCCCGTCCAAGGATCTCGCCCTTGCCCGGCGACGCATGAAGGAGATCGAGCGATGTTGACGCACAAAGAACTGAAGAAACGCGCGCTCAAATGCCCGGAAGTCAAGGCCGAGTACGACCGTCTTGAAGAAGAATTTGCCGTTCTCGACGAATTTCTGAAGCTGCGCGCCGCCGCGGGTCTGACACAGGCGGAAGTCGCCCGCCGCATGGGGACCACGCAATCGGCGATCGCGCGTCTGGAATCGGGTAGGGGCAAGGGTTCTCCTTCTCTGTCTACGTTGCACCGATACGCTCGTGCGCTTGGCTACCGCCTGGAGTTCCGTATGGCACGCGAGAACCCGAGAACGCATCGCTGACGCCATGATCTATCTTCAATCCGTCGATCTCAAGTCGCGCTCGGATCTCCCCGAAGAGTTCCCGTTTTCTCTTCCCCTCGTGCGCCGGTTCGAGGAGTTGCGATTCCATTCCCCCGTCACGTTCTTCGTGGGAGAGAACGGCTCGGGGAAATCGACTCTCCTCGAAGCGATCGCCACGGGGATCGGCTCGACGGCGATCGGAGGCGAGTCGCTCGAACGCGACAAGACGCTCGAAGCGCAGCGGCGTCTGGGCCGGGCGATGCGGTTCGGTTGGGCCCGGCGCACGCACCGGGGTTTCTTCTTGCGGGCGGAAGATTTCTTCCAGTTCGCGCGACGAATGCACGAATTGCAGATCGAGTTGGCCGAAGAGGCCCGGCAAGCCGAGACGCGCTATTCGGGTTATGGCTTGGCGCTCGCCAAGGGGTCGCTCCTGGGCCAACGGGACGAACTGACGCGTCGCTATGGAGAGAATCTCGACGCCAACTCGCACGGCGAGAGTTTTCTTCATCTCTTTCGGGCTCGATTCGTTCCCGGCGGGCTCTATCTGCTCGACGAACCCGAGGCGCCGCTCTCGCCCCAGCGCCAGCTGGCCCTGCTGTCGATGATCAAGGAAATGGTCCGCGACCACGAGGCGCAATTCCTCATCGCCACCCATTCGCCGATCCTGATGGCCTATCCCGAGGCTCAGATCCTGAGCTTCGACACGTGTCCCGCGAGCGAGGTCGCCTACGACGAGATCGAGCACGTGAGCCTGACCCGAGGGTTCCTGAACAATCCCGAGGCGTTTCTCAGGCGCCTCTAGCCCATAGTCCGCGACGGCGGGCGGGCCTCTCAAGGCTGGGCACGAGCCGCCAACTTCGCTCAACTTTTGCCGAAATACTGTCGAAACGTTCCTTATAGGGTCTCGAGCGTCGGCCCTCCCCCGAGGGGGAGACCGGCGCGGACGAGGCTCGGACCCCGGGCTCATTACGGATTCTCTCGACCGATCCAGGACGGCTCCAGGACCGATCTTGAAGGGGAGCGGAACATCCCCTTGCCCCAATGTTCCGGAGAGTCTTTCCCGAAAACGGGCCGGCGTCGGCGCAGCGATTCGAGGAGCGAAACTTCAATGGCGGAATCCCCGTTCAAGGTCCTTGTCGCCGACGACGATCCCATCTCGCGGCGGCTGCTCGAACATTCCCTCGCGAAATGGGGCTACGAGGTCGTCTCGGCAGGCGACGGCGACGAAGCGTGGAAACTGCTCAACGACCCGAATGGACCGAATCTGGCGATTCTCGACTGGGTGATGCCCGGCTTGGACGGCGACGAGATTTGCCGGCGCATGCGCGCCGAACAAAGACCCATCACGAACTACGTGTATGCCATCCTCCTTACGAGCCGCGACTCCAAGGAAGACCTCGTCAATGGGATCGAATCCGGAGCCGACGACTACATCGCCAAACCCTTCGATCCGCAAGAACTCCGCGTGCGGGTCCGCGCGGGCCAGCGAATTTGCGAATTGCAGTCCGAGCTTATCGTCGCGCACGAAACATTGCGCAAGTTGGCGATGCAGGACCAGCTGACCGGCATTCTCAATCGCGGAGCCATCCTCGAACGTCTCGAATGCGAGCTGTCGCGGTCGCGACGCCAATGCCGGTCGCTGACCGTCGCTCTGGCCGACATCGACCATTTCAAGGCCGTCAACGACACCCACGGCCACCAGGCGGGCGACTGCGTCCTTCAACAGTTTGTCCGCCGCGTCGAATCCAACCGCCGCCTCTACGACTCGATCGGACGCTACGGCGGCGAAGAATTTCTCATTATCATCCCCGAGACCGACCAAGAAAGCGCCCGCGTCGTGCTCGAACGGATCCGCAAGGCCGTCGCCGACGGACCGATGCACTACGGAGACATTCCTATCGCCATCACCGTCAGCCTCGGCGCCACCATCTCGCGTCCCGACCTCGACGTCGACGCCCTGATCCAGGCCGCCGACACCGCCCTCTACCGCGCCAAGAACGCCGGACGCAACCGCGGCGAGTTCTGGGGCGGGACGTAGGCACCGGAACGCGTGTATCCTCTCGAACGAGCATATCCGCCGAATTCGGGTGAAGACGGAAGGTCGTCAGATTGTTTTGGAGTGCGGCGACGTCTCGCCGCTTTCAGAGCGCGAACATGTTCGCGCACTCCAAAACGAAATCGACGGTCTTGAACTGACGCGCTCGTGCATCGGAAAGGCTTGACGCCCACGGGCGGATCGGTCGAATATGAGAGCGCAATGGGTGCTCGTTCGACAGCGTCGCCGGTTCTCATGGGTTTTCTTCTCGCGACGGCCCTCGTCGCGGGATTCGTTGTCGAGAGTCGGTGGACCCGGGCCGATCGCGACACCCTGGTCGCGCGGTATCTTTACGAGGACGCCTTCTATTACTTCCAGACGGCCCGCAACATCGCGGAAGGGCGCGGCTCCACCTCTTCGGGCGGCATTCTCCACAACGGCTATCATCCCCTCTGGTTGATTCTCTGTACGGCATTCTTCCGCGCGACCCCGAGCGATCAGGCGGCGATCCAGTCGATCATGCTCGTGGGGGCGATGCTGAGCACGGCGGCGGCGTTTGTCGTCTATTTGATCCTTCGCAAAATGGGGTGCCGACGTCGCGCCGCGGTGTTTGCCGCGGCCTGCTTCCAGCTCAATCCCGACATGATGAGCCTGGCCGTCTCGGGCATGGAAGCGCCGATGAACGCCTTGTTGATCGCCCTGACCGTTTTCTGGGCCATCCGGCCCCAGAACCGACCGAGCGGCCGCCCCTATTTCGTCGTCCTTGGGATTCTGATGGGACTGACCTATCTGGTGCGGACCGACAACGTGTTCTTTCTCGCGGCAACGTGGCTGTATCTGGCCTGGCGCGGCAGGTCGGCGGGCGCGACGTGGATTCGGCTCATCGGAGCGGGTCTGCTGGCCCTGGCTCTCGCCGCGCCGTGGTTCGTCTGGAATCTCGTTCGGTTCGGCGGCGTGATGCAGACGAGCGCGGGCGCCCTCCCCGTCGTGCGTCGCGCGGCGTTCCTGGCCGCGCATCCCGGGGCCGGGCCGTGGGAATTGCTCGCGCACCGCACGGACCTTCTCTTGGGATACTTCCCGGCGGCGCTGATGTATTCGGGCATCGGATCGGTCTGGTACGTCATGGGATTCGCCGTGGCGTGCGTCTTGTGGACGCGACGCGGACGCGACGAGAACCCGCGTCTGGCGTTCGCGTTGTTCGACCTCTCGCCTCTCTTGGTCGCGGCGATCTGCCTCGGGATCGCTCACAAGTTCTTCCGCCTCGCCACGCGCGAATGGTACTACGTGACGACCGACCTGTTCCTCGCCCTCCTGTGGGGACTCCTGATCCAGTACATGATGCAGGTCCTCGAGCGCCGGCTTGTCCACGCGCTGTTCCTTCTCTTCATGACGGCGCTCGTCGCATTCATGTTCTGTGTCAAGGGTTTCGGATTCGATATGACGATTGGCGGAAAGCGGTTCAAGAGCTCGCGCCAAGGGCTCTGGACCAAGGACGACAACGCCTTCGCGCTCGAAATCGTCCGCGCGATCGACCGCCTGCGCGAGAGCGTCCCCGCCGAGGAAATCGGACCGGCGATCGGGGTGACCGATTCGGGGGTGATCGGATTCTACTCGCCCTTGCCGGTCGTCAATCTCGACGGGGTCGTGAATCCCGAGGCGGCGCGCGCCATCCGACGGGGCGAACTCCTGAAGTATATCGAGGAGAAGGGCATCCGGTACGCGGTGGTCACGCCGCGGATGGTCATCGAGCGAATCTGGGGCGAAGGCTTCCGTCGCCGTCTGATTCCGTATCCCGCGCTTACCGCCGAGGGATACCGGTACGAATGAAACAGCGTTTCGTCAGCGAACCGATCCGACCGATCGTCGAGGCGATCGACACCTCGGGAGCGCCGCTGGGCGAACCGGGGGTCCCCATGCGGTTCGTCTGGCGCGGGACGGAGTACGTCGTCGAAGAACTCCTCGGAAAGTGGAAAGACGCGGGACCGTGCACGAGCGGCGGCGGGGAACGCTACGTTCGCAAGCACGGGTTCCACGTTCGCACGACGACGGGCGAGGAGATGAAGATCTACTACGAACGCCAGGCGCGCTCGACCCGCGAACGCAAGAAGCGGTGGTGGTTGTACACCGTCTCGGGGACGGACGGGGACAAGTGAGGCGATGTGAATCGCCCCCCCCCCGGGTAGGAGAATCCCGCGAGACTTCCAAGGAGGCCGCAGTGCGCGAGAAAACGGAGGGTTCCCTGCGGCGGCGCGTGATCGTCGTCGGCGCCGGGCCGGCGGGGCTGTTCGCGGCGATTCGTGCCGCGAGCCTGGGCGGGCGCGTCACGGTCCTGGAACGAATGCCCCGGCCGGGGCTCAAACTCCTCGCCTCGGGCGGCGGCCACGCCAACCTCACGAACTCGCTTCCCGAAAAAGACTTTGTCGCGCGTTTCGGCCCCAAGGGACGTTTCGTCCGAAGCGCCTTGCGCGAGCTGGGGCGCGACGCCCTGCTCGATCTTCTCGCGACGTGGGGCGTGCCGTGCCACGCGCCCGACGGATTCCACTACTTCCCCAAGAGCGGCCGGGCCTCGGACGTCCTGGCCGCGTTGCGCCGACGGACGGGCGCTCTGGACGTCGAGTTGCGGACGGGATCGTGCGTCACCGCGCTGATCGTTCGGGATGGTCGAGTGAAAGGGGTGGAAGCGGGGGCGGCTTCCTTCGAGACCGACGCCGTGGTCCTGGCGGCGGGCGGCGCCGGGTATCCCGGCCTGGGCGGAGGGCGAAGCGCCTACGAGATGCTTCGCCGCGTCGGGCACGAGATCGTTCCGCTCGTTCCCGGCCTGGTCGGACTTCGGACGCGCGAGACGTGGCCGGGCCAGTGCGCGGGCATCGTGGTTGCCGAGGCGGAGGTCCGATTCGCCGATCGCGCTCGCGGACGCGTCTCCTGGCGAGGCGAACTCCTTTTCACCCACCGCGGCGTTTCCGGCCCCTGCATTCTCGACGCTTCCGCCGCGGTCTGCCGACTCCTTCTCGACCAGCCCGACGCGGCGCTGCGACTCCGAATCGCCGAGCCCCTCCGGGGCGCGCGCGAATGGCGCGACACCCTGGGCGAATGGCGAAAGACGCGCGGGAAACGCACCGTGCGCAACCTCGTGGCGGGTCTGATGCCTCAGAGATTGGCCACCGTGCTGTGCGAAGCCCACGGGATTCCCGTGGACCGGACGATGTCGCACCTGCCGAAACGCGACGAAGAGGGGCTTCTGCGGCTTCTGGAAGGTCCGGTCGTTCACATCGTCGAGTCCGAAGGTTTCGACCAGGCAATGGTAACCTCGGGAGGCGTGTCGCTCGGCGAGGTGCGTTCGGCGACGCTCGAAAGCCGTCTTGTCTCGGGCCTCTTTCTCGCGGGCGAGGTGTTGGACGTCGACGGGCCGACCGGCGGGTTCAATCTGCAGTGGGCGATGTCGAGCGGATGGCTTGCGGGGAAAGGGGCGGCAACCGGTGGGTCCAGGCCGGGAGGGGACGCAAGTCCCGCGCAAGGGACAGACTGAAACCGCCAGTCCGCCGCGATGTTCCCCGACCGCCGGATTGCCCAATCCCGCAAACATAGGCGAGAGAGAGGAATGCCGGCGACGCCATTCCGCGAGACTCCGTCGAGGCGCATCGCGTAGGCCTCAGGGCCTCGGATAGTCTCGATACGCGCGTTTGAGAGCGCGGGAGTAGCCCGAGGCGGCGCGGACGACGCGGAAAATGTCGCGGAACGGGAACCGGACCCCGGGCGCGCGGAGCGGGTTGCGCGTGGGCCCGAGGTTCGACACGGCGGCGAACTCTTCGAGAAACTCGCGCAACGGCAACACGGTCGGCGTCAAGGGATGCATGCAGTCGTGCAGCGCGAACGGATCGTCGCAGACGTAGCGGTCGCGTTCCTCGTACCAGGCGCGGCTTCCGGGCGAAGGGGTGTAGACCGTGCAGGTGACCTGCGCGGGCGGCATGTTTCGGATGTAATCCTTGAGTCGGCGGAAATCCTCGCGCCCGAAACCGGCGTGAACCATGAATCCGGCCTGAACGGCGATCCCGCGCTCGCGCAACGCGGCGTGGGCGCGTTCGTTGTCGGCGACGGTGGCGTGTTTCGAAATCCGGCGCAGCTCTTCGTCGGTGACCGCCTCGAACCCGAGGAACACGGCGTCGAGGCCGATCTCGCGCCACTGGACGAACAGGTCGGGGTGGCGGTTGACCGTCGTCGACCGGGCCCAGGCGAAATAGCGTTTGCGGATGCCGCGACGCGCGATCGCCTCGGCGACGGCGCGGGCGTGGGCGGGATCGATGAACGATTCGTCGTCGCAGAAGTAGATACGATCGTTCGGCGCTTGGGCGATCTCCTCGGCCACGTCGTCGGGCGGACGCGGCATGTGTTTGCCGCCGCACAAACTCGGGACGACGCAGAACGAACAGTCCATGCAACAGCCGAACGAGGCGCGCACGAGCGACACTCGCGGGAAAATGGTCTGCCACGGCGGGTGACTCTCCGACGGCCAGATGCAGCGGTACGGCGCGGGGTCCCACAGGTCGCGCCGGGGGAAAGGGAGCGTCGCCGGATCGGGATAGCGCGGGAGACGTTCGGCTGCCGCCGCGTCGAACCGGGCGCCGGGCGCCATCACGTTTTCGATCGTTTCGAAGTCGTCGCGTCCCGCCGCGATCTTCTCGACGACGGCGCGGAACGGGGCGCACCCTTCGCCGCGCACGATGGCGTCGAAGAGGGGCGTGTTGTAGTCGCCCGGAAAAACCGTCGCGTGATGTCCCCCGACGACGATCCGCGCCGCGGGAAGGACCTTGCGCGCCATCGCGGCCAGATGAATCACTTCCGACGCCTCGTGCGAGTATCCGGAAATCCCGATCGCGTCGGGTCGCAACTGCCGGAGCCGACGCGCGAACGCCCGGCGAGGAAAAGAGGCGAGGCGCAAATCGAGAACGTGGATTTCGTGCCCCTCGGGGACGGCGGCGGCGACGTAGCCGAGCTCGAGCGGCTCGAGGAAGATCAGCGGGTTGAGCCGCGTGATCGTCTTGAGGCGGGCTTTGGGTTTGACGAGAAGGATCTTCATGATCGCGTTGCGTTCCTCGACTAGTGGTCTGCCCACTCCGAAACGAAGAGTTCTGAGTACAACCTTCAGGTTGCTCTTGCGCCGAAGAGAAGAGCAGGCTGAAGCCTGTACTCAGAACCCCGAACGGCCGAAACGAAGAGTTCTCGAACGTGCGCCGGTCATCGTCGAGCGATTTTGCCGCTCCGGGTTTCTTCGATGCGTTTGACGAACGCCACCGTCTGGGGCGTTTCGAACGCGGCCAGATGACCGCGGCCGAACTCGATAATGTCTTCCGCCGTCGGCGGCTTGACGTCGGGGCGAAGCACGACGTCGGCGTGGACCACCTCGCCGAGCGACGCCGAAACGTGCGCCGAGACGCGCGATTGCTTCACGCACGGGTGACGATCCAGGACGGCCTCGACCTGTTCGGGGAAGACCTTTTGTCCGCCGACGTTGATCATCGACTTGCACCGCCCGCGGATCGTCACGTACCCCTGTGCGTCGCGCTGGGCCAGGTCGCCCGTCATGAACCAGCCGTCGCGCAGGATCTCGTCGCGTCGGCGGGGCGGACTCAGATACCCGACGAACATCCCGGGCCCGCGAATCGCCAGTTCGCCGATTTCGCCTTCTTCCACCGGGTGGCCGCGTTCGTCGAGCAGGGCCGCCTCGTAACCCGGCAGCGGCCGCCCGATCGAGTCGGGTCGCTCGGCCGCCGCGTCGAGATTCGCCAAGGGCAGTCCGATCTCGATGATGCCGTAGGCCTGGCCGATCGGGATTCCGAACCGTTTCGCAAACGACCGCGCCACGTCGGGCGGAAGGCCGATCGAGGTCGAGATGGCCCGTTCGAGCGTTCGGAACCGGAGCGGCGACCGGTCGGCGGCCAGCATCCGGTAGTGAAGCGGCGCGGCGTAGAGAAACGTCGCTCCGAACCGTTCGGCGTCGGCGAGAATCGTCTCGGCCAGCTGATCGCGGCACACCACGACCGTGCATCCGTACCGAAGATACAGAACGACCGAGACGAAGAAGTGGTAGGCCATCGGGAGGACGAACAGAACCGTGTCGTCGGACGAAAGCCCGAGCCCTCGGTTGGCCGCCTCGGTGCGTTCGAGGACCGATGCGTTCGACAGCAGGACCCCTTTCGACGCGCCGGTGGTCCCCGAGGTGAACCGCACGAACGCGGCGTCGGGCGCGGACGGGGCGAAGGGACGGGTCCGCTCGGTTCCCGTCCATTCGATGCGGGGCGAAGGCGACGCGCCGTCCTTTGCCGCCGGTTCGATTCGGACGATCGCGTGGAGCGGCGCGGACTCGAGCATGTCGGCGATCTCGACGGGCTTGAAGCGATGCGACATCGGCATGACGACGGCGCCGCACCCGGCGGCGGCGAACGCCGTTTCGACGAAGGCGCGCCCGTTGCGTCCCATCACGCCCACGCCGAGTCCCGGACCGATCCCTTCTCGTTCGAGCCGCAGACGAAGATCTTCGGCCCGGGCGAAGAGCGTTTCGTAATCGACTTCGCCCGCCTCGTCGATCAGAGCGGTCCGCCGGGGCCAGGCACGGGCCGACTGCCTCAGAACGTCGTACACGTTGCTCGGGGGGTTCGAAGTCATATCAGAAATCCCGTGGCGCGCCCATGTCGCGCTGAATCTCGTGGATCGCGTCGTTCCGCGGACGCTCGAGGGCTCGACTCGCCGCCAGTTTTCCCGCGGCCCAGCCCGTGGCGAGCGCCGTGCCGATCACGCGGCACGAGGCGAGCGCCTTCTCGGCGGCCGAGAGGCATCGTCCCGCCATGAAGACCGTGTCGAACCCTTTGGCGACGAGACATCCCGCCGGAATGTCGTACCAGTCCCCTTCGGGCGGGTGCGTCAGGCGAGGGCGGTTGCCCCTCCCCCATTCTTCCACCGGCCAGACGCCGCGCGCGACCGCGTCTTTGCGTTTGCGTCCACCAATCACGTCCCGGGCGGTCAAGGTGCTTTCGCCCTGGGCGCGGAGACCGGTGCGGATCCCCACTTGCGCCGCGGCGTGGGACAGACGGGCCTTGCGAAACGCGGGCACTTCTTTCCTGAGAAACTCGCACACGGCGTCGATCCGCTCGCGCGCCGTCGTTTCGAGTCGGGCCAGGCGATTCCAATCGCCGCGAGGAGGGTTGGGCAGCGGCAGCTTGACGTAGAGCGGCCCTTCGCGCGCCGCCCAGGGGAGAAACGAGATTCCCGAGCACTCCGCCGCAAGACGGCCGTCGCGACAGGCGCGGGCGATCCGTTTGAGCGCGGCGACGCGGCCGGGCCGCGTCGAGAGATCGCGGGTGGCGCCGTCGACGGCAAACAGGACCGCGGGCGCTTGGCGTCCGGTCTCGGCGCGCAGCGCGCCCCCCGCCATGGCGACCGCGACGGCCTCGCCCGAGCAATCGACCAGGGCGCGGGCCCGTAGCGACACGCGGCGGTTCCAGACTAAGGCTTCGGCCTCGATCGCGCCGTCCGGCGCGACGCGCGCGTCGGTCAGAGTGGCGTGCAGCGCGGTTTCGACGCGGCGCGCCGCGCCGAGCGTCTCGTCGGCGAGTCGTCGGAAGACCCAAGGATCGTACGGAAGGACATAGAGTCCCAAGTCGAGCCGGACCGGTTTCGAGGACGAGGCCCGCGCCAAGCGGCGAGTCCAATCTTCGACGAAACCGCCGCACGCATAACGGGGTCGATCCGTCGCCCTCCCCAGGAACGCGCCGCAGACCGTTCCGACCATCCCCGCCGTCGCCATCCCGCCGAGAAAGCCGTAGCGTTCGAGAAGCAGGACGCGCCCGCCCAGCCCCGCCGCGCCGACGGCGGCGGCGATGCCCGCCGCTCCCCCTCCGACAACCAGAACGTCGCACTCGACCGTGTTCTTGTTCACGTCGTTTCCCTCGCGCCCGCCTCAGGCGGTTTCGTCCTTCGGAGGACGTCTCATATGTTTCCCATAATTCCGGATGTCGCGCCACTGCGGACGGATTCCCATCCGGTTGATCAAAGTCTGAATCAGCCGCAGACTCGGTTTCATCCAGTCCGACGCGGTCGTCCACTCGACGCGCCGCCGCGCGATTCGATCCACGGCGCCGACCGGATCGTCGCCCAGCTCCTTCGACACATAATAGAACGGTTCGAACAGATCCGTCTCGGGCGAAAGGACCCCTTCGGCGCGCGCGATCCGTTCGAGCGGGGTGTGGGCGTAGACGCGGAGTCCGACCGAGGCGAATATGGCGTTGGGCGTGGCGCAGGAGTCGAGGAATCGCTGGCTTTCCTCGACGTCGGCCAAAGTCTCCGTCGGTCCGCCGAACAGAAGATGGACGGCGAACGGGATCTTCGCGTCGGACGCCGCTTTCAGACACGCACGAATCTCGTCGGGACGGAACGGCTTCCCGAGCCGGTCGATCGTCTTCTCGGTCACGGCGTCGAGGCCGAACTCGACCCCCACGCAGCCCGCGCGAGCCATCTCGCGCGCGAGCTCGGCGTCGAAGCCGACCGGATTGCAGTAAGCCATCCATCGGATCGCCGGGCTCGTCGCGGCGATTTCGCGGCACACAGCCAGCGCGTGTTCGCGCGGCGAGTTGAACACGCTGTCGGTGAAGAAGAAGTCGCGCGCGCCTTGTTCGCGCGCCACGTCGCGGATCTCTTCCGCGACGCTCGCCGCCGGACGCAGACGATACTCCGTCCCTTCGATCCACGGATAGACGCAGTAGATGCATTCGAACGGACACCCGCGCTTGCTCTGAATCCCGACGAAACCGCCGGTTCGGATATACCGCCTGTAACGGCATTGGGTATGCGACGGCGGGGCGAGCGCTTCGAGGCTGGCGCCCGCGCCGCAAGCGACCCCTTCGGGCCGGATCCCGACCGCGTTTCTAGCCGCGACGACTCCCGGGATGTCGTCCGCTCGGGCGCCGGAGCCGATGCGGTCGAGGAGCGCGACGAAAGCGGCCTCGCCTTCGCCGACCACTCCATAGTCCGCCGGAAGACGGTCGAGCCACCCGCGCGGCTCGACCGAGAACCCGCTTCCGCCCAGGACGAGAGGCGCCGGCGAGGAACGACGGATCGTCTCGGCGAGGGTTCGCACCTCGTCGCAGTAGCTCTTGGGACAAGTGTAAAAGCAATTGTCGAGGTTTCGGATGCTCAGTCCGACCGCGTCGTACGGCTTGGAGCGCAAGGTCCGCCGGATCGCCCTTCGAGGAGAGGGCGAGAAGGTCAGGTCGAGCAGGTCCGCGTCGTGACCCGCGGCGCGGGCCGCCGCGCTCACGCACAGGGCGCCCAGCGGGGCCACGGGAAAGGGCGAACGCTCGCGATTGGCGGATACGACGAGAACCCTCATTCCCGTCCGCCTTCCAGGAGGTCCCGGCGCAGGTGGCGTTCGAGGAGGGCGAGTTCCTCGGCGTCGAGGCACCCTTCGGACCAGGACACGACCGCCTGTTGTCTCCCCTGGCAACGCGTGAACGAGACGGTTAGGCCGGGAGGGAACGCCGAGGCGGGCAGGTGCGCGATCCCTTCGACGGGGAGGCCGAGAAATCGGTCCAGGTCGGCGCACACCTCGCCCGTGTCGGAGAAGTAGAAGCTGGCCATTTGCCCCCGTGTCGGACCCGAGAGGAGCCGCGAGTAGATCGGCAACGGCAGTCGGCGGAACTGGGCCATCATTTCGGAGAACAGGCCCGGGACGTTGTCGCGGATCTGGTCTTTCATCTGACGGCCCAACGACGCGACCAGCGCGGCCAGGTCTCCCGTCTCTTCGGGCCGGACGAGATAGAACAGAAACGACGACTGGTTGGAGACGACGGGGCCGCGCGCGCCGCGCTTGCGCGAGTCGCGCGGCACCGGGACCAGGAAGTTCCCTTCGCCGGTTTGTCGCTTCTTTAGTATCGAATGCACGGCTCGGACCGTGCTCGCCAGGTAGAACAGGCTCTTGCGAAACGCCGCATTCGTCTCGGTCGCTCGGGCGTCGATACGGGCCGTTTCGTCGGGATCGAAATCGATCGAGTGCGAGAAGTTCTCAAAACGACGGCCGACGGCGTCGCGACGGTCCATCAGGCGCGCGATCGCGCCCCCCGCGCTGAGATTGCAGATGTATTGCGACGACTGCCTGCAGACCCGCAACCGGTTGGGAAACGAAAGAACGTCCCGCATCGTCCGCTTGACGCTCAGGGGGGGATTGGGGACGACGGGGTTCCCACAATTGGGCTCCGTTTCGCCCGACCCGTTTCCGCCGAGACGGCACAGGAGGAATTCCGCTCCGTGCGCGTCCATCATCGCGTGGTGCCAGCTCAGGACGACCGAGCTCTTCTCGTCCGAGCCCTGGACGAGGTCGAAGCGCAAACACGATGCACGGTCCGGACGGAGCCCTAAGTTGGCCGCCGGCAGATCGGCCGGCGGATCGGTCGGGCCGCTCCGCTCGGAGGCGGGGATCCCGCCGTTGGGCGGACCGACGCTCCACGCCGGGAGAACCAGGGGGGTGAGCGAGACGCGTCGGACGCGCGCCATCCATTGCGCTAGCGGGGAGGAATCGAGGGCTTGGCGCAAGGCTTCGATCCCGAGCCGTCCGTCGAGCCGCAAGACGAGACGACAGGTGTTGGACGACGGTCCGGCCCCCTCCGCCAGCCGATCGACGGCCAGGAGGAACCAGTCGCATCCGCTCAAGTGGATCGAGCCGGGCAGGGGCGTCGTGGCGTCGGCCAGGGACATCGTTGCGGGCCTCAAGAAACCGTCTCGGGGAGGTCGAGGGCGCATCGCGCCAGCGACGCGACGGATTCGAGGTTCTTGTGGGTCAGGCAGGAGTCGGGTATCTCGATGCCGAACCGGCGTTCGATGAAGAGAAGCATCTCGACGATGGAAACGGAGTCGAGGCCGATCCGGTCCAGCGGCGTGTTCTCGTCGAACCCCACGGATTCATCGACGACGCTCGTCCGCAGGAACCGGCACAACTCCCCGGCGAGGGTCTCGAATCCCAATCGACTGTTGGTCATCTGTGCCTCGGGAAAGTATCTCGAACGTTCCGTCGCGACGCACCAAGGCGGAGAGGGAACGAACGGCCGCATGAGGCCGTTTCTTCCCGCTTGCTTCCCCAACCTGCTTTGCGTCCCCCCGTTCATATTCCCGCTGTCGTGCGATGTCAAGGAAAAGACCGGTTGGGGCCCCTTCCCGGAAGCCGGAAATCGGCGGTACGTCCCAGGCGTTTTCGCGAAGTGAAGGGGTCGGTCCCTTTTCCCGTTTTCGCTTGACACGGGGTGGGTTGGGGAGTACATAGAGCCCACTCTGCCGGTACCTTGTGGGCCAAGTAGAGCACTGACAGCCCTTGGCCACGAGGATCCGGTTCAGTTCGGGGCGGACGCGGGCGGCGTGCCCGTGTTCTCAATATCTGGCGGGAGATGTGGCCGATTGTCGCCCGATGAAATCGCCGATGCCGCCGCTCACGCGATCACCGCGACGACCGAGGGCGTGGCGGTGCGGGTTCATGTCCAGCCCAAGGCATCGAAGTCTGAAATCAAAGGACTTCACGGCGACCGAGTGAAGGTCCGGGTCGCGGCCAAACCCGCCGAGGGCGAGGCCAACCGGGCGGTGTGCGAACTCCTGGCCAAGATGGCGGGGGTGGCTAGGTCGCAGGTCGAACTCCTGCGCGGGACGACATCGAGAGATAAGGATCTCTTGATCCGGTGCGACAAGGCGAAAGAGGTCGAAACGAGGCTGAGGGGGCTTCTGCCGTCCTCGTGAACGGAGAACTGGAGAAACGAATATGGGATCCGTATCCAGTCAGGTCCAGGAACAGCGTAAGCAAATCGCCGAAGCGACCGAGTCGATCCGATCGCGCGCGAAGGTAGAGCCCCGGGTCGGCATCGTCTGCGGCACCGGGATGGGGGCGCTGGCCGAACGGATCGAGGACGCCGTCCGGATCCCGTACGACGAGATTCCGCACTTTCCGATCTCGACCGTCGAATCGCACCACGGGAACCTGGTCCTGGGGACGCTCAGCGGCCAACCGGTCTACGTCATGCAGGGCCGGTTCCACTATTACGAAGGGTACACGATGAAGCAGGTCACGTTCCCCGTGCGCGTGATGCGGTCGCTCGGGTGCGAGGCGATGGTGGTGATGAACGCGGTCGGGAGCATGAATCCGTCGATCGGGCGCGGATCGCTTGTCTTCATTTCCGATATGATCAACATGTTCGGAGACAATCCGCTTCTGGGGCCGAACGACGACGAGCTGGGGCCGCGTTTCCCCGACATGTCCGCGCCGTTCAGCCGGAAGATGATCGAGGTGGCGGAGGACGTCGCCCTCCGGGCGGGGATTCGCACGCATCGCGGCGTGCTGGTCGGAGTGCCGGGACCGAACCTCGAGACGCGGGCCGAGTACCGCGCGTTTCGGATGTGGGGGGCCGACATTGTCGGGATGTCCACGGTGCCCGAGGTGCTCGTGGCGAACCAGGGTGGGATGAAGGTGATCGGGATCTCGACCGTGACCGACGAATGTCTGCCCGATGCGCTGAAACCGGCCGACATCCGCGAGATCATCGCCGTGGCCCAGGCCGCCGAGCCCAAGCTCGACATCATCGTCTCGGGGTTGTTGAAGCGGTTGGAAGAGGCGATCTGACGGAGATAGGCTGGCGGAGAGCGATATGGCGACGATTGCCCCGTGATGCAGCCCCGGGGGGTGTCGTACTCCTCATGGCGAGAAAGCGAGTGAACCGCCAGGAGAAAGGAGACGCGGCAATGAAAGAGTTTGGAGAGTTTGGAGAGTCGAGATTCTGGAGATCTGTGGGGGCGGCGATTGCGGTTGGTCTGTGTCTGATTGGAATAGGCCTCATCATGGATCACGTTCCCGATGTTGCATCTCCGGCGATGGCCGGAACTCCGTTCAGCAGCGCGGCCACGGGTCTGTATGTGACGAGTAACGAGGAGGGAGACACCCTCTACATGTGGTCGGTCACGCGGTCTGGCGGCGAGCTTCGGCTGGAAGAGTGCAAGACCTTCCGGGCGTCGAGTCGGTAGGGGTGTTTCGACGCTACGAGGGATTGACCCTTTGTGGAGAGGAAAGCCGGTGGTAAATGAAGGGCAGAGAAAGACAGCCCTCATGCAAGGTCTTCGGCCCGAGCTCGATGTGGCTGTTCGACCCCTCCGGGGTCGGGATAAGATGGGGGGCGCGGGTCCCTGGGTTTCACCCAGGGCTATTCAAGTTGTTCCCCTTCGGGGAACCGAAGAGACTGGGGAACCGCGGAGACTAGGGAACCGAAGAGACCAGGGAACCGAGGAGACCAGGGAGCCGAAGAGACCAGGGAGCCGAAGAGACCAGGGAACCGAGGAGACCAGGGAGCCGAGGAGACCAGGGAACCGAAGAGACCAGGGAACCGAAGAGACCAGGGAACCGCGGAGACTGGGGAACCGCGGAGACTAGGGAACCGAGGAGACCAGGGAGCCGAGGAGACCAGGGAGCCGAGGAGACCAGGGAGCCGAAGACATCGGTTCACTAGAGAAGATGGGAGAAGCGCAGGAACTGATGGGGATCCCTTCTCTGCAAGGCTGGGCGTAATACGCGAGAGGTATGGTTCGTGCGGGGTATCGTTTCGGTAGGGCACGGTTTACTCGGTAGGACACGGTCTACGCAAGGTCGGGTTTACGGAGGATAATGGATTGCGTAGGGCGTAGGGGGCTCCGAAGGAGCCCAAGGTGAAAGGTCCCCGTCTGGAGGGGCTCCGGACGAGCCCAAGGTGAAAGGTCCCCGTCTGGAAGGGCTCCGGAGGAGCCCAATGTGAATAGCCCCGGATGGAAGGGCTCCGAAGGAGCCC
>JAFGFN010000132.1 GCA_016931035.1 Candidatus Sumerlaeota bacterium
ACGGCGGACCTGTCCTGGCGCCGGGCAATTGCATCGGGGCGGCAAGTCACGCTTACCAAGGTCACTGGTCGGGTGGAGTGCCGCCTTTCGCGCCTCGGGGAGTGCAGGTGCTCTACGAAGCGCCCCCCGATCCTGCGCAGCCGCCAACCAACCCTTGGGATTGGACCGATCGCATGATGTATGTGAGAGAGGGGGACGTCCTGCACTTTCAAGGCCCCCAATCAGATCACGTTGCGACCGCGAGCGTCGACATGTCGGGGAGCTTGTGGGAATTCAACTCCCCGGCGAATCCAAGCGAATGGGGTACGAATTCGGTGGAGTACATGATTGGACTTGTCAATTTGGCGATTCCCACACGGAAGGTCACAAGCGTGACTTGGTACGGGAAACCGTGAGGGGGTTCGGCGAATGGATAACGCAGATGCGAGGAATCCTCGATCGGATAGCGACGTGCTTGAATGAGGAAGTCCGCAGGTGTTGGGATGCCTGAATCTCGATCCCGCACAAAGGAGGAAGAGAGCACCATGCAAAGAGAGATCGCGATTGTCCTTTGGGCTGTATTGCTCGGATGCCTGTTCCCAGTTGCCCCACGCGCGGCGGATTCGGGACTCGATCTTTGGCGAGTGGCCCAAGAGAGCGGCTTCGAGAGGGCCGGCACGCTTTCCGCTGAAACAGAGACAAGAACGTATTTTGTCGGACGCAGAACCGGCGGCTCCGGCGATGCCGCGCTCCCCATGGAGATACTCGTATACGACCGTCAGTCGGGCGATGTCGCCCCACTCCTCGATTCTAAAGATTCGGGGTGGGTGTTTGGCTGGCAGAGTCCCCCTCATCCAGGGTGTTTCGAAGTGTCGCCGTCCGGTCGTTATCTTGCCGTGGGGGTCCCCAAGTGGCAACCTGACACGAGCGACATTGCGATCGTGGACGTGTCCAGCAAGACCGTCTCGGTACGGGTGTCGGATGGTTTCGACAATCGCGGCTACTTCTTCTCGCCCGACGATCGCTACCTCCTCTACTATGCCCACCCTTCAGGTTCGGAATTCACAGCTCAGGGTGGAGGAAGGGTGACACCCTGTGCGGTCAAGTTGTTGGAGGTATCGTCCGGACAGACCAAGACGATCCTCCCCGAGCCGGTCGGGAAGATGGACTGGTTTCAGTACGAGAAGAACGCCGCCTGGTCGCCGGACGCGAGCCTCGCCGTCTTCTCGGTGTGCAGACCCCCTCAGAAAGCCGAGGGATCGACTCTCGTGTTCAAATACGATCTTGCTTCAGAGTCGGCTACCCCTCTTGTCTCCTATCGTTACGGCGTTGAGTTGTTTCGTTTTCTGGACAATGTGAGGTTGCTGTCCGTCACGTCGCAGGAAATCGACCTGATCTGCACCGCTGACGGCAAGACCCAACGGCTGGCGAAGGAAGGCGCAATGCGTGATTTCCACGTCTCAGGGGACAGAATCTCGTACCGGACGGGTGTTGGAGCGGGAACCATGACAAAGGAGGTCGCGATTCCTCTTGGGGATTGAGCCAAGCGACCCTCCAGGCCCAACTCGCGCCCGCCTCGATTGTGTCGATCTCTCCGGGGTCGTGCCAGTGGAATGTTGGTGGCGGGGCGCAGATCGTCTCGACCTCGCCCGACGGCCGGTCGGCCACGGTTTCGTTCACCGCCGAGGGAAGCCATACGATCTCGCTGCAAGCGCAAACCCAGGCCGCGGCGCCGGGCGTCATGAATTCGATCTCGCTCACGGCGACGGCGCAATTCGAGATTTCAGGCCAAGCGACGCCGACCCCGACCCCCACGCCGACGCCCACTCCAACGCCCAGTCCGACTCCCACCCCGACCCCGACGCCCCATGTCGAGATCGACAGTATCGACTTCTTGGCCGTCGGCAAGACCAAGACCCTCTCGGCAAGTGTCACTCCATCGCCGCAGCAGGGGGAGACGTATTGTTTCAGTTGGAGCGCCTCCTCGACGGGTTGCAGCTGCGGCGAGCCGCATTTCCAGATCGTCGGCCCCTCGGACCAGACGGTCGTGACGGTCGAGGGACTTGCGGCCTCGTGCCACCGCAACAGTTGCTGCCTCTACTTCTCGTATTCCAACAGCGCCCTGCTCGACTCCATCGGCGCAAGCGAATCGTTTACGGTGGTGGGCATAGGCCCGGCGCCGGCGGAGATCGAGGCGGGCAACGAGCAGGGGTTTGGAGTAGCCCCGGCGGAGCTTGCGGCGGACTCCACGTTTGAGTGGTCGCAGGAAAACATGAAAATGTTCCGTGCCTCGCCCGCAAAGGACGAGTACTATTCGGAGGACTTGCTGAGCGGCGCCGAGTTGACCGAGAGCCTTGTGTCGGGGCGTTTCGCCACCGGCGTCGGCGTGCATGTGGGCGGGACCGACCTGGGGCCGCGCACGATCCAGTGCACGGTGAGCGGGTCGGGGGGCGAGAGCGTGGTGCTCGAGGAAGAGACCGAAATCGCCATCCAGAGCGGAACGATCACGTTCTACTACGCTCCGTACGAGTTGAACGACTACTTCCCGGATCCGTGCACCGCAAACATCCCGGCCGACATCTCCGGGACGATCACGACGATCTACACCGCGGGCGGTTTCGCCGGCGCGGTGCGCATGAACGGAGCCGGCATTCTGCATCGTGTGCGAACTCAAAGCGGGTTGCTAAAGGGATCTGGGAGTTCGCCTCCGGCAAAGTACATCCGGTGGGACGATGCGAGGCAAGTGTACTACTTCAGCAATGCGCTCAGCGTGAGCGGTGGGGACCTCTCTCACCAGGACGGAGCGTGCTTCTGGTGGGACGATACGGCCTCGACTCCCCCAAGGCACTATCGAAGTCTGATGAACTTGAACAGCGCGTATCGGGTCATCGGCCTGGCGGACTATGTCGAAGGCCAGATCGCTGTCATGCCGCCTGGGCGGCTGGGTATCCCCCGAGCGATCTCAGAGGGCGAAGAGGTCGGCCTCAAGGACACTGGGCCTCTCAATTACAACGAGGCCATGGACAGGAAGCATATCGACGTCTTTGTTGAGACAACTGACGGATCTGCACTGGGGATTCATCCCGACAACATGGGCATTCTCGGAGTAACGAACCTAAGAATAGTCAAGCCATGAGGAGGGAATCATGAAGAAGACGTACTGTATCGCGGCAATCTTCGCCGTGTTGTTGCACTGCATGTTGGCCGAGAACGTTCAGGCCTTATGGGAGGGTACGCATTTCGCGACTTCGAATGGTCAGGTCTGGAAACATCACCCAACGCAGGTGCTTCTCAATACAGGGTGCAGTTTGCTCTCTCTGGAATTCGACCCCTCTCCTTCTGGAAAACTGATGTACGTGGAGCGGATGGACAGAACGCAGCGCCCCGTTTCGGGCTCGCGCGCGATTCAGGGGCGTCTCGACGAACGATGGAAGCAATTCGATCCCAATGAGATCGCGCTCAAACTGCATGTATGCGACGAGAAGGGGAACGACCTGGCCGTCGTACCGATACCCGAGACATACGATCAGTTCTACTTCTTCGGCCGCTTCTACGGTGAGAACTTCGTTGGGCTCCAGAACTACGCTCGTGGCATGGGAAAGGTCCAAGAGACCATCGTCGATCTCGCCACCGGCGCGATCTACGCGTGGGAAATCCCGGCGGGTACGGGCGAGCCGAACTTTCCCGAGACGGGCCTCACCGCCTTCGCCTCGCCCGACGGCCGCCACATCGCCCGTCTTATTTCTCGCCGCGACGGCTCATCGGTCCTCGCTATCGACGCCGTCCAAGTCTACCCCTTCCACGCGCCTTGCGTCCCGGACCCGTCGATGACGCCCTCCGAGTTCCGGTCGCTGCTCGACGCCACGCGCGACTGGGTCGAAAGCCACCCGGGTCCCCACTGGCTCCACCCGGGCCGAATGTCGCCGGACTCGACCGAATCGCCTTGGTCGCCCGACGGACGCAGCTTGGCTCTCTTCGCGCCGCATGGGGAGGTGGACGCGCAAACTACACCGACCCTCGATGTGAGGGTTTTCGACGTCGAGAGAGCCCTCGCGGGCGGCGATGTTTCTACCTATTGCGAGTCCGTCTCGACCGGTTTGCCCAAGACCTTGCTCTACGCCAACTGGGGAGAGGAGCGCGACGACCGCCCGACGATCGAGTGGGGCGAGCCCGTCGAGCGATCCGAGACGGAAGGAGCGCTTCCCTCCGAACCGACCGGCTCCGACACCCGAACCACCTCGACTCAGACCGCAACGCCGCGGCTCCGCGAGTTCGCCGTCGAGTCGACGGCGGCCGCCGTGCGCACGTTCGCCGTCTCGTTCGACGAAGTAGTCACGGAATAGCCCGATTCCGCTGCTGAACTCCGATCGGCATCGTAGCCAACGCGGGAGATACTCTCCCCGAGCGTTGCCGCGCGTCCCGCACCCCACCCTGTGTCGGCGCCGCTTTTCGGTTTGACAGTATCTTGTGAGGATGCATCGAAGGGCTGGATGCATGACGAGCATATGATGCCGGGGTTTTCGACGCCCTATAGATATGACACGTACACCGCAACTCAAACGTACAGTCATGTGAATCAAGACGGATACGAGCAGGAAATCATGCGAAACGAGATAACCCACACAGTGCATGTTTCCGGAGATCTATGGTATTATCGTTGCACCAAAACTGGATGCACCACTACGGTGGAGCATCTTCTGCCTGGGCAATAGAGGCGAAATCCATGTGCGGGATTCTCGGGCCGCCGTGGCAAGGAGGAGAAAACATGAAAGCGTATCTGTCTGGTCTGCTCATTGCATCTTTCTGTCTTTGCGTTACTCGAATCGTGGCGGCAGACGCGACGACGAGCTCGGACGATCTCGTATGGACGGTCAGCCTTTCCGAGACGGACGTTTTCCCGGGTCAGCCGGTACTGGCGAACATCAACGTATCGAATGCGGGCAAGTCGCCCGCGCGCGTCGACTTTGGCTGGGATGGGATAGGCACAACCAGGATGGCCGCCTTGGACGAGAATGGCACAACCGTCTGCCAACACGGGCGATTCGGACTACGTGAGGGGGGACTGCATAGCCGACCCAGAAAGACGTTGCAGCCGGGCGAGCAGACAACCCATACCGTCATAGTGAACCGATGGTGCTCGACAAACCTGCCCGAAGGCGATTACACCGTGGCGGTGATGTGCGAGACATTGCCGGGCAGCGGGAAAGAGGTGCGGGCGGATGTGAAATTGCACATTCGAAAGTACGATGAGAATGAGGCCAAGGAGTACTTCGCCGCCATGGCGGATCGTGCTTTCGGCACGCATGGCCGCAGTGCATTCCTAGCATGTGAGGAGTTCAGTTTCACCGATTCGCCCGCCGCCTACGAATATCAGTGTCGCATGTTGAAGACCCGATACGGCCAGGCCATGGGAAAGGACATGATCGAGTTCCTCCAGCGCAACAGCAGTCCCGAGAACACAAAGAAGCTGATAGACATGGCGGAGGGCAGTAATCCGGACCCGTTTTTCAGGAATAGGGCGACAAGGGCCGTATTCCAAATCGACAGAGAGACGCGGAATCCCGACTCAGCGAGACTCGCGAAGGAGTTCACGCGGGAGCGCGAAGAACCGCAAGAGATAAGCATCGGGGGCTAGCCCGTTTTTCGCGGCGCCCTGGGAACGCCGAGCGCCCGCTCGGCACGGACGAAAAGGCGAAAGATGCCGAGCCGCGCTCGGGACCGACGAGAAAACGAAAAGAGCCGAGCTGGAGCTCGGCGTTCCCGGGGTTTCGCCAACGGCTCCCTCGCCGCCTGACCCCTCCCCGGTCCTCCCCGCATTCCCTTTTTCCATTCCGGCTGTTCTCGCATCCTGCGTCGGACCCTCTTTTCGGTTTGACACTACCCGAGGGGTCTGGCATCCCTGGACCCGAGACCCACCTGGAGCGCGACATGGGAAACGAATC
>JAFGFN010000133.1 GCA_016931035.1 Candidatus Sumerlaeota bacterium
ACGATGAGAGAATTGGGGTCCAGACGCCATGCGTCAACCGTCACTACGCTGCTCGCGGCGTGATGGGGCGTTATTCAGGATCGACTATTTCTGGAGCCAGACAACAATAACGAGCCAGGCGACAACCGTCAGGAGAAGCGGCTTGTCTTTGAGGATGAGGCGTTCGGGTTCGCCCCCCTCGCTCTTTTGGTAGACGAGATAGAGATAGCGGAAGATGCCGTAGATGACGAACGGCAGCGTCGAGATCATCGTCAGGTTCGCGTTGGACGCCGCCAATCCGGCCGCGCCGGTTCCGGCGTCGCCGTGCATCCCGGCGATGAGCCACATCGCATAGGAGAGAACGGTCGTTCCCGTCGCGACCGAGATCATCTGATCGAGAAACGCCTCGGAGTATTCCTCCAGAACGCGACGGTGATTCACGGCGTCGTTGATCGACGTGAGTTCCTGCCGTCGTTTGCAGATCGCGATGAACAGGGCGGCGAAGAACACGCACACGACGAACCAGGGGGTCATCGGCACCAGAGGGCCGCCTTCGACGCGGATCACGACCACGCCGGCGATCGCCCGAAGGACGAAACCCAACGCCAGGAGAATGACGTCGAGGATGGCCACGTGCTTGAACGCGTGGGAGTAGAGGATGGTGACCAGGAAATAGGCCAGGATCGTTTGGCCGAACGGCGCAGAAAGCGCAAACGAGGCCGTCAAACTGGCGGCTGCGATCACGACGGCGGAGGCGAGCGCCAGACGCGGAGACACAAGACCCGCCGCGAGGGGCCGACTGCGCTTGCGGGGATGAACGCGGTCGGCCTCCAGGTCCACCAAGTCGTTGAAGATATAGATCGTGCCCGATACAAGGCAGAACAGGGCGAACCCCGCAACGGCTCGGAGCGCCAGTCCCGGGTTGCCGTAGTTGGCGGAGAAGAGAAGGCCCGCGAAGACAAGCAGGTTCTTCGTCCATTGCACGGGGCGCATGGAACGCACGAGGCGATAGACATTCGCGCCGGGCGAAGGCATGACCGGATCTTTCAGAGGAGGATCGATTCCGTCCCGATGGGTCCGGAGCGTCCGACTGAAGCGGTCGTCCGCGCCGGACAACCGGTCACTTTTCTACCCGATTCCGGGACGGATTGGTAGGGTTTTCTCATTCGCGCCCTTCAGAAGGGAGGAGCCAGGCGCAGGAATGCCGAGAACCCGGTAGGCGCCTTGGATGGCCGCCTGGGTCGCGCGGCCGGGGTGGAAGAAGAGATCGCGCGCCGCCGCCTGGCGCACGTCGCTCAAGAGGGCGGGTTGGGCGATGGCCTGGTCGATCGCGGCGATCAGCTCTTCCATGCTCTTCACGACTGTCCCAGTCTTCTGTCCCCATTCTTCCATGTCGAGGGTCTGCCCGTATTTGGCGCGGAGCTCGGGGACGTCGATGAAGACGATCGGACGATCGAGCAGGGTGAACTCGTTCGTGACCGAAGAGAGATCGCTGATCAGAACGTCGGCGGCGGCCATGTAGGGGACGATGTCGGGGTCCTCGATCACGCCCAGGCGCGGATGACGCAGCCGGGGCCATTCGGCGCGCCAGTCGACCGGGTTCGATTTCGGATCGTAGTGGTGGTCGTGGAGCTTGACCATGAGGTTGCGGCCCCGCCGCGGCAGCTCGCGCAGGAGTTCGCGCCCGAGGCCGTAGAGAGACGATTCCTTGCGCCACGTCGGGGCGTAGAGAACGAGCGGCTGCGACGGGTCGTCGAACCCGAGTTCGCGCGCGACGGCGGCGCGGTCCTTTGGAGGGTGGAAGAGCGCATCGGTCTTGGGCATCCCGATTTCGAGAAGGCGCGGATCGCCCTCCTCGAAGAATCCGTCGCGCGCGAAACGGCGCTTCATGTAAGGACCGACGGTGAAGAGATAGTCGTACTTCCGGATACTGTCGGTGTAGGGCTTGCCCTTGAACGACACGCCGTGGAACATCTGGACTCGGGTGCGCGCGCGGCGCGGAATGACGGCGATGTTCGGGCTGACGTAGAGATCGAACCGTTGCCAGCGGGCGCGCCACCGGGGGATGACGCGATCGTGCTCGACGCCGAGCGAGGCGTAGAAATCGCGCGAACGCGGGAGGACGACGCTAGTCGAAGCGAGCCAGACTCGAAGCCGGTCGTCCCGCCTTAGCGCCTCGAACAGAGGGCGGAAACAGACGTAGTTGTTGGGGGCGTTGGCGTAGAAGAGAATGTCTTTGCGCGCGGCGCTCATACCCATCGCTTAGGCGAAAACCCTCCCGACCTCAAGACAAAACTGCCGCGCGGTCTACTCGCCTTCACTCTCTCCGCGCCGCAGGTCGTCGAGAATTTCGAGGACCTCGTCGCGGCGCGAGACGAGCGCCTCGACGTGTCCCCATCCCTTCTGCATCTGGAACAGACCGTCGTAGGCCAGGTCGCGATACGACTGAATGGCGTGGGGAATGCCGCGCTCGGTCAGAAGGTCGTCGAGCACCCGGGCCTCGACTTCGTTTTCCAGCACGGCGATACGCGCGTATTCTTCCATGTCGGGACTCCTTTCGTCCTCTCGGTCTTGAAACCGCAACCGGCGACTATTTGTCCCATTTGTCTGCGGCGTCCCCGATCGTCTCGCGAATCTCTTTCAGAATGCGCGCGGGGTCGATTTGTCTCATGCAAACCGTCTCGCGAGGACACTTCTCCTCGAAACACGGCGCGCAATCGGCATCGACGGTCAGGGCGCGGTCGCCCGCGCGCTCGGGAAGGGTCTCTTTAGGCCGGGGACCGAAAAGACACAAAGCGCGGGTCCCCACGGCGGCCGCGACTTGGCGCGGTCCCGAGTCGATCCCGACGAACAACGCGCAACGGCGCAAGATCTCGGCCTGGACTGGGATCGGATCGTAGGAAACGACGAGATTCGCCTCCGACTCCAAAATGCGCGTCTCGGCGCGGTCGGGCCGGTAGCCCAGGACGACGAAACGCGTCTCGGGCAAGGCGCGCACGACCTCGAGAACCGCCTCGGGCGGCCACGTCTTGGAAGCCATTCCGCGCGAATGCGTGTGGACGGCCACGAGTCGCGTTTCGCCGGCGAGTCCGCGCGACCGAAGAAAACGATCCGCGCGCCAAGCGGCCCATCGTCCGGGATTCAGGTCGTAACGTCCGGGATCGTCGATCTCGACTCCCGCGATCCGGCAATAGAGTTCGGGATAGGAGATTCGTTCGCAATAGAGCCGCATGAGGGCGGATTTCTCGCGCGAGAGCGGCGCGCTGTGTTCGTCGGGCGCGAGGCGTCCGTCGATCCACCGGTGTCCGCGCCGTTCGCGGGCTTCGATAGCCTGGCCGATACGAGCGCCCTCCTCGGTCTCGTCGAGATTGACGAGAAGATCGAACGATTCGCGCCGGAGAGATCCCAGTGCCTTGGGGTCGCGATACGCGAGGCCGAAGAACCGATCGACCGTCGGGCTCCCGCGAAACAGGAACTTCCACTTCTTGAGGGCGATATAGGTCAGATGGGAACCGGAGAAGCGCGCCTTGAGACCCCGCAGAGCGGGCGTCGTGAACAACAGGTCGCCCATCGCGCCCAAACGAAGCACTGCGATCTTGCGATACGGGATTTCGGATTGCGGATTGCGGATTGCGGATTGGGACGCGGGGGATTCGGACGAAATCCCTGTTCCGCCTTCGCAAGTTTGAAGTTCGCCTTTTTCGTTCAGCATTCCGCAATCCGAGATCCGAAATCCGCGATGGATTCTCCCACGCCGCCTTTGACTTTCGCAACCCGTTTCATCTATGGTCGAAAGCGCGGCGGCGCAGCGCCGGGGCGGGCGTTTCACGCCCCGCGCGTCGTTTTCTTCAAACCGAGATACCCCGTGACCGAGAATGAAACCCGTCCCCCGCTTTGTCGTTGCGCCGGAGCGAATCCGGCCGGGGAATGGCCGTTCTGGGTCGTGGCGGTCCTGGTCGCCGTCTTCGCGGCTTATAGCGGCTTGACGCTCGATCGAATTCGCCAGGCCGCCGTGTTTCCGTATCAGCTCGACGCCGAAGAAGGCTATATGCTCGATCAGGCGTTGCGGTTCGCCGACGGGCGCGGCCTCTACGAGTCGATCGCCCAGCCGCCGTACCTGATGGACAACTATCCGCCTCTGTATCCTGCGTTGTGGAGCGTTTTCGCCCGTCGGACGGGACCCTCGCTCGCGCCGGGACGATGGTTGAACGCCGCGGCCGCGCTCCTGGCGATTGTGGCGGTCGGGGCTATCGTGTGGACCGCCGGACGTTGCGTTCTGCTCGCGAGTCTGTGTCCGATGCTCGTTCTGTCGAGTCGGTCGTGGCTTCGTTGGAGCGCGTACGCTCGGGTCGACGTTCTGGCCGTGGCCCTGACGCTTTGGGGGCTGTGGCTCTTCGCTGCGTCGGTGCGAAGCGAACGTCCACGCGAGTGGCGCCTTGCCGCCGCGGCGCTGTTCGCCCTGGCGCTTCTCGCGAAACAGACCGTCGTCGCGGCCCCGGCGGCGTGTCTCATCTGGCTTCTGGCGAACGACCGGCGCGGAGCGGTTCGCTTCTTCGTCGAGATGGCCGTTCTGGCGGCGATTCCCCTTCTCGCTTTGTGTATTGGGACGCGCGGGCAGTACTGGCTGCATCTCGTGATCTATAACCGCAACGTCATGCACTGGAACGAGCTGGCTTGGTGGATCCGACTCGCGTGGATCCTCTCCTATCCCCTGATTGTCGCCATCGGAATTCTGGCGATCCACGCGCTGTGCCGATTCCGGTCTTCGGAGTCATGTCCTTTCAATCCGCAATCCGCAATCCGCAATCCGAAATCGGAACCGTCGATCCGCGGTCTGGCCCTCGCGTACCTGACGATGAATGTTTTCTCGTTCCTCTCGCTGGCCAAATCGGGCGCGGCGGAGAACTATCTCCTCGAACCTGCCTGCGCCGTCGCCGTCTTCCTCGGCGCGGAGCTCGGCGTCCTTCTCGGACGAGTGCGACTTGAACCCCGACGCTGGACGAATCAGGCTCTTTGCGCGATCGTCCTCGCGCTTCTCGTGTTTCAGGCGGCTCGCTATCGTCCGATCTTCCTTTCGCTCTGCCGTTCGGCACCGGCGCCGACGGTCTCGGCGCTGATTCAAGGCGACCGAGTCGTGCGGGAGATCGAGAGCCGTCCCGGACCCGTCCTGAGCGAGGACCCGATCTACGCGCTCCGCGCGGGGCGCGAGGTGGAGTTTCAGAATTTCATCATGACGCAGCTGGCTCTGGAGGGGAAGTGGGACGAGACGCCTTTTGTCCGACGTCTCGATCGAGGGGAATTCTCCCTCATCGTCGCGCATCAGGATCTGACGGACCCGAACCGGTTTTTCAATCGCTATACGCCCGCGATGCTCGACGCCGTGCGGCGACGCTACGTCGCGGTCGCCGTTCTCCCGCGCGAGCCGCCGCTTCAGACGATCTTCCTCTACGCGCCGCGCCCGTCGAAGGAGGAGAATCCCGCGCCATGACGAATCCCGTCGCACGATCGAGCACCGTGGTTTTCGTGGTCTCTCTCTTTGGTCTCCTGAGTGGGTCGGCGCGAGCGGCCGACAATGTCGCGCCCGATCTTCCGGATCGCCCCGGTGCGGTCCAGGTTGTTCGCAAGAGATTCGACCCGGTCGAGGCCGCCGCGCGCGACTTGCGTCCCATCGCCGTCGCCGTGTCGGAGACGCGGTCGTTCGACCGTTCGTCCAGCGCCACGCTTCGAATCGCGATCGCGCCGAGCAGCCTGGCGGGGCAGGTGGAGTTTGCGCCGACGGGCGAGGGCGCGTCGTCTCGCGAGGCGTTGCGATGCTTCTTCCACGGTCAGGAAGGAGACGTCGTTCGTCTCGATCCGGGCGATTATACGGTTCGCTTCCGGTTCTGGAAACCGGGCGAGCCGTTTCCTCATCCGTATCCTCACACGACGGATGTGAGGCTCCGAGCGGGATGGACGGCGACGCTCGAACTCACGCGCGAAGAATGGGGAAGAACCCGCAAATGGCTCAACGCGATGGAATCGCTCGAGAGGCGAAAAGAGGCGCTTCAGGGACCGACCCGTTCTTCGGGCGCGACTGTTCCGTCCCGCTCGCCCTAGTGTCGTGTCCTAAGAGTATTTGGTGTATTCTATGCCGCCCCCTGCGGGGGCTCTTGTGAGAGAAGGCGTTTTTTCCCACGGGCTGACGCCCGTGGCTAACCTTATGCCGCCCGCTGCGCGGGCTGGGGATAGTGCGGCGAACACCCAACACCTGGGACACGAGACTAGATCTTGCGATGCTTCCTTCTCGCTCGATGTGTAGGGGGGAAGGTTTGACTCGAGAATCGCGTTTCCTGGGTGGGGTGGGCGTCGGTTGTCCAGATCCCAGACGTGGATCTTGAGCTTGTGGACCGCCGCGTCCTGCGGCATGGTTTGTTCGTGGAGAGTCGGTAGGGCGCGATGAGCGTGGAACCGAGGGGGAGCCTCCGTCATGATGTTCAAACTCACCCGTGCCGTTCTTCGCGAGGCCCGAAGCCGCGTCGACCGGGAAGAATTCGCGGAGGCGCGCGGACTCCTCGCCCCCTTGGCGGAGACCGATCCCGTCGAGCTCGCCGCGCGCGAGAATGCCCGCTACGTCTGGCGCGACGCCGCCGCGCTCCTGCGCGACGCCGGTCTGCCCGAAGCCTCGGAACGCGCGTGGGGTCGCGCGCGCGAACTGGGTCTTCCCGCGCGCGTCGCTCTGGCCGAGTCGGGCTTGGCCTATCTTCTCGCGGGGGAGTTTGACGCCGCCTTGGATCGAGTCCAAGCGGCGGAAGAGGATCGTTCGGAGTTCAATCCGATCTTCTCGAGCGTTCGCGCGATCGCTTTGTTCGAAGTCGCGCGCCGATCCGAGGCGTTGGCGGAATGGCGGCGCATCGGCGAGTCGGCGCATCGGCCGTATTGTCCCCTTGTCACCCACCCTTTCCATCTTTCGCTCGCGGCGATGGCGATCGAACGCTTTCTCCTATCCCATCCGGAATCGCGTCGCGCGGATCCCGAGGACACGTCTTCGGGAGAGAAGGCGCCGGGGAACTCGCTCAAGCGCCGCATCGTGGAGATCGAGAAGGCATTGGACGCGGGAAAAAGCGCCGACGCATTGCGATGGCTCGAATCCGAGGGGGTCGAGACGTTGAAGGCCGACGACTATTCGGCGATGCTCTACGCCGCCGCTCTGGGCGAGAACGGACGTTGGTTCGAGGCGCGCGACGTCCTGGCCCAGGTCCTCGATCGGTCGCCCTCGTCGCCCGGCGCTCAGGCGTTCTACGCCTGTTGCCTGACTCAGTCGGGCGAACCCGCGGTGGCGTTGGCCGTGCTCGACCGCGTGGAGCCCGCCGGTCCCGACGACTATTTCGCCAACTACTTCCGCGGCGCGACGCACGTCGCCCTGGACGACCGGCTGCGCGCGGCGGCGGCGTTCCGCACGGCCTTCACGTCGTACTTCTTCGACACGTTCCACTGCGCCCTGGTTCCGGCCTGGAAGAAAACCGTTCGGCTCGCAACTCGCGACTCGTAGATCGTTACTCGACTAGATCGAGGGCATCGGCGACCGACCGGGCGACGCTGTAGTTTTCGCGGAATCGCTCCGACACGAACCCTTCGCGGAACGCGCGCTCGAATTGCCCGATGAGCGGATCGTAGTAGCCGTTGACGTTGAGGATGACGCAGGGTTTGGGGTGCAGGCCGAGTTGGCGGTGAGCGATCGCTTCGCAAATCTCTTCGAACGTCCCGAACCCTCCCGGCAAGGCGATGAACGCATCGGCGCGGGCGGCCATGGTCGCCTTGCGTTCGTGCATCGTCTCGGTGACGATGAGTTCCTCGACGGCCTCGAAGGCGAGTTCCAGGTCGCGCAAGGCGCGAGGGATCACGCCGACGATGCGGCCTCCTCCCTCCTGGATGGTCCGGGCGAGCTCGCCCATGAGGCCGATGTTGCCGCCTCCATAGACGAGCGAATGACCTCGATCGAGCATGGCGCGGCCGAGGGCGCGCGCCGTCTCGACATAGACGGAGGTCAATTCACGGCTCGAAGCGCAATAGACACAGATCGCCTTGGACATATCGGAACCCCGAATGGATCGTTGGGATTGGCGAGACTCGTGCGGCGCGTCGCCTAGCACGCGCTCGGCGGCCCGATCTGTCGCCGGACGCCTTCGCATACCGTATTAAGAATCTTGTCGCGCACTTGGCCGTAGGGCGTTTGGATCTCGAAGCCGGCGGCGCGGGGATGTCCGCCCCCGCCGAGCTCTTCGGCGATTATGCTCACGTCGACCTTGTCGGACGAACGCAAGCTGCCGCGCGCCGTGCCTTCGTGCGTTTCGCGCAACAGAAGCGCCACCTCGGTCCCGCGGATACTGCGCAGCTCGCTCGTCAGGTTGTCGGGCTCGTTTTCCTCTCCCCCGTTGGCCCGGAACAGATCCTGCGTGATTTCCGACCAGACGAGCCGTCCGTCGAGCTCGAACCGCATGCGGCTCAGGGCGGTCGAAGCGATCCGCATGGTTTCCATCTTGCGCTCGGCCCAGACGGACGAGGCGACCTCGGCCGGATCGGCGCCGCGTTCGACGAGTCGCGCGGCGATATGGAACGACTTCGCCGTGGTGTTGGGAAAGCGGAAGCTGCCCGTGTCGGTCGCCACGGCCAGGAACAGCGCCGAGGCGATGGGGCGCGTCCAGATGGCCGGGTCGGGATCGGTCTCGAACAACGACGCGATCATCTCGCCCACCGACGCATAGTCCGAGTCGACCCAGTTGACGCTTCCGAATCCCGGATTGGCATAGTGGTGGTCGATGTTGACGATCCGTCCGCGCGCCAACTCGAGGAAGTTCTCGACGATTCGATCGGGCGCCGCCGAATCGAGACAAAGCGTGACCTCGGCGGGGAAGTCCGCCGGGTAGGGCTCGTCGTGACGGTTCGTGCCGTTGGTCAGAAAGCGATGCAGGTTCTCTTGAACCGGCCCGCGGAAGTAGACTTGCACTTCCTTGCCCTTGGCCTTCAGATAGTGATACATCGCGGCCGTACTGCCCACCGCGTCGCCGTCGGGCCGGACGTGCGTGCAGACGACGAATCGCCGGTTTTCGCGAAGGATCGTTGCGATTTCCGCGATCGCGCGGTCGTTCGAGGAGGCGTCCGTCTTCCCCGGTTCGTTCGCCGCGGGTCTGCTGGGTTGCTCGGGCATCTATTCCTCTTCCCCGTCGTCTTGTTCGCCCCGTCGGCGGCCCCGGAAACCGCAAATCCCTCTCTTGGAGTCTCGGGCGAAATCGACGATCTCTTGGACCTCGGGTCCGAAACCGCCCTCGCGGAGCCTGGCCAGGGCGTTGGGCACGCTCAAGCCCGAGCGACAGAGGATCTTGTAGGCTTGGCGGATCTCCTTGCGCGCCTGGGCGCTGAATCCCGCGCGACGCAGTCCGATCACGTTGATCCCGACGACGTTGTTCACCCCGGCGACCATCATGAACGGCGGCACGTCCTTGCCCACGCCCGCGCGCCCCTGAAACATTGTGCGGCGTCCGATGCGCACGAACTGATGGACGAGGCAGTTTCCCGAGATGAAGGCGTTGTCGCCCACCTCGACGTGGCCCGAGAGAAGCGCGCCGTTGACCAGAATGACCTCGTTGCCCAGTTTGCAGTCGTGGCCGACGTGGCTGAAACCCATGATGTAGCAGCGATCGCCTATCTCCGTGCAGCCCCCCTCGACGAACGAGCGATGAATCGAGGCGTACTCGCGAATCGTGTTGCCGTTGCCGATCGTCAGGCGGCCCGGCTCCAGGTCCTTGCCCAGGACCTGCGCTCCGTGGCCGATGACGGCGCCCATATGGATGACGTTGTCTTCGCCGATCGTCGTCTCGCCGTCCACGTGGACGTAGGGCATCAGGCGGGTTCGCGCCCCGATCCGGACCTGGCCGTCGATGACGACGTAGGGCCCGATCTCGGCCGTTTCATGGATTTCGGCCTGGGGATCGACAATCGCAGTGGGGTGAATCGCCATGGAGCGGGGGTTCCTTCTCAAGCGGCCGGGGCGAGACGCGTCGTCGGTCCGTCCGGCGCGGAATACTCAGCGTTAGGCTTACTCCGCCGCGCCGAAACCATCAAGCACTTTTCATCCGAAATGCCAGGGGCGGAGAATCTCACGTATGGGGCACGGTTTCGGTTCCCCGTTGGCGATGAATCAAGGTGCGCCTCGCTCTCGGGGTTGCTTCTGTGCCGGGAGTGTGGTCAATTCTCTCCTGGGTGGGGTAGGAACGGCGCAGGGCGAGCAGGCGTACTTCCCGGTTGAGATTGATGTGCGCCGTAGTGCGAAACCGGGCGTGTCTCCCGAAGGGACAGACTCCGAAATGACCGCCGACAAGACACTGCTTGCCGCGTTGCGGAACTTCGCTGCAGCCGTGACGGCGAGGATGACGCAGCTCACGCCTGGCGAGCCAGAAGACCAGGTGCGGGCGCCTTTCGAGAACTTCATGACGGGCGTGGCCGACACCCTAGGATGGAATCTCGTCTGTACCGGCGAGACGCCACTACCCGGCCGTCTCGGCCGTCCCGACTACGCTGTCCATCTCAACCAGTTGCTCGCGGGCTATGTCGAACTCAAGGCCCCCGGCGTCGGTGCAACCGCCAAGCGCTTCAAGGGTCGCAATCGCGACCAGTTCAAGCGGTTCTCCGCCATTCCCAACATACTCTACACCGACGGCAACGAATGGGCGCTCTACCGCGACGGCGAGATCGTGGACAAGATCGTGCGCCTTTCGGGCGATGTCGCGGCCGACGGCGCTAAGACTGTCGCGCCCCAGGATGCCCACGCCCTCGAACGGCTCCTGCGCGATTTCCTGTCGTGGGAGCCCGTCATCCCCACCGACCGTCGGGGCAAGATCGATCTCAGAGGGTTCGCCGCGTTGCTCGCTCCACTGACTCGAATGTTGCGCGATGACGTGACCGACATGCTTAAGGACCCTGCCTCGCCCCTTGTCCAACTGGCGCAGGACTGGCGACAGCTTTTGTTCCCCGACGCTCCCGACGAGCAGTTCGCCGACGCCTACGCCCAGACCGTCGCCTTCGCGCTCTTGCTGGGCCGTAGCGAAGGAGCCGATCCGCTCACGCTCAAGAGTGCCGAAGGCTCTCTCTCCGCGCAGCACAACTTGTTGTCACGCGCGTTGCAGGTTCTTACAGACGACCGAGCGCGCGAGGACATGGCCGCATCGCTCAATCTGCTCTTGCGCGTCATCGCCGCCGTGCCCCCCGCCACCTTCACCGGTCCCGAAGACCCGTGGCTGTATTTCTACGAAGACTTCCTCGCCGCCTACGACCCTAAGCTCCGGAAGGACGCGGGAGCCTATTACACGCCGGTGGAGGTTGTACGTTGCCAGGTGCATTTGATCGACGACCTGCTCGTCAATCGCCTGAACAAGCCGCTCGGCTTCGCCGATCCCGGCGTCGTCACGCTCGATCCCGCCGCGGGAACGGGCGCCTATCTCCTTGGCGTCATCGAACACGCCCTGGGCCGCGTCGAGGCCGAGCAAGGCGCGGGCGCCGTTGCGGGACAGGCGACGGAACTCGCAAAGAACCTCTACGGTTTCGAACTGATGGTCGGCCCCTACGCCGTGAGCGAACTGCGCGTCAGTCGCGCCTTGCGCGACCGCGGAGCGGTGTTACCCCAAGACGGCACGCACGTGTACCTGACCGACACGCTCGAGAGCCCTCACGCCGAACCGCCGCAACTGCCTCTTTTCCTACGTCCCATCGCCGAGCAGCACGCTAAGGCGCTCCGGGTCAAGAGCAATGTCCCCGTCATCGTCTGCTTGGGCAACCCGCCCTACGACCGCCATGAAGCCGCAACCATCGACAACAAGGCACGCACCGGCGGCTGGGTCCGCTGGGGCGACACACCGAGGGGCACGGACGCTATCTTTCGCGACTTTCTCGCACCCGCCACCGCCGCCGGGCGCGGCGTCCATGTCAAGAACCTCTGCAATCTCTACGTCTATTTCTGGCGTTGGGCGCTCTGGAAGGTTTTCGAGCACCCGACCGCCCACGGACCGGGCGTCGTCAGTTTCATCAGCGCATCGAGCTACCTCGACGGCGACGCCTTTTGCGGGATGCGCGAGCACCTGCGCCGCCTGTGCGACGAGATCTGGATTCTCGATCTCGGCGGCGAGGGACGCGGCACGCGCAAGAGCGACAACGTCTTCGCCATCCAGACACCCGTCGCCATTGCCGTGGCCGTCCGCGCAAAGAAGGCGAGGCAGAAAAGACCCGGCAGGGTCCACTACGCCCGCATCGAGGGGGAACGCGGCGCCAAGCTCGCCGCGCTCGACGCCATCGCCGATTTCAGAAAAGTGAAGTGGGAGCGCTGCCCTGACGACTGGCAGGCCCCGTTCCGCCCGGCGGGCAAGGGCGATTATTTCGCCTGGCCGCTCTTGACCGATCTTATGCCGTGGCAGCATACCGGTTGCGAGTTCAAGAGGACGTGGCCCATCGGCTCCGATCAAGGCACCTTGGAGGTGCGGTGGCGTGCGCTCCTGAAATCCAATCGGCAGGCAGAGTACTTCAGAGAAACGCGTGATAGGAAAATCGGTTCTCCTTGCCCATCAGCGCCTCCTAACGGGCACACAGAAAAACCGTTGGCGCGTTTGCCGCAAGATGCGCCGGCTCCGCGCATTGTGCGTTATTCATATCGATCGTTTGATCGGCAATGGATTCTTGCCGACAACCGCTTGGGCGACTTTCTTCGGCCCGATCTGTGGCGTGCGTATGGGCCAAAGCAGCTCTATTTGACGAGCCTTTTCAATCATCCGCTTGGACGAGGGCCTGCTCTTACTGCGTGCTCGCACATTGCCGACCGTCATCATCTCCGAGGTTCGTTCGGCGGAAAGGATGTTCTTCCCCTTTACCGCTCCGCCGATGCCTTGGAGTCGAACATCTTGCCCGGCTTGCTCGACTTGCTCTCCTCCACCTATCGCAAACGCAAGAAGGTCTCACCGGAGGATTTTCTGGCGTATGTCTATGGCGCGCTGGCGCAACCGGCCTTCACGGCGCGCTTTCACAAGGAACTGGAGACGCGCGAGCTGCGCGTGCCGGTCACGAAAGACGCCGCGCTGTTTGAGCAAGTGCGTGAGGCCGGGGCGCGGCTGCTCTGGCTGCACACCTACGGCGAGCGGTTCGTTCCCAAGGGGAAGAAGCGCGGCCAGGTCCCGCGCGGCGCGGCCCGATGCGCGAAGGCTGTGCCCGGCCATGCCGAGGGCTACCCCGAGGATTTCGACTACAACGAAAACACCCGCACGCTACGCGTCGGCGACGGCGAGTTCGCCCCCGTCGCGCCCGAGGTTTTCGCGTTCGAGGTGTCGGGGTTGAAGGTCGTGCAGTCGTGGCTCAAATACCGCATGAAACGCGGCGCGGGCAAGAAGTCATCTCCGCTCGACGACATCCGCCCTGAGCGCTGGGCCAGCCAATTCACTACCGAATTGCTTGAATTGCTTTGGGTGTTGGAAGCGACCGTCGAGATCTAGTCGATGCTGAAAAACGACGCATACGATTGATAATACTTGACTTGTGGGGCGGTTTCTGGTAGGGTATTTGCAGGATTTCACC
>JAFGFN010000134.1 GCA_016931035.1 Candidatus Sumerlaeota bacterium
GGTGAAATCCTGCAAATACCCTACCAGAAACCGCCCCACAAGTCAAGTATTATCAATCGTATGCGTCGTTTTTCAGCATCGACTAGAGAAGATCGACGATCCGGCGCATCTCGACGAAGTAGTCGAGCGGACGGTCCAACAGGACAAGAAGATCGACGTCGCTTTCGGGCGTGTCCAGGTTTCGCGCCAGGGAACCGAACAACACCAGACCCCTGAACCGAGAACCGTAATGGTTCTCGAGCCGCGTCCTGCATTCCCGGATTGTCTGGGAAGTGTCCATCGCCGTCGCCCCGACGACCGAATCCTATCGCCGCCGTCCCGTCCGCGTCAATTCGAGACCGGCGGCGAGGAGGGAAGGAGCAGGTACATGGTATCTCCCTTCTTGGTCGGGGTCAGGGGGGGGCGGGGGGGGACGAGGGGCGGAGCCCACCATCTTGAAGAAGGCGTTTTGTGTCGCGATTCTTCGCCACCACCGGTTTCACACCGGTGGAGCGATGGTTTTGCTCCAGTTGCGAGGCGTTCTCTTTCCCCCTCCTCTTCCTCTCTGCCGGCGGCCCAAGCCGCCGGCAGAGAGGAAGAGGAGGGGGAAGGAGGAAAGGGAGGTCAATCGCGCCGTTCTGGAGCATAATCAGCGCTCCACCGACGCAAGGTCGGCGGTGGCGTTTTCAGAATACTGGGTTGCACCCGGCGGCGTCGGCCTTGGCGATCCAGGTCACGGTCCGGTTGGACTCGGTCAGGTAGGTCCGGATGAAGTCCTTGACTTCGTCGGCCGAGACGGTCTTGAGTTGCGCCATGTAGGAATCGAGATAGTACGGGTCGCCCGTGAGCGCCGTGAAATAGGCGAGGAGCCGGGCGAGTCCCGCGTTGCCCCGCAGTATCCGACTGTTGTCGGCGTCGAGGCTGTTCTTGACCCGCTCGAGCTCGCGCGTGGTCGGCCCGTCGTCGGCCAGCGTCGCCGTCTCGTCGTAGATGGCCTTCTCGACCTCCTCGATCGTGTGCGGGGCGCGCGGGACGGCGTAGAAGATGAAGAGGTTGGCATACTTGTCCCCGGGCGCGGTGAACGCCGACACGTGGGTGGCGATCTGCTTGTCGAGGACGAGCGACTTGTAGAGACGCGAGGTGCGTCCGTCGGCCAGGATCATCGACGCCACGTCGGCCACCTCGTCGGTTCGATCGGGCAGCGGCGGTTTGTGATAGCCGATCATGAGAACGGGGTTGGCCTCGCGCAGGACCTCGGCCCGTCTCTCGCCGATTTGCTCGGGCTCCGAAGGGGGCCGCACGCGACTCGTCGCCGCGGCGGGCAGTCGCCCGAAGTAGCGCTCCGCGAGAGCGAAAACCTCTTCGGGATCGACGTCGCCCACCAGACAGGCGATCATGTTCTCGGGGACGTAGAACCGTTCGCGGAACCGCTCGGCCTTGGCGCGCGTCAGGTTGCGCATGTCGTCGGGCCATCCGAGGATCGGGTCGCCGTAGGGGTGGGCGACGAAGGCCTGAGAGAGGAAACACTCCCACAGCTTCCCTTGAGGACTGTTCTCGACGCGCGCGTTGCGCTCTTCGAGGATCACGTTGCGTTCCACGTAGAACTCGCGCATGACCGGGCGCAGCAGGCGCTCGCTCTCCATCCACATCCAGAGATCCAAGCGGTTCGAGGGCAGGGTGACGAAGTAATTGGTGTGATCGTAGGCGGTCGAAGCGTTCGAGTCCTGTCCGCCGTTGCGGGTGTAGATCTCGTCGAACTCGTCCTTCTTGACCAGGGCGCGGTGCCGTTCGGTCAGCTCTTCGTATTGCGCTTGGAGTTCCTCGATCCGTTTCGGGTCGGCGTCGGCGCCGCTCGCGCGCAGCTCGGTCAATTCGACGGCAACGCGGTCGATCTCTTCGAGGAGGGGTTTCTCGGCCTCGTAGTCGCGGGTGCCGATCGTCTCGGTCCCTTTGAAGGCCATGTGCTCGAACATGTGGGCGACACCCGTGATTCCGATGTGTTCGTCCGAACTGCCGACGTCGACCAGGATGCGGCCCGCGAACGTCGCGGCCGTGTGGCGCGGATAGACGAGAAACGTCATCCCGTTATCGAGCTTCCGGACGACCAAGCGGTCCTTGAGCCCGTCGGCCAGGGCCGTCGCGGCCAGATTCAGAACGAGAAGGGTAAGAAGGCTCCTCGCAAGGAGCCCGGTCCGAGGGCGTCGTGTGAAGCGATTCATGAATCTGTGTCCTCCGTCGTATCTTAGGGAGTGGCGCGATCCGTCGCGCGAAGATCGAGAGGTTCTTTATGAAAATACACCGGGATCGGGCTGCGGTGCAGTTTATAGTACCCGAAATCGCGCACAATAGGAAACTGTTGAAGAACCGAGGGCGGGAGACCGCACATCCCGGAAAGGTCCTCGAAGTTCGCCAGGGCGGGCGCGATATAGTAGAGCGTGGCAACGCACTGATCGCGATCGCTGAAATCCAGATTGGACATCGGAAGTCCGCCCCGCTCGAAGCAGAACATCAGGTTGGCGTACCCCGACCGATCGAACAGGATCTTGTAGCGTTCTCCGGGCGCAAGAGTCTCCTTCATGTATTCGACGATGGGCGTTACGTGGAAGTTGGCGGAATAGTAGTTGTAGTACCCGTCTTGGGCAAACGTCTTCTCGCGGTATTCCGAGAGCCGGGCCGGATAGGTGAGCAGCCGCGGAAGAAACGCCGCCCAGAGCAAGACGATCCCGGCGGTCGTGACGGCCCAATCGGGGAAGGAGCGCGGGAGAAACCGACGGACCCCTTCGAGCGCCTCCCATAGGAGCCAACCGGCCGCAAGCGCCAGAAGCGGAAGCAGCGGCGTGAAATTGCGGCTGTAGAGACCCGAGACTCCAAACACCCACACCAGGAGGAAGGGGCCGCCGATACACAGAAGAAGAACGGCGGGAAACACGAATCGCTGCGTCCCCTTTTTACCGTCTCGTCGGATTCTCAGAATCCAGAAAGGGAGCCCCAGAAGCGTTCCCCAACACAGCCAGGGCGCATCGCGAGTCACCAGGCCGACCCCGTCGGCGAAGTAGTCCCAGGCCGTTCGCCCGCCCGATCTCGCCGGTATCGCGGACAAGAGCTGGCGGTAGATGGGGAGGTAGAACAAGGCCGCGAGCGCCGCGCCGATCGCCCACGTCGCGCAGGTGCGCGCCGCCGCCCTGAGCGGACGCTCCGCGCCCAAGCGAAACACCACGGCCGCGCCCGCAAGCGGAACGGCCATGAGAACGTTGGAGGGAAGCGTGTAGAGAAAACCCGCCAGGATCGGGACGTTGGCGATTCGCAAGATCCGGCGGTCGTCCTTTTCCGTGCGCAGCGCGAGATCGGCCAGCGCCGCCGCCATCAACATGGAAAGCCCGTATCCCCGCAGTTGCATCGCGTGATTCAGAAACACTTGCGACAGGCCGAGCCAGAGAAGACCGAGGACGCCCGCCCCGGGAGAAACGTGGCGCCGCAGCGTGTTCCACACGAGAAGGAGCGTTCCGGAGGCGAAAAAGAAGGACGGAAGGCGAAGCGCGACGTTGGAGTCGGACAGCAGATAGATCGGCCGCAAAACCATGAGATAGAACAAGTGATTGTTGGGGGAGGAGTAGTCGGTGGCAATCGTTCGGAATCCCTTGCCGACGAACAAGATCAAGGTGAATGCCTCGTCGTACCAGATGTCGAGATCGAGTTGCGCGGCGCATAAGGCCAGCGGCACGGCAAGCGCCGCCAACAGATGCGCAATCTCTCCGCGCCCGGAAAACGGAAGACGGGAGGGCCGACGCGTTGGGGCGGCCCACTCGACTCCTTTTCTTCCGGATTTCCGAGGCGAGGACTCCCGCCTTGATTTTTGGGCCATCGCTCCCTACCCTGAAGAGATCGCCCCTTGTGTCCGATACGTGGAACAAGGGTCTTTCTCGCTCGACTGCTGCGCTATTGTAGTCGAGACGGGGACTTTCTGGCAAGGGAGAGAGCGTCTTGGCCTCCGTGACGACGTACTATCGCAGGCTGATCGAGCAGGAACTCGAGAATCTCCGCGACGAAATGGTGGAGAATCTCACGCGGCTGCTTATGTTTTGCACGGTCAGCGGACCGACCAACGAGGACGAACGGCGCCTGTATCTCAACGAGCTCTCGCGCGGATTCTCGTTCCTCCACGGCCTGGCGCGCCAAATGGATTTCTCGTGGCGGAGCTACGACAACCGCGTCTGCGTCATCGAACAAACGGGCGGCCCCGAGGTCGTCGGCCTTCCTCTCCACATCGACGTGGTTCCGTCGGGCGAGGGATGGCACTACCCGGCGTTCGGAGGAATGATCGAAGACGGCGTCATCTACGGTCGCGGCGCGCAAGACAACAAGGGACCCATCGTCGAGATGCTCTACGCCGTCCACGTCCTCAAGCGTCTCGGACTCAAGTTCCGAAGAACGGTCCGGCTCATCATCGCCTCGCAGGAGGAAACGGGCGATTGGAGCGACGTCAAGGCCTACTTCAAGAGAGAACCCGCGCCGCACTTCTCCATCGTTTCCGATTCGGAATTCCCGATCATCAACGGCGAGAAGGGAATGATCGACCTCAAGATCGACATTCACTGGAACGAGCCCCTGAAGCAACACCCGAGTCTCGCCTTTCTCAACTTCAGGGGAGGCGAGAGGCCCAACATCGTCCCCAACCGCGCCGACATCGCCTGGATGGTGGGCGAAGGCCAGGCCCAGGGAGTCGCAACCACCCTCAAACGCACCCTCGAGGACTTCCTCAAATCGCATCCCGAAGCCGACGCGTTCCCATTGCGGATCGACCGCGAACAGGAGAGCGGCCACAAGCCGCTCCACATTTCTTTTCTCGGAAGGAGCATTCACAGCAGCACCCCCGAAGGGGGGCACAACGCCGTCATCGACGCGTTGCGGTTCCTCCAAGAGGTGCCCGAGATCGCGCCGAAGCTTGCCGAGGTCGCCCGGTTCCTGAGCGAATCCTTCGCCGATATCTACGGCAAAGGGATCGGAATCGACGGAAAGCACAGCTTCCTGGGCGAGACCACGTCGAGCCTCGACGTTCTGGAAATCGACGAGAACGGCGCCCGAGCCATCGTCAACGTGCGCCAGACCTATGGCGCCACGGCGCGCGAAATCCTCAAGAAAGTCCGTCAGCGGGTCGCGCACTGGGCCGAACAGAGTGGCATGAAGGCCGAAGTCCAGTTCAACTGCGATCCTCACGAGGCCCTGTACGTCGATCCCAAGAAGAACGCCGAACTGATCGGGTCGCTGCGCAAGGCGTTTGCCGAGGTCACGGGGTGCGAGGCCAGTCTCGTCGCCCGCGGCGGCACCACCTTCGCCAAGGCGTTCCCCAACGCGGTCAGTTTCGGTCCCGTGCTGCCGAGTCAGGAAAAGAACCTGATGCACCAGGCCGACGAGTGCCTGGACATCCGTCACTTCTTGCGCAACACGTGCATCTTCGCTCTCGCCATCATGCTTCTCGCCACGGAACACGAGTCCATGGCTCCCGGCGGCGAGACGAGCGCCGGAAGCGTGGATTTGAGCGAAGCCGAAACGCTCGTCTCGCCTCCTCTCGACAGAGAGCCGCCGGAAGACGAGGCGGACACTTTGGAGAGCAGACTCAATCCCGGCGGAACGGGCGAATGAGGATCCTCGGCATAGAAACCTCGTGCGACGAGACCGCCGCGGCGGTGGTCGAAGACGGGCGAAGCGTCTTGTCGAACGTGATTGCCTCTCAGATCCGCGTTCACAGTCGCTATCGGGGAGTCGTGCCCGAAATCGCTTCTCGCTGCCACATCGAATTCATCTTGCCGGTCGTTGCGCAAGCGCTCGAAGGCGCGGGCCTCGGCGAAGAGGGAGAGGGAATCGACGCCGTCGCCGTCACGCGCGGTCCCGGCCTCGTGGGCGCGCTGCTCGTGGGCGTCGAGACGGCGAAGACCCTCGCTTGGCGCTGGCAGAAACCCCTTATCCCCGTTCATCATTCTCTCGGACACCTCTACTCGCCTTTTTGCGAACTCGTCGCCGGCCAAAGCCGCGTCCTCGACATCGCGCCCGAGGACGCGGGAGAGGGAACGCCCGAATGGCGCGGCGAACTGCGCCCCGCGGCCCCGTCCGAGTCTTCCGCCGATCCCGCGCCCGGCCCTCGTCGCCACGCTTCGCGCGCCACGAGACGGTCGTTCGGCTATCCCTACCTCGGGCTGGTCATCAGCGGCGGACACAGCAGCCTAGTTCGACTGGACGGCCCCGGAAAAGTGCGCACCCTGGGCTCGACGCTCGACGACGCCCCGGGCGAAGCCTACGACAAGGTCGCCAAGTGTCTCAACCTCCCCTATCCGGGCGGACCCGAGATCGACTCGCGCGCCGCGCGCGGAAACCCCACGGCGTTCGATCTTCCGCGCCCGGTTCTTCACGCTCGGGGCTACGACTTCTCATTCAGCGGTCTCAAGACGGCGGTCATCCGCCTGATCGAGGTCTTGGGAGGGACCGAACGGGTCCTGGGCGACGAACTGCTCGTATGCGATCTCTGCGCTTCGTTTCAGGCCGCCGTCATCGACGTTCTGCTGCACAAGGCCGAACGCGCGCTTCGCGACGAAGGTCTCGAACGCCTCGCCATCGTTGGCGGAGTGGCCTGCAACAAAGGTCTGCGCGCCCAGGCCGCGCGACGGATGAGTCGCACACACCTCGTGTTCCCCCCGCCGATCCTGTGCACCGACAACGCCGCGATGATCGCGGCCGTCGCCCACCACATCGAGCCCCTCTCGCCCGACGAAGCGATGCGCCTCGACGCCCGAGCCGGTTGGCGCCTGGACTAGGTTCGCATCGCGGTCAGCTCAGGCGGGCCAGCAGAATCCGGGAAACACGATAAGCGCAGTAGGATTGCCGGTCTTCGCAGAACGCGAAAACCTTCTCGTTGTTGAGCGACTCGGGGCGAACCGTTTCCTCGATTTCGTCGCGCGTGGTGCGAACGTAGCGAAGGAGGATCGTCGCGTCGCTGTCGATGGCGAATCGTATCAATTTGCGGATGTCCGGGGTTTCCGTCGCCGGATTCGCCCCGGCATAAGCCGCGCGGTCGCGCGACGGGCTCTTCTGGGCCAGGAATTCGTTCATCTGTTTGCGGTACTTGCGGGTGATCGCGTCGAGTTTGCGTTTCAGAGCGTCCTGGAAGTTCTTCTCGAACACCTTGCTCAAGACGTCGGTCGAGTGCTGAAGACGCGACTGGGCGTGGTTCGAAGGGCGAAGACTGTGAGCCAACGCCCGAGCCTTGTCGTCGGTCAGCGAGACGCCGAGTTCCTTTTCGACGGACAATACGAAACGCAGAATGCTCAGGAGGCTGCACAGGTCGTCGGGAGCGAGCGAGAAGCGCAACCGTCCTTCGGCGCTCGCGTAGACGTTCTCGTTGTCGATTTGCGGCATGAAGCCGCACTTCTTCAGCTCGCGCGACACTTGGGAAACGTCGGCGCCCCGACTCAGCAGGAGAATCGTCTCCGACGGCACATCCTTGAAGAAAGACGCCAGGGCCTTGTTGTTTCGCAAGTCCTCGAGAAGCACCGGGTCGCTCACCCGGATGTAGCCTCCCGCGTACCCCATCGTGATCTCGCCGTATCGGCTCCCGCACTCGCGGATGAGGTGCGACACGGTCTCGGGAAGCCCGCTCGGGCATCCTTCCTTCAAGAACTCGAGAATCTCCTCGCCCGGCTTGCCCTGGTCCATGGCCGCGCGGATCGAGTCCTGCGTAATCGTCAGGAGACTCATGACGTCGATGTTTCGCGCGTCGGCGATGCGCGTGAGTTCGTAGAAGCGATGAAGATTCAAATCGGGCGGCGCGATTACGTCGTGGTTGGGGAGAACCGTGAAGTGAACCAGATCGTCGCGGAACGGCAACGCCACTTCCGAGCCGCCGTTGCGGCACCGCGGGTCGCCGTCCAGCGTCGCGGCCATGAGCGAGCGGCCCAGACCCGTGATCTGCAGGTGGAACTGATAGCAGTCCGGCAGGAACGGACGCGGGTTGAAGTTGAAGTGCTCGTCCAGGCGCGTCGCCCCGCCGTTCGGCCGATTCGATTCGGCCTTGCGATCGGGCTCGACCTGGCATCGATTGCCGAGAGTCTGAAAGCCGCTGTCGTCGTGCAGGCCGAGCGTCACAAGCCCGAGCCAATAGAGGCTTTCGCACAGGATCGTCTCGATGACGAGATAGTTGATCCGGTTGTGCTTTTCCGGACGCGCCTTGCCTCCGCGGTGCGGAATCTGCACCTCGATCTGGGACAACAGACTCTCGATGAAACGCGGACCGATGATCCACGTATCGAACGGGACGCGCGCGAGGTTCTTGAGCACAAGTCCGCGCAGCTCGACGACGTTGACCAGGTTCGTCGGAAACGCATCGGCATGGACGCAGTCGCCGTCTATATACTCTTCGTTCCACTCGTTGGTTTCGAGCCAGGTGTTGTAGAGATCGGTGTAGAACGCCCGTGAATCGTGCAACGCGTCGGGGAAGGTCGAACTGACGGACCAGTGATCGCCCGTCGGAACCAGGAACTTCCGTTGGATGCAGTAATAGGCGAGGAACTGCGCGTACTTGAGCGTCTTGTTCGCGCTCAAGCTGGGCAGGATCTTCTTCAGATCGTTCTTGCCGATTCCTCCGTTGCCCAGGCGCCGCACCGCGTGCGAAGCGATCTGGCCGACGAAGATCACGATGTCGCGCAGGACCGAAATGCCGTTGTCGCAGATGACCTTGGGCTGCTGGTCGCGGTCCACCTGACCGATGGCGTCGAGCGCTTCGAGCCCCCGATTGTCTCGGACGAAATGATTGGTCACGACATAGTACAAGTCGCGCGGGACGCGCAGAAGGTTGTTGAACTTGTCGGGATTGTCGGTCGCCTGGAACAAGAGACCCGACGACGCGAGAAGCTTCTCGATCGGATTGGAGCGTCCCAGCTCGGGACGGCGCTTCTGCACCATCTCGATCAGATCGCGGTAGAGACACACGCCGCGGCGCTGAAGAACCAGAAACAGCACCTCGCGCTGGTCTTCCGGCAGGGTGTCGATATAGACGCGCAGCCGTTCCGGATCGGTCAGGACGCGCCGGATCTCGTGAATCAGATGGTCGCTCTTGACCGGCGGGTCCGGCAGTTTGAGACCGTTCGCGGCCAGACGGGCGAGCGCCTCGCGCGGCAGATCGCGCAAAACGGCGCCCAGATAGCCTTGCCAGAAATACGGCAGTTCGATGAAGCGCAGAAAAGGCTCGGGAACTCCGTACACGTGCGGCCGATCGGGCAGATCGTCCCATCGCTCGTGGAACACGAAGCCGCTCCGCATCAGAGCGTCGAGCATCGTCGTCATGGCCTCGCGGTCGCCGCCGAAGAAACGCTTGCGAAGCTCGCCCTGCTCCATGTTGCCGCCTTGGATGGCGAGAAAGGAGATCAGATTGCGCTGCTGCGGGTCGATCTTCTCGTGAGCCGCGCGAAATGCGCCCGCGTTCTGGAGCCGCGGGTAGAGGTATTCCACCCACTTCCCGCGGTTGAACGGAGTCCCGTTCGCGGACGGCTCGGGGAGATCCCAGAAGGCGCGGATCTCCTCGAGAACCGATTCATCGAGCGATTTGAGCAGAGTCTTCAGCTTCATCCGACACTGGCTTCTTCTTCGACTTGTACGGACTCGGCGACGGGCTCATCGCCGATCTCGATGTTGTAGCGATAGCCCTGTTCGGTGAGGAACAGCTGGCGTTTTGCCGCGAAATCCTGGTCCTTGGTCTCGCGCGTGACCAGTGAGTAGAAGTGCGCTTGGTTGTCGCCCGACTTCGGCCTCAGAACCCGCCCCAGACGCTGCGCCTCTTCCTGGCGCGAACCGAACGTGCCCGAGACCTGGACAACGACGTTCGCGTCGGGCAGATCGATCGAGAAATTCGCGACCTTCGAGACGATGATGCACTTGAGCGTGCCGTCGCGGAAATCCCGGTAGATGGTTTCGCGTTCCTTTACGGGCGTTTTCCCCGTGATGATCGGCGCGCCGAACCGCTTCTGAATTTCTTCGAGCTGATCGATGTACTGACCGATAATGAGAATGTTGTCGTTCTTGTGCCGCTCGATAAGCCGCTCGATCCACTGCATCTTGACCGGGTTTTCCGACGCGATGCGATACTTCGCCTTGCGGTCCGCCATGGCGTAGGGCATCCGGCGGTCCTGCGGCAGACCCACCCGAATCTCGGTGCAGATCGCCTGAGCGATCCATCCCTGCCGCTCGAGCACCTTCCACGGAAGATCGTACTTCTTGGGGCCGATCAGGCTGAAAACGTCGTCCTCTTTGCCGTCCTCGCGCACGAGCGTGGCCGTGAGGCCCAGTCTGCGCCGAGCCTGCAAGTCCGCCACCGCGCGAAACACCGGAGCGGGCAGGAGATGCACCTCGTCGTAAATGATCAGTCCCCAGTTGCCTTTCTGGAAAAGCTCCATGTGAACGAAGTCGTCGCTCTTGCGCTTGCGGTAGGTGAGAATCTGATACGTCGTCAAGGTGATCGGACGGATCTGTTTCTGCTCGCCCGAGTATTCGCCGATCGCTTCGGGATCGACGCGGGTCTTGTCGATCAGCTCCTGACGCCACTGACGCAACGCCACGATGTTGGTCGAGAGAATCAACGTGTGCTGACCGATCAGATTCATCGCGCCGATGCCGATGATCGTCTTGCCCGCGCCGCACGGCAGAACCAGCACCCCCGATCCTCCCGAGGCCGCGCCTCGGGCGTGGTAGGCATCGACGGCCTGTTGTTGATACAAACGCAAGGCGAAGGGCCGATCTTGAGTCGTTGTCTCGCGCAACCCGATGTCGAGCGGCGCTCCGTCGTCGTAACCCGCCAGATCCTCGACCGGGAAACCGATCTTGATCAGGGCGAGCTTGACCGCGCCGCGCGAGCCGGACTTGATCTGAAGCGAGGTGCGATCGATCTTCTTCCGGATCAACGACTTCATCGCCTGGTGATGCGCGATTTCGGCGATCAGGGGCGCATCCTCGCTGGTCAGAACCAGCTCGCCGTTCGTCCCCGACGGAAGCAATTTCAGCCGGCCGTATCGGCCCACGTATTCGGCGATATCGATCAGGACGTTTTGGGGAATGTCGTACTTCGAGTAGGTCTTCAGTTCGTCGATGATCTGGTCCGCGCTCAGACCCGCCGACGCGGCGTTCCAGAGCGAGAGCGGAGTGATCCGATACGTGTGATAGTGGTCCGGACTCTTCACGAGCTCGGCGAAGCCCGCCAGGGCGTCGCGGGCCATCTCGAATTGGGGAGAAGCCGTTTCCAGCAGAACCGTATTATCGGACTGAACAATGATGGGCAATGTGCTGCTATTTATCACAAAGAGCCTCGCTCCGGTTTGAAAGAAACTCGAGATCTCGCCCGCTTGTTGTCGGTTTCCCGTGCCAATGGAGGAGGGAAGGGAACCAACTAGAGTCCCACTCGAACAGGTATCGTAGAGAATACTCCAGAGACTTTCAAGAGAAAAACCGTCCACCGAGTCGCGGA
>JAFGFN010000135.1 GCA_016931035.1 Candidatus Sumerlaeota bacterium
ACCTCGTGCCCGAGGTCTACATGATGTCGGAGGAGTTGCGCGAACTGCGGCGCGTGCTGCGCTACCGCAATCTCTTGGTGCGCGAGTCGGTGCGGTTTGCGAATCGCGCGTCGGGCCTGCCGATGGAGGTGGGGGCGGAGTTTTCGAAGAAAGACATTCGCGGCCAGAAGCGTTTCAACGCGCTAGTAGAGAACCTCGAGGACGTGCCGAACTCGGTGCGCTATCTCCTTCGCCAGAGCGGATCGCAGCGCACGCTCTTCACGCGGCTTCAGCGCCAGATTCTCGCGCAGCTCGGCAAACACAAGATGCTGAAAGAAAGAGTGGAACTTTTACGAACGATCGAAGGAGTCGGAAGCGTCACGGCGCCGACCTGGGCGCTCGAGGTGGGCGAACCCGAGCGATTCGCCAACCGCGGCCAGGCGATCGGCTACTGCGGTCTGACCCCGGTGCCGTAACCCTATCATGAATCACCTAACCCTATCATGAATGACCCCGGTGCCGTGACCCCGGTGCCGTTGTCAAAGGCCTCGGAATCCAAACGTCGAAGGAAGCGGTACCAACGTCCAGGAGAGCGCTCACACCGGATGTGACAAAGCTCCTTTTTTGTCTTGACGTAACCCTATCATGAATGACCCCGGCCTTGGGAGAAACAGACGCGGGCTCTGCTGGCGAGCAACCCGCCAGGGATATCCGGCCGAGGTCTCGACGAAACGAACAGACGGAGGCGACGCTCACCCGTCGCCTCCCGCTCTGCGCAAACGCTTCAGAGATTCCTCTCATGCCTCAGAAAACCCATTCCTACGACTCGCTAAATCGCCAAAGGGAAAAGTCCATTTCAGGCTGAACCGGTACAACCAGAGGGAATCTTCTAACCCTTGCTGCTACTTAGGTTGCAGACTATTCAACATATTGCGAGATAGATTTATATTCAGTAGCGGTCGGTAAAAATCCGGCCGGTAAGAATCTGAGTAAAGGGTTTAATCATCGGACTCGCCGCTGTCTCGGTGGTGCGACATCCTGTGAGCGGTTGTTTCAAGCCCGGCAGGGAATGCGGAGGTTTGACCGTCGCAGAAGAAAGGAGATGTTTGATTGGATTCGGAATCGTGCCGCCCGAATCCTGGCCGGCGATTCCACAGGTCGCATGGATGCCACCCTTGCCTGGCGCCTGGCAGTCGAAACCTGGGTACAGCGTAACGGCGCAATTTCCATTACGACCCGGAAAAGTGTTACCCCTTTTTTGAGCAATTCCTGCTCAAGAACCGGGTTGACACAAACCGCTTTTCTGTCTTTACAACTTGGGTGCACCTCAATGTAGTAGTAAGATAGCAGTTTCGAACTACTAAACTCTAATCACCATGATTCATTAAGGAATTGTGACGATTCTGAAATGAACCCACGAAAGGAGATCGTGCAATGAACGAACAGAGAAAGACTCCCGCCGAAAGAGAGGTTGAATCGGTGGGCGACCAGGCGCGCCGCCTGAATGAAAAACTGGCAGCAATGATGGCGGCCAGTCGGACGGTGAAGCGAACTGGTCGCTTGACGGCTGTCCTGGTGGCGGTGGTAGCCATTGGCGGCGCTTACCTGCTGCTGCGTCCTTTGCTGGCCGGCTACCACAATCCCGAACCATACCGGATTGCTTTCAGAACCGAGCTGGCAAAACAAGTTCTTCCGGCACTGCAAACGGAATCCCAGACCCTTATGGATGCTGTCGGGCCGGAGATACTGCAAGCCATCCAGCAAAATACCTCCGGCCGGCTTCCAGAGATCACAACGAGATTAGAGCAGGAAGGTCAGGCGTTGGCGCAGGAACTGTCCGACGAAGCTAAGCAGCGATTGCTCAGCCGCTCCGAAAAGATGCAGGCCCGGCTGGAGACGAGCTTGGTGAAGGAAATTCCTCATTTGGCCGATCCGGAGAAAAGGGAACTCATCCTCACAAATGTGCATAAGGCTGCGCAGGCCGCCCTTGATCGGTTCTTACAGACCTATCTCAAGGATCATCTAAGTGCGGTAACAAACCTGCAAAGCGGGATCGAAACGTTCCCGGTGCCTAAGCACATCCAGGACATGACTGACGATCAGCTGCGTGAACACCTTACTGAAACGCTGGGGGCTTATGCCATGCGACAAATGAGCGCTGCCCGGAGTCCCCAGATGAAAGAGTTCCTGCATAGTCTGGAATAATCGCAAGCAAAATAAGGAGAACAACCATGACGGAAACTAGCAAGTACTTGGAACTAGACAATCTCGAAGCGCGACTGGATGGTGAGATCGTGCATCTCCAGCGTCAAAAAACCATCAATCTTATCATCGGGGCTGTCCTGATGGTTATCATTTTCGGTTACTTTTACTTCATGTCCGGAAAGGTAAAAGAGTTGGTAGAGCCGCAGGAAATTGCGGCCATGGCCTCCGAACGGGTGGTGAGCTATCTTCCGGATGCGCGAGCCACTGTGGAGGAAACCGCCCGCAGGGAGGTTCCCATTCTGGTTGATAAGATGATCACCAAGTTGCTGACGGAAAGTGTCCCGGAGGCCCACGCCCGGCTTAAGACCCTGATCCTGAGCGGAGCGGACAAGGCGATGGACGACGCCGAAACAGTCTTCTTCAATCAAGTGAACCAGCATCTGAGAACCCACGGGGCCACAATCCGGAGTCTCAGCGCAGACCTGACCACCGACGGAGACACCAAAGCCTTTGAGGAAGCCCTCTATAAGACCCTGGAAGAATCTGCGCAAGATCCTTCCGTGGAGGTGGATTTGTTGGGCTATGGAGTTGCGCTGGAAAACCTGGATGGAACGCTGATGTACTTGGCGCAGGAGAATATCTCCCTGACGCCCGAAGAAGAATCCGCACGGGACTTGATAGCCGTTTTACGCGAACTCATGAATAGGGCGCGGCAATAGTGTTTTGCCCCTCTTGAAACGGGACTGTTCCTTAGCGCGAATTAGCGGGAGCGCGGGAGCGGGGTCATTCATGATAGGGTTCGGTCAAGACAAAAAGGGAGCTTTGTCTCGTCCGAACCCTATCATGAATGTCTTGACCTAACCCTATCATGAATGACCCTTCACCCCTTCACACCCCTGTGACCCTTCACCCCAGGAGTCCTGGATCAAGTTTCACAAGTGCCCGTCCGTCCATTCCCACGCGCGTGCATTCCTTGTAGAATCTCCCCATGCACTCCCGGTCTTTGATTGTCTCGCGCCGCCCCAAGCCCTTGCTCGCCAATTCCGTTCTTCCCTTGCATCCCCTTGTCTGCCCCATGAAGAACTCGCATCCAATTCCCCGCTCCAGGGGCGTGTTCCTTCCCTCCCACACCTCAACACCCATTCTCCGCCCCCGACGCCGACTAACGAAAAGTACCGAATCTGTATCGGTCGACCCATACAGATTTCGCTCCTCGCCCCGCGAGTCTCTCGATGTCCGCGCCCGCCCAATGGCCCGCTCTGTCTCGGACAAGCAGAGACAGGGGTGTTGGCAACAGAGGGGAAGAAGGGGGAGAAGGGGTGGTCAGGATCGGGTTCGGTCAGGACAAGAAAGGAGATCAGACGGAGCATCCCGGTTTGCGATTTTGGAGAACGATGCTGCATTGTTCAAAACACGGTGTATATTGGACTATCTGGGCGGTGCGATGCCCCGCACCGTCGCGGCTTCGCAGGGGGTGGGACTGACGCCGTGGAACTCGACACCGACAGAGAGAGAAGAGAGATGGTTCGCACCCAGGTGGCCGCGCGGGGCGTGCGCGACGCCGCGGTGCTCGACGCCCTCGAACGGGTGGAACGCCACCTCTTCGTCCCAAGCGGCTGTCGCGACCGGGCTTACGGCGACTATCCGCTTCCGATCGGACCGGGCCAGACGATCTCCCAACCCTACATCGTCGGCCTGATGACCCAGCTTCTCGAGCCCAAGCCGGACGACCGCGTGCTCGAGATCGGGACCGGGTCGGGTTATCAAGCGGCGGTGCTGGCCGAGATCGTCGCTCAGGTTTACTCGGTCGAGATCGACGAACACCTCGCCCACGCGGCCGAGCGCCTTCTTCTCGATTTGAACTACGAAAACATCCGCATCCGAGTCGGCGACGGATACCGAGGCTGGCCCGAGGAAGCGCCGTTCGATTCGGTCATCGTCACCGCCGCTCCGTCGCGCCCGCCCCAACCCTTGATCGATCAGCTGCGGGTGGGCGGACGGCTGGTCATCCCGGTCGGCGGCGACTACGACCAACGGCTTCGAGTGATCGAGAAGAAGCGGCATGGAACCGCCACGGTCAACAGTATCGCCGTTCGCTTCGTTCCGATGGTGGGCGAGGCGCGCCAACATCCGGAAGTGCATTGAATGAGCTGGACGAATTTCCACACGCACTCGGGTCTCTGCGACGGAACGGGCGCGCTGGTCGAGTACGTCGAAGCGGCCCTCGCGCGCGGCTTTTCGAAACTCGGCTTCACGTCGCACGCCCCGGTCCCGGTGCCCGTCGACTGGATGATGCCGCAGGCGCGGCTCGACGAATACTGCCGCACGATCCGCGATCTCCGCGAGACCTACCGCGACCGCATCGAGATCTACCTCGGACTGGAAATCGACTACATCCCCGGTGTGTGCGGCCCGCGCGAGCCGCCTTTCGATCGACTCGGCCTGGACTATGTCATCGGTTCCGTCCACTTTGTCGACGGCGACGGGCGCGGAGGCTATTGGGGGATCGACGGCGACGACGAGGACTTCGCCCAAGGCCTGGACGGCGTTTATCGCGGCGATATCCGCGCCGCGGTCGAGAAGTACTACGGCGTTGTGCGCGAAATGGTGCGTTCGCAATGTCCCGACATCGTGGGGCACCTGGACGTGATCAAGAAGAACAACCGCGACGAGAAGTACTTCTCCGAAGGGGCGGATTGGTACCGCGAAGCGGTCGTCGGGACACTCGAAGAAATCGCCATATCGAGCGCCATCGTCGAAGTCAACACGGGCGGCTTGGCTCGCGGGCGGACCGACTCGGTCTATCCGAGTGCCTGGGTCCTGGAGAAGTGTTTCGAGATGGGGATTCCTGTCGTTCTCAATTCCGACGCCCACGCCCCGGAGGGCATCGACGGCGAGTTCGCCTCGACGGCCCGCCTTCTGCGGAGAATCGGCTTCCGTCGCCTCATGGTTCTGGGACGCAACGGATGGGAGCCGCGCGAGTTTTCCGAGTCAGGCATCCTCGACTAGCGCGAGTGACGCCGGAGGGACTTGGGAGGCCCGAGAATCTCGTGGACGAGAACGCCGCGCCGAAGATCGTCGCGACTGCGTAGAGCCGCCAAGTGACCGAGCTGGCGACGCTGGACCTGAGCCGTGCCTTCGGTCCGGGATCCGCCGGAAACCGACCTGCGCCGGGCAACCGACGGCGCTCCATCCTGGGAGCGCGGCCACACGTCGTCTCTTGGCTCGACCGGCACGGGCGTAGCGGCGGGCCGCCCGGGAGGAGGAGGAGGGGGGACGGGAATCGGAGGCGCACTCGGCGCTTCCTCGACGGTCACTCCCCCGAAGGCTCGTTCGAGTTCGCGCATGAGGTCGCGCGCCACGTCGCGGGGCCGGGGAGCGGGCGTCTCTCCGCGCGAAGGCGGTCGAGAAGGCGCCTCGGAAGGGGCTGCTGGAGAGGCGGGACCGGGTTCGCGCATGTCGCGCGGAAAACGATGCGTCTGGATCCACTTGTCGATCTTCTTGACGACGGCGACGACGGCATACACGACGCCGATCAACACAAGCAGGACTAGTTGGAGAGAGTTCTCGTCCATCGTTTACCCGATCTCGATCCACTCCACCTGTTTCTCTTGGTTGCGATGGAGGATGTTGATCGAATCCGTGTCCTTGTTCAAGAAGACCAGAATTCCCCTGTCCTCGGCCATTCGGCGGCGCGCTTCGTCGATCGACATCGTCTCGGGTTCGATTCGCTCCTTGGGCAGGGTCTCGACTCCCTCGGCTTCCTCGCCCGGGAGGACGGAGAGGACCTCCTCGTCGGGGAAACGGCGGATCGAGACGCTCTGTCGTCCGTGCTTCTTGTTGCCGTAGAGTTTGTCTTTGGTCTTCTTGAGATTGCGTTCGGCCTTGTTGATCGCGGTCTCGAAGGCCGTGCGCATGTCCTTGGCCTCGCCCTTGACGTGAACGTCGAGATGAGGCCCGAGGAGCATGATCTCGGCCAGGTGTTGGCGCTTCGCCGCGTCGAGAATCACGTTCACGTCTTGAATGCGATCGTAGAATTTCCTGAGACGCGAGACCTTTCCGTTAATGAACTCCCGATCGGCGTCGCTGATCTCGTACTTGTGACTCATGATGCGTGGCATGTAGTCGTGTTTCCTGTTCCTTTCAGGATTTGTCCTTCTTCTCGTCGGCGGCCGTGGGAACAGCTACGGGCTCTTCCGCGGCGTTGCCGTTTGCCGGTTCCTCGTCGGAATCGAGCCGCATGTAGAAGCTCTCGCCGAAATACAACTCCCTGGCCCGCGGGTTGTTGACCAACTCCTCGGCCGTTCCGGAAATCATCACTGTTCCCTCGTGGATGATGTACGAACGGTCCGTGACCGTGAGCGTTTCGCGCACGCTGTGGTCGGTGATGAGGACTCCGAGGCCGCGCGCCTTCATCTGACGAATAATGAGCTGCAATTCCTCGACCGCCTTGGGGTCGACGCCCGAAAACGGCTCGTCCAAGAGCATGAATCGAGGCTCGGTCACCAGGGCCCGGGCGATCTCGACTCGGCGGCGCTCGCCTCCCGAGAGCGTGTAGGCGGGACTGTCGACCAAGTGCGACAATCCGAGTTCTTCGAGGATCTCCTCGCACCGGTCCCGGCGCTGCTTGCCACTCAGAGGCATGAACTCGAGAATCGCCAGGATGTTCTCTCCCACCGTGAGCTTGCGGAACACCGACGGCTCCTGCGCCAGGTAGCCCACGCCCAGACGCGATCGCTTGTACATGGGCATCTGGGTGATGTCCACGTCGTCCAGGTAGATCGTCCCCTCGGCGGGGCGAATGATGCCCACAATCATGTTGAAGGTGGTGGTTTTCCCCGCGCCGTTCGGACCCAGAAGCCCGACGATCTCGCGGTCGGATAACTCGATGTTTACGCGGTTGACAACGGTTCGGCCCCCGTAGATCTTGACGAGGTCCTCGGTGCGAACGGTAGGCAAAATCCAGACTCCCCTCTAATCTTCGGTGCAATAGAACGGCTTCCGGGGGCGACATTCGCCGCTCGCGGCTAGCTCGTCCGGCCCTGATCCCGGGCATTCCCCATACGCCGATTCTGTCAGGTTCGATCCCCCGATGCAAGCGAAAGAGAGACCGTCACGCCCCCGGCCCCCCGCCCACCCTCGGACGGCAGCGGATTGTCTGCCAGAGGGCCCGCGCAGCCGACTTCCAAAGCCTCCAGCGGACAATGGAGACGCTCCCCGTGGTGCGTCCCTCGTGAGGGACGGGAAGATTGAGGATTCTCGCTCGCGCCCGCGCTAGAGCGCCCGAAACGATCACGTTCGGGGCGAAGGTGTCGGGGGGAATCGAGGCGACGATCTCCTTAAGAAGACCGGCCCGGATCAGACGATACGGGACGTTCACGTCTCCCACCCCCCGACCGAACAGGACGCGCACCGCCAGGCGCGAAACCGCGCTGATGAATCGCCGTCCGGCATTCTGGACGCGCCCGACGCGGACGCCCAGGAGGGCGTCGTAGTCGTCGCGACGCTTCCAGAACTCGTGGAAATGGACGGCCTTGATCTCGTCGTCTCCGTCGCACTGAAAGACCCAGTCGGCCATCGCGCACGCCATCCCGTAGCCCACGAGGATCGTCGGGCCGTGACCCGAGTTCGCCTTGTTCGCGACTTCGATCCGATCGTCGTCGCGGAAGACCTCGAGCGCCTGGGCCGTCCCGTCGCGCGAACCGTCGTTCAGGACGACGATCCGGAATTGGATGTCGAGTCCCGACAAGACGTCGCGCCACGACTCGACGACGCGCGCAATGCACGCCTCTTCGTTGTAGGCCGGGATGACGACTGCGAGATCGTAGGGCATAGGGGTCAAACCGCCGCGAGCGGAGAACGGACCTCGCATCGCCGACAGAACTTGTACGACTTCTACAGAGAGTATAGGCCCGCCCGGACCCGACGGCAACGGGAGAGTGAGACGGGTAGAGGCGGCGAGGATTCAGCCCCGGGAGACTGCACCCCAGTCGATGATACCGGTGGAGACGTGGAAACCGGAAGCGCCCAGGAGTGGTTGTCGTTTTCTGTCCTTGCAATTTGCCTTGCTTGGCTGTTTGTCTGTGTGCTTGAATCGCTTCGCAGTCAAGCGCAGACGTGAATCCTCGCTCCTTGTCGGAGAAAGAGCCTTGCCCTTCTCGTCGTTCCGAGGACATGCGGGCGTCGGATTCGCCCGGTCTGTGTGGTGAAGGGCGATGCGTTACGGAATGGCGTCCAAACCACTCGGGCAAAGAGGTATCACCCCATGGAGAAACAAGACGCCGGTGCTCTGAGGGAAATCTACTCGGGCTGGCCGACCGAGAACTTGGTGCGGACCCTCCTGTTGGAGCGGGACGACTACCGCCCTGACGCCGTGGAAGCGATGGAGAATGAGTTGGCACATCGGAGTGTCGCTCAATCGGAGCGCGAGGCGCTTCTCCGAGGGAAGATTGGCGAAGCCCTGCGGGCCTTCTGCGAGAGCCAGACTACCTACGATCTCCTGCGTCTGTCTTCCTCTGCAAGGAAAGTGCTTTGGCCCGAAGCGACAGAGATCATATCGGAACAGATCGAGAGCCGAGGGCTCTCGATCGAGGCGCAAGGAGCCTTGCTCGCAGGGGAGATGATTCAGAACGGTGAATACTCGGCGGAAATCCTGCCGTGCAGGAACTGTCGGACTCGGATGCACTTCGGAGTCTACGATGATGTCAAGAAGAAGTGGTGCCAAGCAGCGGAATCCGGAGAAGATCGCATCACGTACTCGAAGAAGAATCTCTCATGTGTGTGCCGCCGATCCTACTGGGAAATCCCCGAATCAGAGTGGCCACCGCTTCCCCTTTGGTGCTTCGTGTGTGACACCAGGTATTCCCAGGTCTCAGTGGAGAAAAACCCGGATGAATCGCCCTTGCCCGTGTGCCCACGGTGCGAGACCCCTCTGGAACGGGTGGCCCTGCGGGATACTCCCAATTTGGAGGCGATTCTCCTTCTCGCCCTGATGGGGGCGCTTTGTTGGCTTGGATGGGAGTTCGCCGACGTGCACGCATGGACGGGTGGTCCTGAGAAGAACAGTCCTCAGACGACAACCCAGATCCTCGCTTTCACCGTATTCGCCGCGTCTGCGCTTGTTCTTGGGGGATACGCGATAATGTTGTTCTCGGGGAAACTCTTCCTCGGATGGGGCGGCCTGGATCTATTCTACCGCCAGATTCCGGCGACCTATCCTCCCGGACGCTCGATACGCGTGTTTTCCTGGAGACGTTTTCTGAAGGAGAGCGCCAAGTCCTTCGCCGTAGTCCTGGCGGGCCTGGCCTGTCTGGCTCTCTATGCTACACTGACGAGATTCGTCGGCGACTAGCTGCGATCTTCCTCGAAGGGGTCGCGGTGCGCTCTTCCCTCTATTCATGTAAGCAAACTCGAGCGTGCGTGTTGCGCACCGCTACTCGACCGCCACAGATTCTCATCAGGCGGTCACGGACGAACCAACCCGGTGATTCCAGAACAAGATCAGACCGAGACCTTCGGCGCGGCGCGTTCGATCGCCGAGTCGATCTCGAAGTAGTCTTCTTTCCGAAAGCCGAACAGACTCGCCACGATGTTGGAGGGAATGACCTCGACGCGGGTGTTGAGGTCGCGGACGTTGGCGTTGTAGAACCGCCGCGCGGCCTGGATGCGGTCCTCGGTGTTGACCAGCTCGTCCTGCAAGCGCAGGAAGTTCTGGTTCGCCTTGAGGTCGGGATAGTTTTCGGCTACCGCCAGGAGCGAGCGCAACGAGCCGATCAGGGCGTTTTCGTCGCGCGCCTGCGATGCGGGGGAACCGGTCGAGTTGACGGCGCGGGTCCGCGCTGCCACGACGTTTTCGAGCGTCTCGCGTTCGTGTTGCGCGTACCCCTTCACGGTCTCGACCAGGTTGGGGATGAGGTCGTAGCGGCGTTTGAGCTCGGTGTCGATGCCCGACCACGACTCGCGGCAGAAGTTCCTGAGCCGGACCAGGCCGTTGTAGGTCGCGATGAACCAGACGAGCGGGATCAACACGACGACTCCAAGAATGACAAACGGGGCGATGTTCATTTGAAGAGTCCCTTCAGGATTGCGAGATTCGCATTCGCAACAGGCGTTGCGTTCTTTTTCTGACGCGCGGAAAGGCCAGACTCCCCACACCCAAGAGAAGAACCGGCACGATCCATTTCAGATACTCGGAGGTTCTCTCGATGATCCAGAGGCGAGGACAGAGTTGACCGTAGACGGGCATCGTCACGTTGTCCGAAGGCGTCTGATAGAATCCGACAATCATGTTCACGTCGTGCTGGGTGTAGCCGGCGTCCGTATAGGCGCGGGCGATCGTCTCTCTGTTCTCGGGACGCTCGGCGTCTTTCAGAGAGAACCCCGGCATCACGCCGTAATCGGGATCGCAGACGCGCCATCCGTTCTCGGTCTTGGCTTCGAGGACGACGTGCCCGGCCAGGCCGAGCTGACGCGCCTCGATGCCGTTCTTCCGACACGCGTCCATCAGGACGAGCGCCGCCTGACCGCAAAGCGCCCCGCCCGACCGGATAATGCGGTCGGCGTTTTGCGTGTACTCCGCGGGCGTGTAGACCTTCGCGAAGGCCCACATCGGCCAGTTCTCGAGAAAGAAGGTGTGTCGCCGATTCGTGTGGATGTGGGCGTCGGAGACCACCTGATTCGCCCGAACGACATAGTCCGAATCGGATTCGCCCTGCCTACGCGCCAGCGCGTCCCGACACGCGCGCGCCGAGAGTTTCCGATGCGTCTCGATATAGCCGCTGCGGAATATCCACGGCGAGAGAAGGGACGGACAGAAGAGCCCCAACGTGTTGCACAGGATCAACGCCGCTCCCGACACGAGGGCGCACACGCCTCCGATCCGGGCGAGCATCCCCCAAGGGCCCTGTCGCAAGGAATCGCCCACTCGTCCCATCGAACGACTTTCTACCGCCGGGTTCGACCTCCCTACCGGGAGGCCGTCGGATCGATATCGGACTCATGATGGCAATCGTCGAGAGGCCGGTCAAGCGATTCCATCGGTCCCGCCCCTACGCGTTGCCTACTTGACCAAGAACAGCGCGCGGTTGCGCGCCGCGCCGTAGAGGAAAGGAATGAAAGGCAGAATCCGCGACATCCGCGCGATCTGGCGGCCGCGAGGGCTGTGCATCATGAACTCTCTCTCGCAGAAACGCACGACCGAGAAATGAGGTCGCACGGATCGCAGGATCTCGGCCCGGCTCAGATAGTGGGTCGAGTCCTTCAGGAACCGATGGTTGCTCCGGGCCGCCTGTCGAGCGGAAAGCCCCTTCCGGGTCGGCCCCCGCAGCCCCATCGCAGCCCAGAAAAGCAGCCAGCCGTACGACTGGATCGTCGTACCCAGCGGGATATGCGTGTGCCGTTCGATCGGAGAATACCGCGACGGAAAGACATGAAGACTCACGCCGCCCGGTTTCATGACTCGGCGGATCTCGCGAAAAGCGGTGTCGTAGTCCTGGACGTGCTCGAAGACGCCATTGCTCAGGACGAGGTCGAACGTGTCGTTTTCGAAAGGAACGCGGTAGGGATTCGACTCGATTTTGCGAAGGACGCCGTTGACGAACAAGTCGCCCCGTTCGGCTTCGGGCGAGAATGCGATGTCGCAGCCGAAGGCCTCGAAGCCGTCGCGGCGATACAGCCCGACCAGGTCGCCTTGGCCGCATCCGAAATCGAGGATCGTCGCGCCGACGGGAACCGCGTGTCCCAGATTGCGCAACGTGGCCAATTGCATGGTCCGGCAGTCGGCGTAGACCTGAAGACTCGGCTGGCTCACCGAAACTCCTTTCGCACAAGAGCCGCTGCGAGGCGCGCAACCCGCTCGCCTCACGCCCGATTGCGATCGGACTCATGCGTGGGCGTCAGAACTCCATTTTCTTCCACAAGCGGAGTCCGACCGCCATCGGCACGACGATCGTCACGGCTTGGAGGACGAACAGGAAGAAGGCGCTGGTCCCGAGCAGCCGCGCGGGCTCGGGGTAGTCGGCGATTCCTCCCGTCGCGATGAGAAACGCGGGATAGACCAGAACGGCCATGGTCGCGCCGATGTAGAGGAGGCTGAGAATCACGTTGAGCGTCCCACCCAGGCCGTTGGCGATTCGGGCCGGGTTGTCTTCCTTGAAGTTCGGCGTTGCCGCGCCGAGCCCGACCGCCAGGCTGGTCAGCCCGAACGACATGACGAGAATCGAGAGGGACGAGAGAGCCGTCAGAAAGGCCGAGGCGCTCAGAATCCAGTTGGAGAAGAGCATCAGGGATTCCGCGAGGACGAAGCTCGACGTCCAACAGAGCCAGTACTTCTGCCATACGACGCTGGATCGGTTCATCGGCGCGAGGCCGACCACCCAGAACTGTTTTCCCTCGAGACTCAACATCGGATAGACGAATCGGGTCGTGAGAATCGAGAGAATGAAACAAGTCGCCCCCATGTTGAAGAAGGAAAGAAGCGTCTTCCAGAAGGGGAGAATGATGTAAACCGAGCGGCGTGGAAGATGCGCGCCGCGCAGGTTCGCTACGTAGATCACGAGCAGGCCGAACAGAATGACGAGCTGGCTCCAATGGGCCGGATCGCGCCAAAAGGTGCGAATGTCCTTCATCAACAGCGCGCGCACCGGGGGTCGTATGAAGCCGAGGGCGCGTTCGATCGCTCCGAAGACGCGGGGTCCCAACGAGGTTTTGCTCGAGTGGGACCGGCCGGAATCGTGGGCGAGGCACCATCCGCGATAGTAGAGACTCGGCGCCAGCCACAGACAGACCTGGATGAGCATCAGCGCCGTGCTCGATATCATGGCCAGCCAATAGGCGAATTCCTTCCAGTCGCCTTTCCCCAGGGCGAGCATGCCGCGGCTCATCCAATAGTGGGGCGCCCAGAGAACGGCGCCGACCTTGAGAAGGTTGAGCAGCTCGGTATAGCTCTCGATTTCGCCCCGGAAGAGTCTCGACTGCACTCCGCTTGTTCGAATGAAAACGGTCCCGCCGACAATGGCGAGTCCCAGAAGAACGATCACCCACTTGAGGGTGCGGCGCGCCGGGAGAAAAGCGCAGAGAAGCATGGTGAACAACGCGCCGACGCCGGCCGGAATCACGAGAAACGGCGCGACCAGGACGACGATGAACGCGTAGAACCAGGGCGATACGCCGCGGACGATGCCGTAGGAGGTGAAGAACGGAAGCGAGAGGATGACGAACGCCCAGGAGCTGTAGAACGTCGATTCGATCAGCTTGACGACGAAGATGCTGCGATGCCGGACGGGCTGGCTCATGTAGTAGTCGGTCTCGCGCGAGATATAGGTCGTCGAGAGCGTGATGATGAGATTGCTGAAGACCAGCATCGAGAAAAACGCCATCATCACCATGGCCACAAGGCGGTTCATCAGAAGCGTGCCGAATTCCTCCTGCCGGTCGAGAAAACGGAAGAGGAAGCCGAAAAACACCCCGCCCCCGACAACCAGGAACGCGATGACGCTCAAGAACACGAACAGATGGACGAGCAGGTGATCGCGAATCGCGGCGACGCTGTTGTTGGCGATCCGGAATCGGGTCTTGACGATGAGGAGAATCTCGCGCATGAGACGGTTAACCGGCCGGGTCTTCCTGGGGCTCGATCGGGGCCCCCGTCAGGCGCAAGAACATTTCTTCGAGACCGCTCGCCTGACCCAGCTTCGCGTGCATCTCTTCGAGCGACCCGATGAAGATCAGCTCGCCCTTGTGAATGATGCCGATCCGATCGGCTACCTCCTCGGCGATGGAGAGCGTATGGGTCGAGAGAAAGACGGCCATGCCGGTCTCGCGCGACTTGCGGCGAAGAAGGTTCTTGAGCGTGCGCGCGCTCTGCGGGTCGAGCCCCACCATCGGTTCGTCCACGATCAAGACGCTCGGATCGTGGATCAGAGACACGCAGAAGACCAGCTTCTGGCGCATGCCGTGCGAGTAGTTCTCGATCAGATCGTCCTCGGACCCGGAGAGATCGAACAGGGCGAAGTATTCCTCCATGCGCTTTGCGCTCTCGGCCCGGTCGAGACCGAACAGGTCCGAGACGAACTCGACGAAATCGCGCCCCGTCAGCTTCTCGTACAGATACGGGTGGTCGGGAATGTAGCCGATGAGGCGTTTCGCGGCGACGGGGTCCTTCTGAATATCGTGACCCATGATGAGCGCGCGGCCCAGCGTCGGACGCAACAGCCCGCTCAGGACCTTGATAGTCGTGGTCTTCCCCGCGCCGTTGGGTCCGAGGAACGTGAACACTTCCCCCGGCCGGACAGAAAGAGACAGGTTGTCCACGGCCCGCACCGAGCCGTAGTCCTTGGTCATGTTCTCGATAAGGATTGCCGCGCCGTCCTGCGTCATGCGAACCGCCTGTCTGTCCCCCGAAGGGTGGGTGGGGTGGGGAATCCGCTCATTCGGTCCATCGCGCCCTTTTTGCGGACCGACCTACTCCCCCCGCATCATCTGGCCCAAGAGACTCACCATCGCCTCCGATTGCTGTACGGACTCGGGCGAAGGCTCCGAAGCCCTCTTCAGAAATTCCTCTCGGTCCAGAGTCGGGACCCGCAGGCTTTCTTGCAGGTCGGGGTTGATTTGCGGGTAAAGTCTCAGGGCCTCCCCGCGCCAGGAGAGTTCGGACACAAGCCCGCCGAACAACTCGCTTCGAATGGTGCGTCCCCTGTCGTCCACCCACCGCGTTTGCGTCGCCTCGCCCAGGGTCGTCTCGATCCGATAGACCGGAATCGTTCGTCCGCCGACTTCTATCTCTTCCCGTCCGGTCGACTTGACCACCGCGCGCTGAGTCCCTACGGTCCCGAGCGGATCGACGATGTCCACCGTATAGGTCTCGCCCCGCTTCAGATCGCTGTGACGGGCCATCATCGGTTCGAGAGCCGCGAGGAGATTGGGCACGCTCTTGAGCGGAATGACGCGATACAGGATGTCCTTGCGGCGCTGCGCAAGACGAAAACAGAGGCGCTTGTCCTGAACAAACCCTTCGACCCGGAAGGACAGGGGGGGCGCCTCGATCCGGGCCGCGAAATCGTCGAGATTGAAACTCGGAGTCAAGTTGACCGCCATGTACATGCGAATGCGTTGCGAAAAGCCGAAAACGGGCAGCGTCGCGTCCATCGCCTGATAGAGCCAGTAGCCCGCCGTGCCCAGCTCTTCCTCGGAAGGAATGAAGTCCTGCTCGATATGGAGGAACGCGGCGCCGACGGGCTGGTCGTTCTTCTCGATCAATTGCCATTCCGTGATGTCGGTCCACTGAAGAGCCAGAATCTCGGGCTCGATCAGGGTCGACTTCACGTCGCGATGGTAGGGAACGATCCGCTGGACCACCAGGCTGCACATCATGCACAACCAGAACAAGACAATCGCGGTCGAGAACAGATTCGGACGCATGTCGCCCCCTCGCGCACCTGTGCAAAACGACCGGTCCAACCCCTCCCGGACCGGCGAATAGAGGCTACCATAGCCTTTACGTCTCTCTCAAGGGCGCGATAACGGGGAAACGGGCTTCAGGGCATCTGGAGCAGCCGCTCGCCGCGCCAAACGCGGACAATACGCACCAGGGTCTTGTCTATGCGGTACACGATGCGAAACGGAGGATGGACGATCTCCCTCAGGTGATCGACGCCAAACTCAGGCACGATCCGGCCGCTTCGGGGAAACTCGGCAAGTCTTTCCACGCAGAGGACAACCTCGCGCAACAGTCTCTCGCCCACTTCCGGAACTTGTTGATCGACGTACCAGGCGCGGATGCTCTCCAAGTCTTCGATTGCCGAGAGGGCAAAGGAGATTCTGTGTTTGCGCGGCATCGCCTCATCTCAATCCGAGACGCCTCTTCGCGTCCGCAAGATTCACCTCCCGGCCTTCCTCCAGATCCATGAGTCCCTGGACGACCCCCCGGAGGAATTCCCGCTGCTCGGCATCCGACTCGTAATCTCCGAGCGCCTGAACGACGGCGACGCCGCGTCCGCGATTCGTCAGGAGAACCGGACGATGGTTCTCGCCGACCTGTTTCACGACCCGCCCCGGATTGACTTTCATGTCGCTCAGCGGGACGACGTCTTCGGAAAACTTGGTGGACGACGGCATGGCACCCTCCTACAGGTCTTCTAGTAGGACCACTAATAGCACCTGTTAGACGACCTGTCAACGAGCTTCGCCATGTGCGCGTCGAAAGGACGGATTCTCGCCGGACGCTCAGACCTCGACCCCGCATTGGCGGTAGATCGCGTCCACGTGCGAGAGAAACGCGCGGTAGTCCATCGCGCGGTCGAGGAGTTCGGGCGTGACCTTGCCCTGGACCGCGGGCTCGGCCAAGAGGTTCTCGCGGAACGTTCCCGCGCCTTCCCAGGTTTTCATCGCCGCGTTCTGAACGATCAGGTAGGCGTCTTCGCGCGTCATGCCTTGCTCGATGAGTTCGAGAAGGACCTTTTGAGAGAACAGGAGGCCGCGCGTCTTGTCCAGGTTCGCCCGCATCGCGTCGGGATAGACGTGCAGGCCGTCGAGAATGCCCGTCAGGCGGTTGAGCATGTAGTGAAGCAGCGTCGTCGAGTCGGGCAAGATCACGCGCTCGACCGACGAGTGGCTGATGTCGCGTTCGTGCCACAGAGCGACGTTTTCGAGCGCCGCGATCAGGTTCGAACGCAAGAGACGCGCGAGGCCGGCCAGGTTCTCGCACCCGACGGGATTGCGTTTGTGCGGCATCGCCGACGACCCCTTCTGACCTTTTCGGAAAGGTTCCTCGACCTCGCGCACGTCGGTGCGTTGAAGACCGCGGATTTCGGTCGCGATCTTCTCGATCGTCGCGCCCGCGATGGCGATGGCCGCCATGTACTCGGCGTGGCGGTCGCGCTGGAGGACCTGCGTCGAGACCGGCGCGGGTTCGAGCCCGAGACGCCTGCACACCGCGCGTTCGATCTCGGGGCCCGTGTGGGCGTAGGTGCCGACCGCGCCCGAGATCTTGCCCGCGCGAATCGTTTCGCGCGCCTGTTCGAGACGGCGGCGGTTGCGGCGCATTTCTTCGAGCCAGAGGAGAAACTTGAGTCCCAGGACGATCGGCTCGGCGTGGATGCCGTGAGTGCGGCCCACCATGATCGTCTCGCGATGCGCCCGCGCCTGCTTCTCGAGGACGCCGAGAAGGCCGTCCGCCTTTTCCAAGATCAATTCCATCGCCCGGACCATGCGGACGCTCTGCGCCGTGTCGGTGACGTCGGACGACGTCAATCCCATATGGACGAAACGCGACGAGGGACCGATGCTCTCGGCCAGGTTCGTCGTGAAGGCGATCACGTCGTGATGGACCGTCGCCTCGATCTCGTCGATCCGCTCGACCGAAAAGGCGGCCTTGGACCGGATCTCGGCCAGCGCCTCGGCGGGAATCGCTCCGCGCTCGGCCCAGGCCTCGCACGCGGCGATCTCGACGTCGAGCCAGGCCTGGAACTTCCTCTGCTCGCTCCAGAGTTCGACCATTTCGGGCAGACTGTAGCGTGGGATCATGAGTCGTCGCTCCCCGGAATGTGGGATGGGCCCAGCGCCCGTCCTGTATGAGAACCGGTCCTCGAATCGCCCATCGAGACGACCGAGACGCCGGTTTCGCCCCGATGTGGAGACCCTTACTCGCCGTCCGTTTCGGCCTCGATCAATATTCTCTTCACTTCGGCCGGATCGGGAGTCAGGAGAACTTTCTGACGGATATACTTGTTCTTGAGCCGGAGAACCAGCTTGGCGAGGACCTTGAGGAATTCGCCCGATTGCCGGTCCGAGGCCCCGATCATCGCGACGATATGGACGGGATGGCCGTCGAGCGAGTCGAAATCCACCCCGCGCGACGACCGGCCGATGGCGAGAACAAAATCCTTGACCGAGGGGATCTTGACGTGTGGCATGGCCAGTCCGATCCCGATACCGGTCGAAATCAATTTCTCGCGTTCGAATATGCTCCGGACGAAATCGTCGGCGTCGGTGATTTCCGGACGCTTCGCCAAGAGGTCGGCCAACTCGCGCAGGACGTCGTCCTTGGTGCGGCCTTTGAGATCGACGATATCGGCGCCTTCGATGATCTCGCGAATTTCTGGCATAGTGGAAACAACTCCCCCTATTCTCCGAATATGCGCGCCTTCAGCGTCCCCAGAGGGCTTCGTGGCCTTCAGGGCCAAAGGCGAAGGTCGATTCTCTGGCCCAAGCGCCCGATTTTCAAGCGAAATCCGTTGCGCGCGGACGCGCTGGGTATGTCTCCCGAGTTCGTGAGACGGCTAGAATGAGACAGTCTTTCTTGGGGTGCGGCGACATGTCGCCGCTTTCAAAGCGCGGACATGTCCGCGCACTCCAAGGCGACGCCAAGGCGTCGCGAACGGAGCTCTGCGTGTCACCACAACGCGAACTTTGCCTTAGCATTCGAGAAACATGCCGGGGGGAAGGGCTTCGAGCGTCTCGGTCGTGGGACCGAAGTACGCTTGCAGATAGTGCTGCGTCAGACTGAAGAAAGGCGGCGTCGGCTGCGTGGCGCTTGGAGATACGGGGGAGAGCGGGCCTGCCGTGAGCATCGCGTCGCGTCTCGGCTTCTCGCGCGGAGGCGGGTTCTGGCGCTGAAGAAACGACCGGACTCGGGCGATCGCTTCCGTTGTTTTGGGGGTCTCGGTCTTCGAGTCCTTCATGGCGAATCCTTGCCGACGTCTGCGCCGACACGTTCCGGGAGAGCGGAGAGTCCTAGCGGCCAAACCGCTGCCGGAACCCTTCGTGGCGACCTTCTATCCGACTCTTCGGCATTTTCCGCGTGCGTCTTGACCGTCGTTTTCCCTCGCGACCCCGAGAGAAACCGGTCGTCGGCGTCAAGTTCCTGTTGCATCGAACGAATAAACGCCCATCATGAGATTGACGGCGACTGGACGGGACAGACATGGCCCCAACCCCGACCGAGGCATCGCCGGTTTCGGTACGGAACGAGTGGACGCAGGAAACGGATCGAACGCCATGACCGCTTCGCGGCTCGACAGAACCTTGGACACTATCTGGGGAGGGCTGGCCCTCCTCGGCTTGGGGTTCGCGCCACTCTTCATTGTCCCGACCGAATACAATCCGTTCGTCCCTCCCAAAGAGGCCCTCATTGCGTCCGTCGCCGTCCTGGGACTCCTCCTGGCGACGGGCAAGATGCTCGCGGGACGGCGCGTGGCTCTCCTATTGCGTCGTCCGACGGTCTGGACCCTCGTCTTCTTGCTGTGGAACCTGCTTCTCTGGCCTTTGGCGCGCAGTCGCTCGCTCGCGATGGAACGCGTGGCGTGGCTCTGGCTCGTTTTTGCCGCAGCCTGGATGTGGCAGGAGTGGGCGAGAGCCAAGCGGAGTCGGATTCTGGCCACTCTCCGCGTTCTCGCCGCCGCGGCTTTCCTGACCTCTCTCTGGGCTCTGTATCAGGATCTCTCGGCTAAGTGGGGACCGGTCTTCCCCGCCTCGATCCAACGATTCTTCGCCATCGCTCCGAGGCTAACCGATTGGCGGGGGTTCATCTCGGCGGGACTGGGCAACACCGACCATATCGCCGCCTTCCTCGCCGTGCTCTATCTCCCGTTCTTGTTCGCGATGCTCCACGCGCGGCGGCGGCGCGGCGCGGCGATGTGGATGATCGTTCTTTGGACAACGACCGCCACTATGATTGTCTGTTGGTCTGTAGGCGCCAACGGAGCCCTCCTCCTCGGTGCGCTCGTCGTTCTCTTCGGGATCGGAAGGAAGCGACGCGCGTACGCATTTGTCCGTAGGGGCCTGCGACTCGCGGTCTGGGCGGCGGGCTGCGCCGCGATCGTTCTCTGGCTGGTCGTCCCGACGCCGCTCAATCCCCATCGTCCGGGGATCTTCCAGGAGGCGTTCTCCTCGCAGCGATGGATCGAGGGGGGGCCGACGCGCGCGATCATCTGGCTCAACGCGCTCGAGACGGTCCGTCGCCATCAGTTGTTCGGAGTCGGGCCCGGATGCCTCGTGTACGCGTTTCCTTCGATGCAGTCGGCCTTCGTGCCCGACGATCCCGAGTGGCTCGCGTACCAAGGGCTCTACACCAACGCGGCGCACAACACCCTCCTCCAGACGTGGGCCGAGTTGGGACCGGTCGGCGCGCTTCTCCTGATCGCCATGGTCGTGGCGGCGTTCCGCGCCCTGTCGCGCCCCGCGCGCCGCGGAGGATGGATGGAGGGCTGGATCGCCTGGGGCGCGATTGCCGCACTGGCCGTCATGGTCCTGACCTCGTTGATGACGTTTCCCCTCGTTCTGCCGGTCTCGACGTTCATGTTCTTCTGCCTGATCGCGCTGAGCGGCGCGGCGGACGATTGGGCGCGCGACGAACGCGAATTCCGAATGCCGTCGCTCGTGTTTCAAGAACGGTGGGGAGAGATCGCGCTCGACTTGCGCGGGATGAAACGGGTGGAGGCCGTCGAGGGCGCGTTCCATCTGCCTCGACCCGTGGCGGGCGCGTTGTTCGTCCTCGCGGCGGCGGGCGCCGTCCTCTGGATCGCCCACGTGTGGAAACCGGCGGTCTCCGACACGGTCTACAACCGTGCGCGCGCCGCCCGGCAGGCGGGATCGCTCGACGAGGCGGATCGTCTGCATCGCCGCGCGCTCGAGATCTGGCCTAGGCACCACGACTGCCGAAGCGCTTACAGCTCGTTTCTTCTCGACCAGGGACGTTATCGGGAATGCATCGACGAGTTGGAGATCGTCTTCCGGCGTCTCGATTCGCCCGAGCTCTATCTTCGCCGCGCGGATGCTTGGGAAGGCCTGGGGCAGACCCGGGAAGCTCGACGCGACGTCTCGACTTATCTTTCGCGGGTGCCGATCGCGCGCGAGGACGTCTCTCCCAGAGCCGAACAGACCCCCTAGTGTCGTGTCCTGGGGATAATCGACGATATTCAATGCCGCCCCCTGCGGGGGCTCTTGTAAGGAAAGGCGCCCTTTTCCCACGGGCTGACGCCCGTGGCTATCCCTATGTCGCCCGCTGCGCGGGCTGGAACTGACGCGAGTAGCACGCGGGACACCACACTAGCGAAAGACTTCGAGGTTGCGTCGGACCTGGGGGTCGTCGGGCTTGAGGGCGCAGGCCTTCTCCCACAAGCGGCGCGCCTCGGGCAGGTTTCCTTCGCGATAACAAAGCGAACCGAGATTCACTAGCGCGTCGAAGAACTCGGGATCGGCTTCGAGCGCCTTTTCGAACGCTTCACGCGCCTTCGATGAGCCGTACTGCGTCCACGCCAGCCCGAGATTGTTGAGCGCTTCGAGAAAGTCGGGGTCGATCTCGATCGCCTTCTCGAACGCCTCGACGGCTTCGGACTCGCGGCGCATGGCGAGGAGCGTGAGGCCGAGATTGTTGAGGATGTGTTTGTTCCTCGGGATCTCGGACAACGCCTCGCGGAACCCGGCGAGCGCGACTTCGTAGTCGCCGCGCAGATAGGCCTCGACGGCGTCGCGATAGTCGGCGCTGGCGGCCAGAGGGTTCGCCTCCGCCTTGCCCGGCGCGGGCTTGGCTTCTTGTTGTTCGATCGCGGCGAGCGCGGCCTTGGCCTGCTGAACGTATCGGTTGTCCTGCGGGTTCATCGAGAGGAAGCGTTCGAACTCCTCTCGGGCCGCATCGAGCCGGCGGCTCTTGTAGAGCGCGACGGCCAGGGCATAGTGCTCCATCGGGCGATCCTTGCCCGTCGACGCGGCGTAGCGGAACTTCTCGACGGCTTCGTCGCAGCGTCCCGCTTTCATCAGCTTCATGCCTTCGATGAATCGCGCAACGTCCTCTCTCGGTTCCGAATCCGGTCGAGCCATGGGGTCGTCCTCCGTATCCGTGGGGCGCGAGTCGGGCGCTCCCTTATAGAAGTCCGTCGAGTGAACCGTCTACCCAGAAGGATGCCAAGGCCGGACGCCGACGCGCAAGGACGAAACGATCGTGAGAATGGACGAGGATGCGCGCGGGGGGCGGAATCGAGACAAGACCTCGCGCAGACGCTTCAAATCGAGCGAACCCATGCAGCGCAGCCACCTCGGCGGTGGGTCGGGTTCTACCTGTCTTGCCCGCATTTCATCCAGGGCGGCACGGTGCGAATGAGAGACTCGCGGGTTCAGGTGCGCAGCACGGCGCCGAAGGCCGAGCCGACGGCCGCGACGATCCGCGTCTGGATCGCGTCCACTTCGTCGTCGGTCAACGTCCGTTCGGCGTGGCGATAGGCCGCGCGATAGGCCAGGCTCTTCTTGCCCGGCGCGATGCGGTCGCCCTCGTAACAATCGAACAGGAAGAGGGTTTCGAGCAGTTCGCCCGCTTCGCGGCGGATCGTCGCTTCGAGTTCCGCGGCGGGTTGCGCCGAGTCGATGACGAGCGCGAGATCGCGTTCGACGGCCGGATAGGGGGGCAGATCGACGGCGTGACGGCGGAAATCGGCGCGTTCGCGCAACGCGTCGATCTGGAGTTGGGCCAGCAGGGGACGCGGCTTGAAATCGTATCGGTAGCGGAGGGTCGGGTCGAGCTCGCCGAGCCATCCGATTTCTTCGTCCTCGACGAAAATCAGGGCCTTGCGCTTCTCGTGAAGGAACCCGGGGCCGCCCGGAACGAAACGCGCGCCGCGAATTCCGAGACGGTCGAGGAGTTCTTCGAGGTCGCCCTTGACGTCGAAGAAGTCGATTTCGTCCGAAGAGGCGCGCCAGTCGGCCCGGCGCGCGCCCATGGCGATGAGGGCGAGCGCGTCCTTTTCGACGCACGGCGCGGCCATGTCGCCGAAATGGAAGGTGCTGCCGCATTCGAAGAGTTTGAGATTCGGGTTGCCCCGGTTCTGATTGTAGATGGCGTTGCGAATCAGGTCGTGCACGAGGGTGGTGCGCAACACGCCGTGGTCGCGCGAGATCGGGTTGAGTATCCGGAGCGCCTCGCCGCTCTTGAAACCGAGTTCTTCGAGCCGTTCCGGGTTCGTGAAGCTGTAGTTGATCGCTTCGCAGTATCCCATGCCGGCCAGATGATCCTGGAGGATACGTTCCATGCCGACGCGCTCGCCGAGGGATTCCGAGCTCGCCGGGACGGAGGGAAGGGTCGGGGGGAGTTTGTCGTAGCCGTAGAGACGGACGATCTCTTCGTACAGGTCTTCTTCCTGCGCCACGTCCACTCGATAGCTGGGGACGTTGACCACCAGAACGTCCGCCTCGCTCCGGGTGATGTCGAATCCGAGATTAGCCAGGATATCGGCGATCAGCGTTTTGGGAATATCCACGCCCAGAAAGGAACACGCCCGGGCGGGACGAAGCATCAGGGCCTTCTGTACATGGACCTTGGGATGACGATCGACGATGCCCTTGGGGATCTCTCCGTCGGCCAGCTGCGCGATCAGCGCGGCGCAGTAGTCGAGAGCGGCGATCGTGATGTTCTGGTCGGCTCCGCGCTCGAATCGATAGGAGGCTTCGGTCGAAAGCCGGTGGCGCGCGGCGGTGCGGCGGACCGTACGAGGGTTGAAGTACGCGCTTTCGAGAAGGATGTGCTTGGTTTTGTCGCTCACTTCGGAATCGAGGCCGCCCATGATGCCGGCGAGAGCGACGGGCACGTTGGCGTCGGCGATGACCATGTCCTTGCCCGCGGCGAGGTCCAGAACCGTGCCGTCGAGAAGCCGTATCGTCTCCTTCGCCTGAGCGAGACGCACGACGATCTGGTGGTCGTCGATTTTGTCGTAGTCGAATGCGTGCAGGGGGTGTCCCATTTCCATGAGGGCCACGTTGGTCGCGTCGACGACGTTGTTGATCGGGCGCAGCCCGACCGCCAGGAGTCTCAGGCGCAGCCAGTCGGGACTCGGGCCGACGCGAACGTTCTTGATGACCCGGGCCGAATAGCGCGGGCAGTCGTCGGGACATTTGACCGAGACCGAGGCGATCTCGGCGATGTCTTCGTACGTTTCGCGGAAACGCGGCGGGTGCAGGTGCGTCTTGCGGTTGTACGAGGCGGCCAGATCGCGCGCGAGTCCGAAGACGCTCAGGCAGTCGGGCCGGTTGGGGGTGAGTTCGACGTCGAAGATCAGGTCGTATCCTTCGCCCACGACGGCCTTGTCGTCGAGGACGATGAGGCCCGAGTGATCGCTGCCCAGACCCATTTCGTCGGGCGCCAGGAGCATCCCGTCGGAGGCGACGCCGCGGATCTTGGCGCGGCGCACGATCTTGCCGTCGGGAAGCCGGGCCCCGGCCCGGGCCAGAACGGTGACCAGGCCCTCTTTGGCGTTGGGCGCGCCGCAGACGACCTGGATCGGTTCTTCGCCTCCGTCGTCGACGGTGCAGAGGGTCAGATGCTCTTCGCCGCCGGAGTGCGGCTCGACGCGCGCGATGCGCGCGATGCGGATCGGGTTGTCGAGCATCCCGAGATCGACGATGTCTCCGACTTCATGCCCTATCATGACGAGACGGTCGATCATCTCGCGCGGCGAGATGTCGAACGGCAGGTATTCCTTCATCCATCGGTAAGTGACTTTCATCGGTCGAGCCCGTCCGTCGGCGCTGGAGGTGGCATGGGCCTCTTGCCCATGATTCGCGGGCGATGCGCCCGCGCGACTCTTTTCAAACGAACTGCGCGAGGAAACGCACGTCGTTTTCGAAGAAGCTGTACATCGAGTTGATGCCGTACCTGAGCATGGCGATGCGTTCGATTCCCATGCCGAAGGCGAAGCCGGTGTACTTCTCGGGGTCGATATCGCAATTGCGCAGGACGTTGGGGTGAATCATCCCCGAGCCGAGGATTTCGAGCCATTTCTCGACGACCTGCCCGTCGGCGCGGCGACGGCGGAACAGAATATCCACTTCGGCGCTCGGTTCGGTGAACGGGAAGAAGCTCGGCCTCAGGCGGTATGGCGTGTCGTATCCGAACATCGAATGAACGAATTCGCCCAGCACCCCCTTGAGGTCGCTGAAGCGGATGTTCGTGTCCACCATGAAACCCTCGACTTGATGGAACATGGGGCTGTGCGTGGCGTCGGCCGCGTCGGACCGGTAGCATTTTCCCGGCGCGATGACGGCGAGCGGGGGCGCGTACTTCTTCATCGTGTGAATCTGAACGGGCGACGTGTGGGTGCGCAGGAGCAGGTCCGTCGCCAGGTAGAGCGTGTCGTGCATGTCGCGCGCCGGATGTTCGGGGGGGAAGTTGAGCGCGTCGAAATTGTGGTGTTCGTCTTCGATGTCGGGTCCGAGCTCGATACGGAACCCCATGGCGAGGAAAATGTCCTCGATCCGGCGCCGCACGCGGGTGATCGGATGCAGTGCGCCCAGGCGGGGGCGAATGCCGGGCATCGTGACGTCGACGCCTTCGGTCCGTACGGCGTGGGCGATTTCCTGCTCGCGAAGTTGGGCGCGACGTTCCTCGATGGCCCGGAGGACGGCCTCCTTGGCTTCGTTGGCCACCTTTCCCGCCGCGGGCCGCTCGTCGGACGGCACGTCTTTCATGGTTCGCATGAGAAGCGAGAGGCGGCCTTTTTTGCCGAGGACCCGAAGGCGGATTTCCTCGAGCGCCGCGGTGGATTGGGCCGAGGCGATCTCGCGGGTGTCGTCGCCGAGGATGGCGTCGATCTGCCGTGCGATTTCCTGAAGCGTCGTCATGAGCGTGTTTCCATTCGGTGCGAATGTGGCAAGCGCCGGAACGATTCTTCGATCGTTCCGGCGCGGGCGGATCGCGGTCCAGGGAAGGCGGCGCCAGGGCGGGGCGGTGGAAGATCGGTCCGGAGACCGACCGTGCGCCTAGGCCTCAGGCGAGGGCTTCCTTGGCCGCCTCGATAAATCGGCCGAAAGCCGCGGCGTCGTTGACGGCGAGATCGGCCAGGATTTTGCGGTCCACCTCGATGTTGGCCTTCTTGAGGCCCGCAATGAACGCGCTGTAGGAAAGGCCGTGGGCGCGGGTCGCGGCGTTGATGCGGGCGATCCACAAGGCGCGGAACTCGCGTCTGCGAACGCGCCGGTCGCGATAGGCGTAATCGAGGGCCCGTATCACGGTTTCCTTGGCGCTCTTGAAGAGTTTGCGGCGGCCGCCGATGTAGCCTTTGGCCTGCTTCAGGATCTTCTTGCGTCGGTTGCGCGTGGCAACGCTATTGGACACTCTTGACATGTTTCCACACTCCTAAGGCAATCGTTTCGTTTTCTCGCGGGGTCGCCCCCGGCCGACAAGCGCGGGGGCCGTTGTTCGTCATCTTGCCAGCAGACGCTCGACGCGTCTGCGATCCGCGGCCGATAGGACGGCGGTCTCGCGCAGTCGACGCTTGCGTTTGGCGTTCTTCTTGGTCAGGTTGTGGGTGGCGTTCATCTTGTGATGAACCAGCTTGCCGGTTCCCGTCACCTTGAACCGTTTCTTGATCGAGCTATTGGATTTCATCTTGGGCATGGTCCGTGTCTTCTTCCTTTTCTCGTCTCGGTGAAATATGGCAAACGAGACCCTATCCTGCGAGGCTCGTATTGGAGATTCAGGTTCCGCCGTCCGCGGGGCGAAACGCTCCTACGCCCCGCCGCCGACGGTCTCCGCTTCCGGCGACCGGAAAAGACCGCAAGAATTCGGGTCCAGGCCGGCTCAGGAAGCCGTCGACGGCTCCGGCTCCGCGGCTTGATCGCTTGGGGCCGCGTGGGCGATGTCGGCGTTTTCCGGGCCGTGCACTTCGGCCTTCTCGGCCAGTCGGCGTTCGTGCTCGCGCTTCTTCTGCAGGATCTCGTCCTTGAATTCCTGCTCGGCCTTCGCCTGGATCTCCTTCTTCGGGTTGAGAAGCACGACAATCGTGCGCCGCTGTTTGCGTCCGCCGGGCTCGACCGTCGCGATGTCGCCGACGGCTTGGGTCATTCGATCGACCACCGCGGCGCCGACGTCGTAGCGACGCAATTCGCGTTCGCGGAAGATCAGCGTGATCTTGGCCTTGTGGCCCTTGAGCAGGAAATGACGCAAGTGGTTGAGCTTGGTCTGATAATCGTGCTCGTCGATCGACGGACGAAGTTTGATTTCCTTCGTCTCGACATGACGCTGATTCTTGCGCGCTTCTTTTTCCTTGCGCTGCTTCTCGTAGAGCAGCTTCCTGTAGTCCATCAGCCTGCAGACGGGAGGAGCGGCGTTGGGAGCGACCTCTACCAGGTCGACTTCCGCCTCCCGGGCCATGGCCAAGGCCTGCTCGATGGGCATCACCCCGATTTTCTCTCCTGCGCCGCCGATCAACCGCACTTCGCGAGCGCGGATGTTCTCGTTGATGCGAATTGCAGTCCGGATGTCTCGGTCCCTCCCTTCCGCAAGAATCTTATGTGGACTCCCAAAAAACAAAACGCGGAGAGAATGGCACTTCCCCCCGCTTCAGATCGACTTCGCCTTCGAACGCCCGATCCCGCTCGGCGACGTTCGGCGACTTCGCTTGAACCCAGGGAGCAGCCTGCTAAAACACACTTCCACAGGCGCGTTGGGTGAGGGGGCGTGACGCTTCCGACACCTCCCCCTGCTTGCCGCGCTCGTAATGTCGCACTTCTTATACGGTCCACCCGATTGATTGTCAAGGGTTTACTTATCAGGAGTTTCCCCAGTTTTCGGGCGTCAGGTCAGGACGAAGCCGAAAAGATCGGGTTGCGATGAAGGGGGAGGCGGTTTGAGCCGC
>JAFGFN010000136.1 GCA_016931035.1 Candidatus Sumerlaeota bacterium
ACACCCCCCGCGCGACCGCAAAAAACAAAAACCACCCCGCGTCCTACGCCACCCCTCGCTTTCCGTTTGGCGTGAAGGATCTCGGTGGTCAAGCGACATCGAACGAAATTCTCTTGCCTGGCGGACGCGGGCAAGGTTAGGCTGGGTGTCCTGAAGGATGTGTGCGCGCCACGTCGCGAATTCGATTCTCGATAACCCCAGACTGGAGGTCGGAACCATGCGGATGGACTCGAAAACCTACCTGAACGCGATCCTGACGGCGATCGCCCTGTTGTTGCTCGTGATCGCGCTCCAGCGCCCCGCGCCGGAACTCGGTTCGTCGGCCTACGCGCAGGACCGCAACGAGCAGCAAAGACGTTACCTGTCCGAAACGAGCGACCAGGCCCTCATCGCCCAGGCGACGGAGAAGGTGGCGAACGCCAACCTGGAGATCGCCCGTCAGATCGGCGAGATGGGCAAAGCGATCGGCAAGGTCTCCTCCGCCGTCGATCGGATCTCGATGGCGCCCCGCGCCCAGTAATCCCGCCTCGGCGGAGCGATTCGTAGTCGGTCCGTTCCATGGCGGCGGACTCGGCGGACCGAGCGCTGTTCTGAGTACAGGCTTTAGCCTGCTTCTTGGAAACTGAGAGCAACCTGAAGGTTGGACTCTCAACTCTTCGCGACCCGGCAGAGCGTCGTGAAGGCTAAAGGGGAGATTGGCTTGTTTCGGTTTCCCGGTGCGGGAACCGCCACGATCGCCCGTCAGGATTTCACGACAAGAAGCATCGTCTCGAAGTACTGAGACCGGTAGCGCAGGAGCCAGGCCAACGGGTTCTGATGCGTCAGCGGCTCCTCCATGATGTCGGGCAACAAGGGAACCAGCCTCGAAACGAATCGACCGTCCTGAATCGGCTCCACATTGTACCGATCTCTCAACCGGCCTAGGAGTCGGGCCGTCTCCTGGGGACCGCCGTACGCGGTGTGGACTGCTATGATCGAACCGGGAGGCATCCGTTCGGGCCGGCCCTCGACCTCGGGGATCAGCTCGACCGCCCGGCCCGATGCAAACGCCAGTTTGACGCCGTTGGCGTGGGTGTACGTCTCGTTGCTGAATATCCGCGTCCCGGGCGCGAGGTGCATCTCTCGAATTCGGCGTCCGGCGGCGAAGATATCGCCAAAGGCCCCTCGCTGCAGAGAAACCGACGCCAAGGCGAATCCCGCCGACACGCAGACGGTGACAGTCACGGCGGCGAAGAAAGCCGCCCGTCCTCGGCGTCCATGCGCCATCAGGAATCGTTCGGCTCGAGCCATTCCCGCGCCCGCGCAGATGAGGGCAAACGGGATCGAGGGCAACAGATAGCGCGACTGGAACGACTGGAAGACGCTCTGAGAACAGAGCACGGCCAGCGCGACGTAGAGGAAGAGGGGTTTGAGGGCGATCGCGGGCCTTCTCGCCTCTTCCTCCGGCGGCGGCTGCACGATGCCGATCGCGAAGAAAACGAACACGGGCAACGTCAGGACATAAGGCGCGAGAAAGAGAAACATCTCGAAGCAGTACCAGTAGTTGAGCAGCGTCGCCCAAACGCTCGGAGACTGACGCGAGACAATCTGCTCGATGTGGCCGAACCGCTGAGTCGCCAGGTAGATCGGGAGCGCAAGCCATACGATCTGCGCCGCGACCGCCGCCCAGCGGCCCCGCGCCCGCCCTCGCCAGGCCATTCCCGCCGCCCAGAGGGTCAGCGGAGCGAGCATCAGGCCCTGGTACCGCGTCATCGTCGCCGCGACGGCCAGCAGCGTCGCCCAAGCAACTCGGCTCGAACGCATCTCGCCCGCCTCTCGCCGCGCGGATTCCCCACCGCGCCAACTCAACAATCCCGCGCAGGCCAGCATGAAGAACAGCGCGAAGGGCATGTCGGTCATCACGCGGATCGACCAACGCAACGCGACGGGAGACGCGCTGTAGAGAGCCAGCGCGAAAAGCGCCGTCCGGCGACCGCCCCACGCGCGGGCGATGGACCACATCGGAAAGACCAGGAGAACGGACGCGGCCCAGGAGATAAGTCGGCCCGCGGGAATCGGCTCGACCCCCAAAGCGACCAGGCCCTGGATCAGGGCCGGGTAGAGCGGCGGCCAGAACGTGCGAGGAAGATCGAACTGGACGATCTGGATGATGCCGTCGGTGTATTCTCCAGCGTTGATTCCAATCAAGGCGTAACGCAACACCGCGTTGAACAGGGCGAAGCCCGCGAGGATCGCGGCGTCGGACGGTCCCTTGGGAGACGTTGCGGGAATCTCGGTCGAAGATGGCGGCATGATCGTCTCGGGAGCGGTCTCGGAAACCGTGCGGCGAATCGCCGAAGATTCCCCTCGCCCCGGCTCAACCACTCTAACAGCGGCGCGGTCGGAATCAAGATCGAAAGTTCCCTGGTTGAATCCCCGGCGGAAAAAACGATAATGAGTGTGCGCGGCGAGAGCGAACCGGAGCGTCCGGGCCCGCCGTCACACCTCACCTCGTCACACTGGAGATGATCCTCATGCGACGCAAAGCGGAGCGCCAAATCGGTATCCAAGAACTCGCCGAACGGCTCGGGGCCCGACTCGTCGGCCGACTCGTCGGCTCGGCGGGAGACGCCGTGCTTTCGGACCTCGCCACGCTGCCCGAGGCCGGTCCGGACGATCTCTCGTTCGTGTCCGACCCCAAGCATCTCGATGCCGCCCGGGAGAGTCGCGCGGGGGCGCTGCTCGTCCCCGAAGGGGTCGAGATCGCGGGTCGGCCCTGCCTGGTCGTGGGGAACGTCTGGAAGACGCTTCTCACGGCGTTCGATCTCTGGTACCCCGACGAGCCCGCACCCGAAGGGGTTCATCCGACGGCGGTGGTCGATCCCGCCGCCGAACTCGGCGCGGGGGTCTCGGTCGGTCCCATGAGCGTGATCGAGGCGGGGGTGAAGATCGGCGCGGGAACGCAGGTCGGCGCCCAGTGCTTCATCGGACGCGACGCGCGGATCGGCGAGGGTTGTCTTCTTTATCCCGGCGTGCGCATCATGGAGCGGATCCAGGTGGGGCGCGGCGTCATTCTCCACAGCGGGGTCGTTCTGGGGGCCGACGGATTCAAGTACGAGGTTATCGACGCCATGCCGGTCAAGATCCCGCAGGTCGGAACCGTCGTTATCGAGGACGGGGTCGAGATCGGCGCGAATACGACGATCGACCGCGCGTTCCTGAACGAGACGCGCATCGGGATGATGACGAAGATAGACAACCTAGTCCACGTCGCCCACAACTGCCGCATCGGCCGGATGAACGGGATCGCTGGCCAAGTGGGTTTCGCCGGTTCGATCCAGACGGGCGACGGATGCATTCTCTGGGGTCAGGTCGGAATTCGCGATCAGGCCAAGATCGGCAACCGGGTCACGATCCTGGCTCAGAGCGGGGTGAAGGACGACATACCCGACGGCGAGACCTGGTTCGGCGCTCCGGCGATGCCGGTCAAGGAAGCGGCCCGCATCGTCGCCGCCCAACGCCGTTTGCCAGAGCTGATGAAGCGGGTGAAGGAGTTGGAAAAGAAGGCGGGGACCGAATAGGTTCGAAAGTTCCAGGTTCGCAGGTTGAAGGTGCCGAGATGCGAAAGACCGTGGACTGGGGCGACGCCGTCTGTCCGAGATCCTGAGATATCTCAGAGTGCTGGTGCATTCGACGGGAGAACAGATGACGCACAAATCCGAACTGCGCCGAAGGTGGGCAAGGCCATAGCCTGGGGCGCTTTCAGCGTGCCGCGCCTTCAATGCGGGCTACGAACCTACAACCTGCGAACCTGGAACTTTCGAACCTGGAACCTGCGAACCGATTTATGCACCTCGAAAACCTCACCATCCGCTCGTTCCGTTGTCTCCGGGAATTCGAATCCGACCTCCCGCCGGGACGGATTGTCGTCGTCGGAGACAACGCCAAGGGAAAAACCTCGCTCCTTGAGGCGGTGTTCTATCTCGTGACGGGGCGGTCGTTCCGCACCCGATATGACAACGATTGCCTTCCCTGGAGCTCGGAGCCGGGAGCCACCGCAACGATTCGGGGGCGCGTGCGGCGCGCGTCGGAGGGCGACTCGTGCCGGCTGGCCGTGACCATCGCAGCGGGAACGAAGGCGGTCCGGATCGACGATCAGCCGATCGAACGCCTCGGGGAGCTCTGGGGACGCCTCCACGCCGTTCTCTTCACGCCCGACGATCTCCAACTCGTCAAGGGCGGCCCGGGCGAACGCCGCCGCTATCTCGACGTCGGCCTCAGCCAGATCAGCCACGATTTCCTCTTTCATCTCCAGCGATACAGCCAGGCGCTGCGCCAACGCAACGCGCTCCTCAAGCAGAACGACATGAACCTGGACGACCTGCGCTCGCACGTCGCCCCCTGGGACATGCAGCTCGTCGAGCACGGCGTCCCCATCTTCCAGGCGCGGCACGAATTCATCCTCGCGCTCGAACCGCGCGCCGCCCGGCTCTACGACGGGATCGCCGACCGCGCCGGCGACGCGACGCCGGACGGCCCCGAGGCGCTTCGGCTCCGATACTCGAACTTTCTCAAGACCGACGGCCCGATCGACCCGGCGCAGGCGCGCACGCTATTTCACCGCGCGCTCGAAAGAGGATTGGACGACGATCTGCGCCGCGGGCAAACCGAGACGGGCCCGCATCGCGACGAGTTGGTCGTTCTGCTCGGGGGGAAGCCCGCGCGCGACTTCGCCTCGCAGGGCCAGGTGCGGTCGTGCGTCCTCGCGCTGCGACTGGCCGAGGTCATCGAGATGCAGAGCCGCACGGGCGAGAGTCCGATCGTTCTTCTCGACGATCTCGCCTCCGAGCTCGACCCCGCGCGCAAGGAACGGGTCCTCTCTCTGCTCGATCCCGCGTGGCAGACGTTTCTCACCACGACGCGCGAGTCGGACTTCCCCGCCGGTTCCGAATTCGACCTGACCATCCGCTTGGCGTAACCGTGTGGCATGGGCGTCCCGCCCATGTTCTTCGCCGCTCTCTCCATTCGTGCCGATTCGTGGGCGACCTTCCGCTCACTTCTCTCCTCTTTCATCCCTCATCCCTCATCCTTCATCCTACGTCCTTTTCCACGGGCGAGACGCCCGTGCCACGCCCTAGCATTCCCCAATCTCGGCTCGGGCCAGTTGGATTTGGATGCGCTGCAGGCTCTGCTCGACCTTTTCGAGCGCGGCGGTGTTGCGGTCGATGCAAGCCATGAACTGCTCGGCGAACAGGCGCTCGCGTTCGCAATGGTGGGCGAAGATGTCGCGCTGGAGCTCGTGACGCTGCGACGCCTGGATGAAGAACGCTCGGATAAACGCGGTGCACACGACGAAGGCCAAGCCCAGGCCGCCGTATTGCACCATCGGACTGTCGAGTATCTGATTCATGCGGGCGCCACTCCTTCACTCGAGAACCGGTTTCATAACCTCTTGAGCGCTGAAAGCGCGGCAAGAACATAGCCCAGGGCGAGTGAACGAAGTGAGCGACGCCCTGGGTTTTCGGGCCTCTCTCGGATCGCGCTGGCGCGTCTTCTTGCGGGGCAGGTTCCCCCTGCCGACGCAAGAAGCGTGACAGCGCAGGAACCGGCTATGAAACCGATTCTAGCATCTTCACGATTTGGAGAATCTTGAGAGCGTAGGCCGGATCGGCGGGGCAGTAGATCCGAGCCAGACGCTCGACGAACGGCTTGCGCGCGCGTTCCATCGCCACGATGCGAGCGGGGGCGTAGAGACGCGAGGCGCCGATCAGCCGCGCGTAGGCCTCGCAGGCGGCGGCGTCGCTGGGGTAGCGTCGGAACAGGAGATCGCCCTCCTCCGTGGAACGAAGGAGAAACGTGTCGGGACCGGCCTCGGCGGCGAAACTGCGGATACCGAACAAGTTGTGCGCCTCGCGCGCCAGCGGCGTTTCGCCCCATCCGCTTTCGAGGATGGCGGTCGCCGCCATGACGCGCCAATCCACCCCGTGGCGCGGAGCGATCTTCTTCGCGAGGTCGGATACGCGGCGGCGAAACTCCATTTGCTTCTCGTTGAGCATCGTTCGCTCCTCATGCTCATGCTCGTACTCGTGCTCGACGTCTCGCGCCAGAAAGCGGGACGTTTTCGGAACGGGAGGGGCTGTCACGTTTCCTGCGAAAGGCTGCAGGAAACGCGCCAGCCTTTGGCTATCGGGCGCCTAACCTGGCACGATGCGCTTGCGCCTTCGCTCCGCTACGGCGCACAGGCGCTCTGCCCCAGGCTGTGATATCCCGCGCTTTCAGCGCTTAAGAGCGGGCCGGCAATCCATGAGAGCGATTCGCGGCTCAAGGACTCGCAGTCCATCTACGGCCGCCAAACACACACGCACGGCGGACAAACGGTGTTCCATGTTCTTCCCCATGCGCTCTGGCGATCGCTCACTGCTCACTCTCGACTTTCCGAATGCCGTCGCGGACAAAGATGGCCAGGAGGCCGGTTGCGATGGCGTTTACGCCTTCGGGCACGCTACCGGCCAGGATGAGACCGATTCCGGTCGCCACGGCGCCGATTCCGCCCCAGAAGGTTTTGGTCTTGAATAGGTCTTTCATAGGTGTCTCCTTCGAATAGAAACGTTCACTCCGCGCTCGAGCCCACGCCGGTGGGCGCGGGAGATTGGGTCGACGTAGACACGGCGTTCTCCGCCAGTTGCTCCGCCAGTCGAAACGCTTCGACGGCCCCCTCGAGCAAGAGGGATTTTTCTTGAAGACGACGAAGCCGTTCCCGCGCCGCGGCGACGTTCTCTCGCTCCCGCGCGACGGCGAGGCGACACTGGTGGAGCGCTTGCTCGGCTTCCGCCCGCTGTCGAGCGATCTTTCGGGTTGGAGAGTCTCTCTCGAAGGGGCCGTCGGCTGCCGCGCCCGCCACCAAGGCCAGAAGGGCGAACCCCGCCAGGAACCATCGCGCAACGATCGATCGTGTCACGATACGGAATCTCCTTTCGTGGCGGCGCGCGACGAGCCGGCCGGTCGCGCCGGGCCACCCGTGAGACGCTCACGGATAGTAGGCCTTGATCCAACATTGAAAGCCGTTGATCTCGATCATGACCATCCGATAGAAGGCGCTCTTCTCGACGGTGCTTATGGAGTACCCGGCTCCCGATGTTCCCTGGAAATCGATGAACGAGGCCGACGCGTCGTTCTGGTCCAGAGTAAGCAGCGGGATGCCTCCGGAGGATGGTCCCTCAACCTCCAGGAGGGAGTCGGGATCGATCGTGCCAATGCCGATTTTGCCTTGGCCGGAGATGCGCATCTTCTCGCTGGGAGCGCTCACGCCGTCACTCGTGAGAAAGGAGATTCTCGAGGCGATCTCGTCTTCGCCGTCACCCTCCGCCGTGAAGTCGATGCACGCGGCCATCCGGTCCTGCGATTCGCCGCGCGCCCAAGCGGCAAGTCGCAGGATGCTGTCGCCTTCCTCTACGGAGTCCGGAGAGGACTGCGTGCCCCGGCTGTGGTATCCGCAGATTTCGCTTCGGTCCTCGTTGTCGTCCGAATAGACCCGCACGTAAAAGTCGCTGGTCTCGTAGCCGACAACGTCCAACAGCGATCCGGGAGAGTCCGTGCCGATCCCGACGTGCCCGCTGGAGTCGACAACGAGGCGGTCGGACCCGGCGGTGGCGTCGACCAGCGTCATCTTGTCTCCATCGACCCCGTCGCAACGCCAGAGCCATTCTCTCGCGTCGTTCTTCAGGCCGAGCGAGGCCTGTTTGTTCGTCCCCGCCTCGATTCGGACGTCGGCATGGTCCGACGACTGGACGTGAAGCGCCTTGGCCGGAGCATCCGTCCCGATTCCGACCTTGTCCCCGGCATCGTAGCCAAGCCGAAGGTTCCCGCTGCCGGAAGGAACCGGGTCGATCCTCAGGACGCTTCCCGAGGCGATCCATTCGCTCAGGGCGCTACCGACGCGAAGACGCGGAGGAAGGCTCGGGCCGTCCTCGACGGCCAGCTCGCGGTTGAGCGAGAATCGGGCCTCCGACTCGTCCCAGAGAATGCGCGCCCCGGCGGTGGCCGAAGCGAAGTGGATCGCCGCGTCGCCCGCCGCCCCCTCCGCGCTGAAATACAAACCGTCCCACACGGCCGGAGACCCGGTGAAACGCCAATCGCCCGGGATCTCTACCGTCTGCGTGCGGTCGAGATGAATGTCGCTGTCCGCGACGTGATCGCCCAGGCGAACGTTGCCCTTGGGGTCGGCGGGAATCGTCAACTCCGAGTTGAACTCGCCCGAGTGCGTCGACAGGTGGCGGGTCGCGGTCAGGTACTGTGTGTGATCGTCGGCGCTCAGACCCGACAGGTCCGCGTGGGCCGACGCGCCTTTCTCGGTCAGAACGCTCAACGCGACGGGCGAGGTCACTTGCGAATCCTGGAACGTCATGTCGCCCGCCGAGTTGCGCCGGATATGGACCAGATCGTCGTAGACGCTCTCGTAGCCGAGCTCGACGTCGTTCGTCTTCACGCCGAAGGCGTTCTGCGCCCAAACGACCGCGACGAGCGACGCCGCGAACCATCCGACGATCCGCGCCTGCGGACGCCGGGTCCCACTCGATGCAAAACGAATCTTCATGTTTCTCTCGCTCCTTTTCGATTTGTCCGACTCGACCGACGCGACCTAGTAGAATCTCTCGTTCTCGCTTGCTTCGCCGCGCAGCTGAAGGGCCAACGCCGATACCTCGAAAACGGCGGCGGGAACAAGCCCCGCCACCGACAGGATGAACCGGTCGGGACTCGATTCGTTGCACTGTGTCAAGACCAGATCGCCGCGCGGCGTCTCTTCCTGAAGAATCCCGGCGATAAGAAGATCCCCCTGCGAATCGAGCGCGAAACGCGGCGTGAACGTTCCCGATTCGCCGGTCGAGAAATAGAGGCGGTCCTCGCTCGCGGCGAACGCTATCGGAGTCGCGAACGTGCCGTACAGGACCGTGTCCGACAGCACTCGACCGCGAAGACGCCAGACGCCGTCCCACGTGAGGGCGGCCGCCAGGACCCCCTCGATCCAAAACTCCAGCAATCGGTCGCTCGAACGGTGACGCATGAAGGTGAGCGCGTCGTGGCGCCAGCAAACTCTTCCGCCGACCGCGAAGCGACCCCGAATCGAAAGACGATGCGGCTCGGTCACCGCGAGCGCGGCGACTTCGCCTGGGTCGAGATCGAGCGGAAACCACGCGTCTTCGACCCTCACTCGATCGCCCGGTTCGAGAGCCGCGCACTTCAGCGGCGCCGCAATCTCGACCGTCTCGCGCCGGAAGCCATAGCGGCCGAGCAATGCCCGGGCGAGATCCGCCACCGGGGCCGCGTCGCCGTGGTTGTGCCACTGAAGGCGGTCCGTCAGGTCCACGCCGGACTCGGAGTAGGGCGGACGGTGATCGACCGCGTCGCGCAGCAGATGCCGCCGCCACGAAACCGCGGACGCCCGCGGCCCGAAGTCGCGTCCATAATGCAGATACACGGCGCGCGTCAGGTCGCTCTCCGCGTCGCGATCCAAAAGCAACCCTTCCCCTCGCAAGATCGTATCGCCGTCGAAATCGAAGTCGGCCGACTGCATCGAACTGTCGCCCTCGTCGAAGCGAAGCGCGAACCGATCGCCCGAAACGTCGAGACGGCAACGACTCTCGAAGAGTAGGCGCGCGACGATACTTCCGATCGCCGTCGGGCCGGCCAACCGGTTGGAAAACCGATAGCCGTCGGTATCCAAACGGGTCGCGGCGGTCGAGAAAGAGGCCTCGTCGAGATGTTCCGTATCGAGCCCCAAGGCCCGGGAATCGCAAAGAAAGAACCGGACCAGGTGCGCCGGGTTGTCGAGCAACGCCTCGTTCTCCTCCACGCCCTCGACCCGCGCGGACAGATCGCCGGCCATTTGCGCCGCGCGTCGCGCGAAGTAATCGATTTCGAGCGCAACGTCGTAGACCTGAAACTGGGTCGTGTCGGCGCCGGTGTCGAGCTCGACTCGAGCCTCGAACCCGGAATCGTCCGCGCCGTCGAGAAAACTCCAGCCCCCGTTGGCCTCGACCGCCTCGCCCAGCTCCAGGATCAGGTCGACGGGACCGTACGGCCGCGCGGCTTCGTCCGGATCTTCGATGTAAGGCCGCGGCAGATGGACGGAAAGATCCGTCCCGTCTCGAAGAAAGCGCAGACGCAGGCGCGTCGTCGTTTCCCACAAACGGTCGGACCCGACGCGAATCCGAAGCCGGGCGTCGTCAAACAGACCGTACCTTCTCTCGCCGTTCGCCAGAAGGCCGCGCCATTCCAAACTCAGAATCTTGGCCGAGGCGTGAAGCGTCGCACAGGTGGCGGTGGGCGCGTCGTCGATCGCCAGGTCGGCATCTTCGGCCGTCGTGTCTCCCCCCATGTCCCAAATCCCGGGCGAGGCGGCCCCGTTCAGCCGGATGAGAGTGGTGCTCGTTTGATGTTCGACCCGATAGGGCCACTTGGCGAAGACGATCTTCTGGACCGTCTCGCCCCGCCACTCTTCCGTCGCCACGGAATAATCTCCGGGGTCGACGGTCAGGCCGTCGGACCGCACATCGGAAACCGAGCGACACGCGTGTCCCGCGACAAGCCACTCGAACCCGCTCCCCGAGGGCGCCCACCGCGCCGCGCTTCCGGCGGGATGATACGCGGCTTCGGAACGCACCAGTGGGACGCCCGCCGTCCCCAAGGTTCGGTTCTCGCGGTCGATCGCGTCGTAGTCGATCCGTTCATCGCCGATCTGGACGACTCCGCGATCGGGCAAGGATTCCACCGATTCGAGCGCGATGGTCGTGTCGTCGGGCGAAACACTCCGGTCCAGCGCGAGATCCAGGCCGGTGCGCCATTCGAGAAGCTCCGTCTCTTCGAGCGCGCCGAAAATCCACGGGGGCATCCGACCCTCGCTCGCGATTCCGGCCTCGGGCAGATCGCGCCCAGCGAGAACGGTCCCGAAACGCTTGCGTCCGCGGACACTGAGCCAATCGAGACATTCGAGTTCCACGGCTTGGCGAGAAATCCGCGCCTTCTCGACGATCCCCCAAAAGAGAGTGACGCGATCGGAAAGCGAGGCCTCGCCCGCCGAATCGAGAAAGACGACGCCCCACTCGATCTCCAACCCCTCGATGTCGGCCTCGTCGAGGCGCTCGCGAACCGTCGGCGAGACCGCCGGCAGGGTCGCCGAGTCGAGCCCCAACTCCAACACGAGACGCGAAGTCGTGAGCAAACTCGACGGCGCGGGACGGCGCGGCGTCGTCGCGGTCAACTTCCCCGGCGAAAGCAAACACGGCTCGACCGAGGCGCCGACGAGATTCACGGCCCGGTGCGAATAGTGAACGGGGTCCCCGTCGGGCCACGCGACGGACAGAATCCACGCGACGTCGACTCCCGTCCGAGCCGATTCTTGTTGAGCGAGAGGCGTGAGATCGCGCACGATCAGGCGGTCCCCCCTTCTTCGAGGACGGCCAGTTTCAACACGAGATCGACCACGCGCGACACCGTCTCTTTCTGATCGAAACCGCTGTCGAGCAATCGCACCCGCGCGACGCACCGCGTTTCGTCCACCCAGGTGAAATCGTCCAGCCCCCCGCGCGTCGCGCTCGCGAGCCAGGAACGAAACGCCGTGAAATGCGCGCGCGAGAGCCCAGGGAACCGAAGCGTGTCCTCGCGCCACGGATCGGCGACGCGCGCCGACCACAGGGCGCCCCCCACCGACCGTTCGGCCACGATCCCCTCGCGCAGAACGCGATCCACCGACGGCGACGCCGTCACCGTCTCCCACTGAAACGCCGAGGCGGGACGCCACACGCGCGCCGTGGCGCTCTTGGCCGTTTCGAGCGGGAACGTCGCGGTGAGCGAAGTCGGCGCGACCTCGGCGATCGCTCCCAGGTATTCGAGTTCGCTCCCGTCGCTCTCGGAGACGAACAACCGGTCGCCCACCGAGAAATCCGATGCCGAAGCCGTATACAAAACTCGGCTTCCGGCGTCGGCGCTTTGAGAAAGACTTCGTTCGAGCTCGCGTTCGCGTGTGAAAAGAGGTTTGATCATTTGCGGGTGTCCCTCGCGGTTCGGACTCCCGGTTGGGGTCCGGTTCGTCCGCTTCCCCTTCGCGGTGGGGCGAAGGCGGAGTCGATTCTACGAAAAGCCCGCCACAAGTCGATTCCCGCACGGACACGAAAAGGCGCTTAGCGCCACTCTCGGCGAGTGGTATGATGGAGATCGTCGCGAGGGGGGCGCTCCCGCACCCTTCGCGTCGAGATGAATCGAGAAGAACGAAGGCCGTCGATGGAGATACTCCTAGCCAAGACCGCGGGCTTTTGCATGGGCGTGCGCAGGGCGATGAAGATCGTCCTCGATCACGCGGACCGACCGGATTCGAAGGTAATGACGCACGGCCCCCTGATCCATAACCCGCAGGTCATCGAAATGCTCTGCGAGAAGGGTGTGCGGATTCTCGACGACGAGGACTCGCCCAGCGAAGGATGGACCGTCGTCGTTCGGGCCCACGGCGTGACGCCCGGCGAGAAGCGCCGCCTCTCCGAGCGCGGGTTCGACGTGGCCGACGCCACTTGTCCCCACGTGATTCGAATCCAACGCCTCATCGAACAACACGTCGCGCGCGGCGACGCGATCGTCATCATCGGCGACCCCGGCCACGCCGAGGTCAACGGCCTCTTGGGCTACGCCGCCGGGCGCGGCCACGTGGTCAGCCGCGACTCGGACGTCGAGAACCTGTCCGATCTCGGAAACGTCTGCGTCGTCTCGCAATCCACCCAGAGTTCCGAGGTCTTCGACCGCCTGGTCGCCCTTCTCCAGAAACGTTGGCCCGATCTCACCGTCTACCGCACCATCTGCGGCTCGACCGACCGGCGTCAGAAGGAGGCCGTCGAGGTGGCGCGACGCGCCGACGCGATGATCGTCGTCGGCGGGCGGATCAGCGCCAACACCGTCCGGCTGGTCGAGCTCGCCTCGGCGACCGGCACTCCCACCCAACACGTCGAGACCGCCGACGAGATCGACTTCGCGAAGTTGCGCGCCGCCCGAGTGGTCGGCCTCACGGCGGGCGCTTCGACTCCCGCCTGGATCATCGAGGAAGTTGTCGATCGCCTGAACAAAGAGCTCAACGACGACCCGGCACGGACGCGTCGACGGAATGGATGAGGCGGAGAGGGCGATTGCGGCATCCCTGAACCCTCAGGAGGCAAGCAGGCCGTGATCTTCTGTTAGGGGAGGAACCGCTGGGTCGTTCGGACATCGCTCCGTCCTGGGAATGTAGTTTGCCGACACCGAGGTGTCGCGTGTATCCCCCTATTCCCACTTGAGGATTGAAACCGACACGGGGGAGGTGTAAAACGAGCCGAGAAACACCCGACAGCCGGGATTTCCGGCCGTATTCCCACGACTCCGTCAGATGGTTGGATGAACGCGCCATGAAATCATCGCCCCGGGTCGCTGTCTTTTTCAACCTCACGCTCTGCAAAGAGTCCGCTTTCTTTCAAGGCGTTATTCGCCATGCCGAATCGCGCGGCTGGAGGATTCTGGTCGGCGAGGAAGTCGCGTGTTTGCCTCACGAGGCGCTGAACCGTTGGGACGGCGACGGCGTGATCGGCTTCTTGCGCGATCGCGATTTCGTCACGGCGCTCCAGCGCGCGGGCATTCCCGCGGTCAACACTTCGCAAGTAGGCGCGACACGGGGCATACCGAGCGTGATTCCAGATTTCGTCGAAGCCGGGCGAATGGTCGCGCAGTACTTTCTCGAGCGCGGTTTTCGGCAGTTCGCCTATTGCGGGGAGACCGAGTTCGCGTATCGCGACACGAAGCTGAAGGGATTCCGCCAGCGTTTGTCGGAAGCCGGAATGGAGTGTCTGAGCATACCGCAGCCGTCGACGGTCCCGGAGAATCGCACGTGGCCGCAACATCGGGCCGCGCTTCTTCGCCAGCTGCGTCAACTCCCGAAACCCGTGGCCGTTTGGGGGCGACGCGACGAGTTTGCCGCGCGGGTCGTCGCGGCGTGCGAAGCCGGGAGCATTCGGGTGCCCGAGGAGATCGCCGTCATCGGTTACGGCGACGAACCTCTCCTGTGTCCCTGCGTGCGTCCGGCGCGCAGCCTCGAAGCCCCGCGCGAAGGCGAAGGCTGGGTCTTCCTCGACTGGAAAGAACCCGTGGACGGCGGCGCGGTCGCGGCCTACAAAATCCAACGCCGCCTTCGCCCCGACGGCCCCTGGTCCGACGCCGGAATGGCCATCGAAAGCGAAATCACGCTCACCAATCAAGAGCGCGGCAAGGAATGGGAATACCGCGTCCTCGCCGTCAACAAAGC
>JAFGFN010000137.1 GCA_016931035.1 Candidatus Sumerlaeota bacterium
ACTCGTGGAACTCGAACTCGCCCGCCGCAACGACGACTGGGACGAAATCTGGGAACTGGACAACGTTGCCTAATCAAGATGCGCCCCTCACGCTTTTGGCCAGGCTTTTGAAGTTGACTTGCCCACTTGCGGGAGTATAATGCCCGGTCTGAATGTTCGCCCCCGATATGGACGGGGAAGATGGAGATAGAGAGATGACGTTCCTTTTCTGGCTGCTTTTCCTGGCTTACCTGGGCGCGAGCCTGGTGCTCATCCTGGTCGTGTTGCTTCAATCCGGCAAGGGAGGCGGCCTCTCGGGACTCATGGGGGCCGGCTCGGCCCTCGGCGATCACCTCGGGGCGACCGGCGCCGAGAAGGCGCTGAACCGCTACACGACCTACTGCGCGATCGGCTTTCTCGTCATCAACATCTTCTTGGTACTTCTGGGAAACCATGTCATGAATAGGTCGCTTGTGGACAAAGCGGTGACCGGCGGTCATGCCGAGGCTATCTCTTCTGTTCCTACCGCTCCTCCCGAAGCCCCCCCTATTCCCGCCCCCGACATGGCGCCGACTCCGGTCGCCGCCCCGTTGAGCGACACCGGGCCGGCGAACGACAACGAGGCAACGACTTCCTCGGCCACGCGGGAAAACGGGCCATCCGCCGAGCCGCTCCCGGCTCAGCCATCCGCCCCTTGAGTCTCGCGGCTTCTTCCCGCAAAGCCGAATCATGACCACCGATAGCCAGCCACTCACAGAATCGCACCGTCTTGCGGGAGGTCTTACCGTTCTTCTCGTCCCGCGTCCAGGGGCGGGAGTTGTGACGGTCGACATGTGGGTGGCGACCGGCTCGGCCGACGAGACACCCGAGCTGAACGGCGTCTCGCATTTCCTCGAACACATGTTGTTCAAGGGCACCGACCGATACGGAGTCGGGGAAATCGACCGCATGATCGAAGGGGTCGGCGGCATTATCAACGCCGGAACCTCCCACGATTTCACCCATTACTATGTGACCGTTGGGTCCGACGACCTCGCGACCGCCGTCGAAATCATCGCCGAGGTGATCCGCCATTCATCCCTCGTCGAGGAGGAGATCGATCGCGAGCGCCAGGTGATCCTGGAGGAGTACTCTCGCAAACAGGACGATCCTCAAGGTCTGTTGTGGGAAAGACTCTATGACCTGGCTTTCGAACAAGGCCCCTATAAGGCGCCCGTCCTCGGCGTGCCCGAGTCGCTCGAAGCGATCGGGCGCACGAACATGCTCGATTACTACCGCCGCCACTACTGCGCCGAGAACATGGCGCTCCTGATCGTCGGCGATGTTGCGCCCGAGGCCGCCCTCTCTTTGGCCTCCGAGGCGTTCGACGGATTCGACCGCCCGCCGCGCCCATTGCTCGATCGCTCGCGTTCGAAAACCGTGTACCGCCCCGGCGCGGAGACCGAGATCGAGAAGGACGTGAACGAGACCTACGCCGTGACGACCTTTCCCGCTCCGCCTCTCCAAGATCGGGCGCAGGTCTGCGCGCTCGAGGTGCTTCAGTACGTTCTGGGCGGAGGTCGCGCCTCGATTCTCTATCGTGAGATCAAGGAAAGACGCCGCTTGGCCACGTCGATCGGGGCGTCGTACCCGACTTCCCGCCATCCGAATCTCTTTGCCGTCCATTACACGTGCGACGGAGCAAAGCGTTCCGAATTGGAGCGCGTTTCCCTGGAAGAAATCGATCGTGTCGTCCAATCGGGCGTTTCGGAGAAGGATCTCGATCGCGCCCGCAATCTTCTCACCAACGAGCACGCCTTCTCGCTGGAGACAACCAACGGCCAGTCGTCGGCGATCGGGTACTACTACACCGTCACGGGCGGACTGGAATTCGAACGCGACTACGTAGGCGCCATTCGCGCCGTGACGCGCGAGCAAGTTCAGGAACAAGCGCGACAATGGCTGCGGCCCAGCGAGATCTGTCGCGTGGCCGTGCGTCCCAAGAAGACGTGACAACACGCGGGCTCGGACCCGCCCCGGTGAGTTCTCCATGAGCGACGTCCGCTGTCATACGCTCCCCAACGGCTGCACGGTTCTCATCCGTCCCACACCGGACAAACAGATCCTGTCCATGATGGCGACGGCGCGTTGGGGCGGACGCGACGACGGTCCCGAACGGGCGGGCATCGCCAACTTGATGGCCGAGCTTTTGGTCAAAGGCACGCGCTCGCGAACGGCCCTTGAAATCGCCGAATCGCTCGAATCGGTCGGAGGCGCGATCGACCCGTTCTGCTCGTTCGATTCCATGGGGATCGAGACCCAGACGGTTCAGGACGACTGGCGCATGGCTTTGGAGGTCATGACCGACTGCCTGTTCGATTCGACGTTCAGCGGCGAGGAATTCGAGAAGGAAAAGACTCTCATCCAAGCCGAGATTCTCCGCGACGAGGACGAGAAGTTCACCTATACCTACAAGCATCTCCAGGGGCTCATGTATCGAGACCATCCCTACGCCGTCATCCCCGAGGGAACGGTGGAGACGGTGGGGCGGCTCGAACGCGAGGCCGTGGTCGCACTGCACTCGCGGGCGCTTCGGCCCGAGGAGATGCTCCTGGTCGCCGTGGGCAATGTCCCCACGGACGAATTCCTCGCGCGGGTGGAATCTCTTTGGCCCGCCGCGTCGGTCTCGCCGCGATCTCGACCCGTCGCGCAAGCGCCTCCGGGCGCCGGCGCGGGCGAAACGTTGCGGCTGACGAAAGAGGTCGAGCAAGGATTCGTCGTCATCGGCTATCTCGCGCCGCGTCCGGGCGATCCGGACCTCCCCGCCTTGAGATTGGCGTGCGGGGTCTTGGGCGAAGGAATGTCGGCGCGTCTGTTCTCGCGCTTGCGCGACCGCGATCATCTGGCCTACGCCGTCGGGTCGTCGCTCGTGAGTCGCGACCTGGCCTCGCAACTCGTTCTGTACATCGGGACCGGCCCTCAGACCGTCGAGCCCGGGCTCGAGGGACTCTTGCGCGAAGCGCAAGGACTCGTCTCGGAGCCGCCTTCAATCGAGGAGTTCGAGCGCGCTCGGCGCTATATCCTCGGCAAATACCTGATTTCTCGTCAGACCAACGCCGCTTTGGCCCATGCGATGACTTCGGGCGAAATCCTGGGGCTGGGTTGGGAATGGGGAGAGCGTTTCCCTGAACGCATCCGATCCGTCACCCTGCCGCAGGTCGTCGAGGCGGCCGAACGCTATCTGATCAGACCCGCCGTGGCGATTCTTCAGCCCCCAAACGCGTGAACTCGGGTCGGGCGCAGGACGAGACCGCAACGCAAGACCCGTCAACTCCGGCGGCGGCTCTTTCGCCGTGTGCGTGGTTGATCGTCTCTCCAGCCTCTGGTATCCTTGCCGCAGTCTCGCCGTTTCGCCCGGGACAACCGGCGATTCCTCCCGCAAGGCGACGGACGTCCGTGTGGCCCAGAGATAGGGACGATGGTGAAGAGTCCGCGACGCGCCAGACAGCGCAACACTCCTCGAACGCCGAAGGGAACCCAAGCGCCCCGAGCGGGCGGCCCCTCGGCGGGGCGGCCCTTCGCCGTGACGCCGACGCCCGTCGCCGCGAAATGGCTTTGGATCTCGCTGGGAGTGGCGGTCGCCGTAAGTCTCGCCGTCATGGGCGATTCCCTGCGCGCGCAATACGTGATGTGGGACGATCTGGACTTCATGGATGGAAGTCCGTTCGCGCGGCTGGGTTTTCTCAAGGCGCTGTGGCTGATCCTGATTGGCAATGCCTACCCGATGAACGCCAACTATAGGGTGTTTCAGGCGTTCTGGTGGTTCGACGTCGTCCTCTTTCGCAGGAATCCGTTCTTCAGCCATCTCTTGAACCTGCTTCTTCACGCGGCCAACGTCGCCCTCTTCTGGCAATGCGTCCGCCTTCTCCTCGCGCGAGCGACTTCGTTGTCCGGCCGACAGATTCTCATCGCCGCGACGGTCGGCGCCACGCTCTTTGGGATCCACCCGCTCAACGTCGAACCGGTCGCTTGGGTGAGCGGCCGCAAGGTCGAACTGGCGTTTCTGTTCTCGCTGTCAGCCTTCCTTCTTCTCCTTTCGCGTCGAGGGGGATGGAGACGCTATGTTCTGGCCGTCCTGTGTTACGCGTTGGCCGTGTCGTCCAACGCGTCCGCCTTCGGCTTGCCGCTTGTTTTCGGCGCGTGGTGGGTCATCGTGGAGCGGAAAGCGTTCTGGAAGGGTCTCCTATGGGTGTTGCCGTTCTTTCTCCTGGTGGCTTGGGCGGGCAAAATGCGATTCGAGAAACACACGCCCGAGAAAGAGGTGGTTGCCAACAAAGGCATGTGGACGTCACGACTGACCGTCGGTTTTTCGGCTCTCGCCAGGGAAACGATCGACTTGGCGTACCCCAAGTATCTGGTGCCGGTGTATCCGTCCGCCAAAGGGGAGGGGTGGAGGGATTTCTGGACGTGGGATTCCACGCTGGGTCTCTTTCTGGTGCTTGTGTCGGGCGTCGCCATCGTTTTCGCTTGGGTCCGAGGGTCGCCTCTCCAGCGAATGCTCGCTCTGGGGCTGGCATGGTACTGGCTCGCTCTTTCTCCCACTTTCGTACACCATCACGCCCAGGCCGACCGGCACATGTATTCCTCGGCGGTGGGGCTGTTCATGTCGCTCGGCATTGGGGTCGCACTGGCGTTCGAGCGCCTCGGCCGACCCGGCAAGGTCTTGCTCGTCGCGGGCGTGTGCGCGGCGCTGTTCGCCCTCTCGATCGTCGCGATTCGTCAGACGATGCGATGGAGAAACACGAAGACCCTTTTCACCCACATCGTCGCGGCGACGGAGAACAATCACGTCGCGCAGTGCAACTTGGGGTCTCTGTTGGTGAGCGAAGGGAAGTTCGACGAGGGAATCGCCCTGTTTCGCGCCGCACTCGATTATGTTCCGGACTACGGGTTGGGCCACTACGTTCTGGCGGGCGCCCTCGTCGAAAAGGGAGAACTCGACGAGGCGATCGGGCATTACCAGCGGGCCATCCTCTTTTCTCCCAAGGATCCGAAGCCCTTGAACGACCTTGGGTCGATACTCAACGGACTCGGTCGCCGAGAAGAGGCGGAGCAGCTGTTTCGCCGGGCGATTCAAATGGAGCCGTCCTACGCCGACGCGCATCAGAACCTGGGCATCGTCCTGCTCTCCGGGGGGAAAGACGATGAGGCGATCCTGGAATTCAAGAAGGCGATCGAGCTCCGTCCCGACTACGCCGAGGCGCACCAGAACCTCGGTGTCGCGCTCTTCCGCAAGGGCCAAATCGACGAGGCGTCGGATCGCTTCGGGGAGGCGCTCCGCTGCGATCCGAATCTCCGCGAAGCCGGCCGAAACACGGCCGTCATCTACGAGCAGCGCGGGCAGATCGACGAGGCGATGCGCGTGTATGCCGATCTCGTCAAGACCGCCCCGGAGTTTGTCGAGGGCTACCTCGGCCTCGCCCGGGTGCAGGGGCAGCGAGGGAACGACGAAGAGGCGATTCGCAACTACGAAAAGGCTCTGAGCATCCTGGAATCGCAACAGGGTAAGGAAGAAACGGCGAGCCGCCTTCGCGAAACGATCGAATCGCTGAGAGCCGAGACGACGGCCCCGATGGACAATCGCGACGACGCGCACGCGGACGAACCGTGATCTTCGGACCAGGACGACCGCTCCGATGGACCAGGCACCACTCAGGAGTCCCGCGACACCGCCGGTCGACAGGGGAAGCGCCGTCCTGTTTCTCGCTGTTGCGGCACTCGCGCTGATCGTTCGAGCGGTTCTCCTGATCGATCTTCGAGACTCGCCGACGTTTCTCGAACCCATTGTGGACGCGGGAGTCTACGACTCCGCCGCGCGGAATTTCATCGCGAACAAACGCTTCTCCGACGCTTTCTTCTGGCAACCTTTCTTCTATCCCTTCTTTCTCTCGATGGTGTACTCGATCGGGTCTCCGTCGATCCTGTTGGGCAAGGTCCTTCACGTCCTCGTGGGAGCCGCCACGTGTGGCCTCACGGCCCTGCTTGGAAAGCGGATCGCCGATTGGCGGACTGGGCTTCTCGCCGGAATCCTCCTGTCTCTTTGCGCCCCATTGGCCTTTCTCGAAACCGAACTCCTCGCCACGGTGTTCGAAGCGTTCTGGGCCGTCGCGTTGGTCGGCTTTTTCGTCGGATTGCGACCCAATTCGCCCCTGGCCACCTACCTCGGGTTGGGAATCTGCGGCGGACTGAGTGCGATCACTCGTCCGACTTTCCTTCCTTTCTTCGCCGTGACGTGCCTCTGGCAAGGTTTCGTTTTGCAGCGCGGATCGGTTAAGCGGGACCGCATCGCCTTCGCGGCCGTTTTGACGGTATTGGGCTTCCTCGTCGTTGTCGCGCCGGTTTCCGTTCTCCACCACAAAGAAGACGGTTCCTGGTCTTTCCTTCCGACTTCCGGCGGGATCAACCTCTACATCGGCAACAATCCCGATTCGGATCGGACCGTTGCCATCCGTCCGGGCTGGGCGTGGGATCGCTTGACCCTCGAGCCGCGGAGAGAGGGTCTTGCCCCCTCGGACGCGGAGAGATACTTCGCCGACAAAGTCCGCGATTATGTTCTTCATGAGCCGATGGATTTCGTCGGCGGACTGGCGACGAAGAGTCTTCAGTTTGTCTCGTCGCGCGAAATCCCACGCAATATCGACATCTACGTTTACCGCGAGTGGTCTCCGTTCCTGAGAGGGCTCGTCTGGAAGTGGGGCCGGTTCGGATTTCCGTTCGGAGCGATTCTTCCTCTCGCCGTCGTGGGGTTGGTCGCCGCGCGTAAGAAGATTCCGCCGGCAATGTGGTTGTTTCTTCTTCTCTATCCCGCTTGCGTGGTCCTCGTGTTCGTTTCTTCCCGCTATCGCGCGCCGGTTCTTCCAATTCTCGCGGTTGTTGCGGGCGCCGGGGCGATGCATCTGTGGGACTTGGCGCGTGGGGAACAGTGGAGGCCTCTCCTTACGTGGGGAATCGTCTCCGCCGCGATTGTCGCGATTGCATCGGCGCCCGGCCCCTTTCCGCAGGAGACGACCGATTACAAGGCCGAGATGTACTATTGTCTCGGAAGCCGTTCGTTCGACCGAGGCGAGGATTCCGAGGCGGTGCGTCGCTTCGAGAAGGCGCTCGCCAGTCGCCCCGACTATCCCGAGGCGCTCGATAAGCTCGGCACCCTTTCCAAGAGGAACGGGGATCGCGCGGGCGCCGAGGCCCGTTACCGCGCGGCCCTCGAGGCGAATCCGGTTCATGAGGGCGTGTGTCTGAGGCTCGGGGCCCTGTTGGAAGAAACCGGGAAGACGCGCGAGGCCGAGACCCTGCTTCGCCGCGCCGTCGAGCTCGATCCGTTCAACGCCGACGCTCACAATCAGCTCGGTGTTCTACTCGGTCGTTCCGGGCGCGACCAAGAGGCGTTGCCCCATTTCCTGACGAGCGTGCGTTTGTCTCCGAAGGACGCGGGGTTCCTGACAAACCTGGGAGCGTCTCTGTTTCAGACGGGCCGGACGGACAAAGCGATCGAGTGTTATCGAAGGGCGCTGGCGATCGACCCCGAACTGGATGCGGCGCGGCGCAATCTCGAGGCGGCTCTGGCGCATCGGGAGCGCGATCAGAAGGGTCGCGCCGCGAACCCTCAAGACCTTCGTTCGTCGGACGACGCGAGTTCGATTACGGAACCCGTGAAAGCGACCCCGTAGAAATGCCGACTCCCTTGCCCGAGACGGTTTGCGGGAAACGAAGTGGATCACCATGAACGATCGTCCGGACAACTCACGACGCCGCTTTCTTTCGACACGCCCGATTCTAGCGGCGATCCTGTTTGTCGCGGTCGCGTTGCGAATCGCCTATCTCGCGGAAATCGTCGATGAGCCGGACTTCAAGGCGCCAAGTCTGGACGCCCTGTATCACGACTATTGGGCGAGAGCGCTGATTTCGGGCGACTGGACGCCTCCTCTCGGAGTGGATGACCCCCTCATTCGCTCGACGCCCTATTTCCGTCCTCCGGGCTACCCTTGGTTTCTGGCTGCGGTGTACCGGCTCGTCGGGGGCAGCTACCTGTCGGCGCGCCTCGTCCAGATGGGGGTGGGAGTCCTCAACTGCTTTTTGGGGTTTCTCTTGGGCCGTCGTCTGTTTGGGACGACGGTCGGACTCCTCTCCGCCGCCCTGATGGCCGTGTACTGGGCCTTCATCTATTTCGAAGCGGAGTTTCTTTCGCCTGTCCTCGAAGTGTTCTTCTGCCTGATCTCGACCCTGACGCTCCTGAGTTGGCGGCGATCGAATCTCGACCCGAGTCGAGCCGCGGCGGCGGGAGGGATCCTCGGGCTCTTCGCGCTCGTTCGGCCGAACGTCTTGCTCTGGGCTGGAGCCGTGGGAGTCTGGATGGTTTGGGTCGCTTTGGGGCGCGAGGTATGGCGTCGATTCTTCGTGAGCGCGGCGGCCCTCCTCGTCACGATGGTCGCGGTCATCGCACCCATCACGTTGCGGAACTATCGCGTGTCGCGCGACCGGGTCCTCATCTCCTCGAATTTCGGCGTCAACCTGTACGCCAACTACAACCCCGACGCCCGGCCCGCGTACTGGCCGCTTCGAGGCTTGACCGATCTCGCGGGGATCACGGTGTGGGATTGTTTTTCCTACCCCAAGATCGTCCGCGCCCTGGAACGACGCGAGGGCCTGCCGGGCGGTTCGATGACTTACTCTCGCGCCTCGTCGCTTCTGTCGCGCGACGCCTGGCGCTACATCCTGGATCATCCCGCCAGGTCGGCGTCCCTCGCGCTTCAGAGGTTTCTTCTTTTCTGGGGACCCGCCGAAGTGACGAACAACAAGGTCGTCGCGATCGAACGATCGCGCTCGGTCGTTTTGCGCTCGACGCTTCTTCGTTTTCCGGCGGTTCTTGCGCTGGCGATATTGGGCGCGGGAATACTCGTTCGTCGCGTGCTTCTCCGGCGAGGAGACGCGGCGTGCATTTCGAGAGAAGAGGACGAACTCCGGTTGAACCAAAGGGACGGAAGTATCCTTATTGGGTTGCTGACCGCGGCCTATGTCGCCTCGCTTTTTGCCGCTCCCGTCGGCGCGCGGTTTCGGGTCGCCTTGGTTCCGTTCTTAATCGTCTTCGCCGCTCTCGCGCTGGAATCGTTCGGACGCACGATACGGCGCAGACGCCTCGGGCGACTTCTCGTTCTCGGAGTGGCGTTGGTTGCGCTCCACGTCGCGGTTTCCAGGAGGTACGTCGACTACCGACCGAGCGAAGCGGCGTGGCATTCGATGCGCGGCAACGCGTTTCGCGCCATCGGGAAACCGAATAAGGCGATCGAGTCCTATTCGCGCGCAGTGGAACTCGACGGTTCCCTTCTCGATGCCCGCAACAACCTCGCCGCGCTTCTCGCCCAGAGCGGACGACCGGACGAGGCCATTCGTCAATACGAAGCGATCCTCCGAGATCGACCCCGAACGACGGCCGCGCACGTGAACTTGGCGGTGGCCTTGGGGACGACGGGGCGTTTCGACGAAGCCATGCGTCACTACCGGACCGCTTTAGAAGTGGACCCGGACAACGCTTCCGCCTGGTACAACATGGCGGTCCTGCTCTCCCACGCCGGGCGAGACGAAGAGTCGCTCGAGGCCTACAAGGAAGCGATTCGCCTGGGACCGGACTTCCCCGACGCGCATGAGAACATGGGGGTTCTCTTTGCCACGACGGGGCGGTTGGACGAAGCGATACGCTGCTTCTCGCGGGCGGCCGAAGTCGCTCCCAAGCGGGCGCAGCCGCACCTCAACCTGGCCGAGGCTCATTGGGAAAAAGGCGAGAAACGCGTCGCCGAAGAAGAGTTTCGCAAGTGCCTTGAGCTCGACCCCGATCATGCCATAGGATACTTGCGTCTGGGCGAATTCCTGATGACGACCTCCGGGCGCTCGGACGAGGCCCGACGTTGTCTCGAACGGTCCCTCGCCCTGGCTTCGGAGCAAGGGGCGCAGGACGTGGCCGCCCGAGCTCGCGAGTGCCTCGATACCATGGCCGCCGCTCGCTAGCGCTATGCCGGAAGGAAATCCGTTCGTGAGCGAATGGAGCGAAACCCGATTCCGCATTATCGGCGCCCTCGTCGTCACGCTCGTCGCCTTCGTTGCCTTTGCGCCCGCGCTCCACGTCGGGTTTGTCTACGACGACTACGTCGTCGTGGCCGAGAACTCGGCACTGCCCAATCTTCTGAAGGCGAAGAACTACTTCTCGCACGACTACTTCGACTGCTCAGGCGAGGCATCCTACCGTCCCCTGGTCACGGCCTCTTATGCCCTGGACTGCTTGGCTTGGGGCAAGAAACCCCTTGGATACCACCTGACCAACCAGATATGGCACACCGTGGCGTGCGTCGCGCTTCTTCTGCTCTGCGTTTCGCTCCGGGCCTCGAGGGAGACCTCCCTCCTGGTCGCGCTGGTCTACGCCACTCATCCAATCCACAGCGAGTCCGTTATCGGCGTCGGATTCCGCGAAGATCTGCTCTGCGCCGCCTTCTATTTCTCCGCACTCGCCCTCTGGCCCGCCGGCGCGGCGCGGTCCCAAACCCCAAACGCCCCGGCCGCAAACCAATCGCCCCGCCTCGGCGATGCCGTTCACTGGGCGCGTCTGTGCGGAGCGTTACTACTCTACGCCATGGCCCTCCTCTCGAAAGAAATGGCGCTGTCCTTCCCGCTTGCGGCTCTCGCAAAGGAACTGCGCCTGCGGCGCCTGACCGCGTCCTCCAGCCGGCAAAAAGCGCGCTGGAAACCGGTGGCGATTCGCCAGGTCGCCGCCTGGACGGCGACCTGCGCGGCGATAGGAATGTACACCTCGTTTTCCTCGGTCTCGCCAACCGACCTCCACGTCGACGAGGCGGGTCTCTTTGTCCGAGTCTGCGCCTTCCCCTGGATCTCGATACGCTACCTCGGTCTGCTTCTCCGGCCCTACCCGCTGAGCATTGAACACATCGTCGATACGGGCGGGCCGCTCTTCGCGTGGACGGCCATCGCTTCCGCGCTTGTCGTCTGTCTTCTCTCGACCCTGGCTTGGCGCTTGCGACGCGCGTTTCCCGCGGGCATCGAGTCTCTCGTGCTCTTCTACATCCTGCTGGCGCCGGTTTCGAACCTCGTTGCCATCGCCAACCCGATGTCCGAGCGCTACCTCGCGATTCCCGCCGCGGCGTTTTCGTGGTTCGCCGCTCATCTTCTCGGTCTCGTCAGGCCGCGCCTGAGATGGTTCGCGGCGTCGCTTCTCATCGTGGCGTACGGCATGCTCTCCTGGGTGCGAATCGAGGACTGGCGCGAACCGGGGCGTCTCTGGCTCCGCGCCATCGAGCTCGGGAACGAAACGGTCCGGACCGACGCCAACCTGGGCTCGGATCTCTACACGTCCGGAACCGGTCTCGACGAAGCCATCGGTTGGCTCCGCCAAGCCGTCGAGTTGAACCCTCAGTGCAGCCACAGGGTGCGATACAATCTCGCCATGGCCCTCATGGAAAAGGGACGCTATCCCGAAGCGGCGGAAAACTACCGGGCGATTCTTCGCGACTATCCCGACTCGCGCAAGAACGACGTTTTTCCGGCGAAAGTGCACAGCAGCCTCGGGTTGGCGCTCTACCGGATCGGCGAAGTCGAGCCGGCCCTGCATCACCTCGACGAGGCGATCCGCATAGCACCGGGGCTGCGCGAACCGTACAACAACCGAGGCGCCTTCCTGGCGAACATGGGGCGTCCGGCCGAGGCCGTCGACCAGTTCGCGAAGGCGGTCCAAATCGACCCGGGCTGGGGAGTCGCGCGCTGCAATCTGGCCCTCGCGCTCCGCGCGACCGGGCGGCTGGACGAGGCGATCGAGCAATACCGCACGGCGCTGGAGTTGCAGCCCGGCCTTCTTTCCGCCCGCCTCGATCTCGCCCGTCTCTTGATCGCCACGAATCGAAAAGACGAGGCAATGACCGAATACCGGCGACTCCTGGGTATCGCGCCGAATCACGTCCAAGCCGCCCGAGAACTCAGGGCGCTTCTTGGCCGACCCGACGGACAAGAGAAGTGAGATATCCTTTGACTGGGAAAGGCCGATCCGGACGCCTCGTTCTTGACGCCGCCATCGTGGCGACCGTCGCCTTTGCCGCGTTCCTGCCGGCGCTGCAATCTGCTTTCACGTACGACGACGCGCAGGTCGTGAGCGAAAACCCGGACCTCAGCCGTCTTTTCAAGGCACGGACCTATTTCACGTCCGACTACTTTCTCTGGACGGGCGAAACGACCTATCGGCCCGTAGTCACCGCCTCCTACGCCCTCGACTATCTGATGTGGGGCAAGAATCCCCTCGGATACCATCTCGCGAATCTCGCATGGCATGCGCTCGGATGCGTCGCCTTCTTTCTCTTCTGCCGGACGCTTCGCGCGGGGCGCGAGGTGTCGCTCGTCGCAGCTCTGCTCTATGCCGCGCACGCGGTCAAGAGCGAAAGCGTGGTCGGAATCGGTTTTCGGGAAGACTTGCTTTGCGGGGCGTTCTACTTCGCCGCTCTCGCTCTTTGGCCCACGGGGAGGAGATCGCGCGTTCTCGAAGAGACGAAAACTCCGAACCCCGCTACGGAGGAATCGGCGCCGACAGATCGCTGGACGCGTTTCGCCGGGGCGATGGTTCTCTACATCTTGGCCCTGTTGTCCAAGGAAATGGCGCTGTCGTTTCCGATCCTTGCTCTGGCCAAGGAACTTCGGCACAGACCGGGACGGGACGGCCGGAACCGTCGTTTTGTCTGGGAAGCCATCCTCGTCCGCCAAATCGTCGTCTGGGCGATCACCTTGGCGGCGCTCGTCCTCTTTCTCGCGTTCGCGGCGCCCGATGCGCCTGCCGTCTCGACGGACAACGTTGGGCTCTTGGCGCGACTCGGCGCTTTCGCGTGGGTGTCGATGCGCTATCTCCGGTTGCTTCTCTTCCCGTATCCGCTCTGCGTCGAGTACGTTGTCGGCATGAGGGGAACGCTTTTCGAGTGGACCGCCGCTGGGTCTGCCGCCGTCGTTCTGTTGCTCGCAATCCTGGCGTGGCGCGCGCGGCGTAGATTCGGGGCGGGGCTGGAATCCCTTCTCGCGTTCTATATCCTTCTGATCCCGGTCTCGAACCTCGTTCCTGTTTTCAACCCGATGGCCGAACGCTATCTGACGATTCCCGTTGCGGCCTACGCCTGGTTCGTGTCGAATGCTCTCGCCTCGATCTCGCGCCGTCGTGTGCGATGGGTCGCCTCGGCGGTCCTGATTGCGGCGTTCGGAGCGCTGTCGTGGATCCGGATCGCGGATTGGCGTCGGCCCGTCCGGCTCTGGATCGGCGCGGTCGAAACGGGAAACGAGACGGCCCGAATCGCCCACAGTCTGGGCGGCGAGATCTACGCCGAAGGACGGCTCGACGAAGCCTTGGACTGGTTCCATCGCGCCCTGCGGTCGGACCCCGAGTACCTCGCGGCGCGGCTTCACATCGGGTTGGTCTTGTACGACAAAAAGGAGTACCATGAAGCCGTCGAGAACTACGAGATCGCTTTGCGCCGGTTTCGCGGGCCGAGAGTGGGCCAGGTCCTCCCGGCTCTCATGCACAACAACATCGGCCTCGCGTTCTACCGACTCGGCGATCTCGACAAGGCGTTCGACCATTTCGAGCAGGCCCTGAGAATCTCGCCGCGCATGCGCGAGGCCTACAACAATCGCGGCGGCATCCTGGCCGGACTCGGCCGTCGCGAGGAAGCGCTCGTCGAGTTCGCGAAGGCGATCGACAGCGATCCCTACTGGGAGGTCGCCCACTTCAGTCTCGCCGTGGCCCTCAAGGAGTCGGGACGGCTCGACGAAGCCGCCGCCCAGTATCGCGTGGCGCTCGACTTGAAACCCGATTACCTCGATGCGCGACTCGGCTTGGCGCGTCTCCTGGCCGCTCGCGGTCGAACGCAAGAAGCCATCGTCGAATACGAGAGGGTTCTCCGGATCGCACCGAATCGTCGCCAGGCGATTACGGAATACAACTCGCTTCTTCGTGGATCGTACGAGTTGGGAAACTGACAGGAGGGACCGTTTTGACCGTTTGGAGCGAAACAAGACTCCGTCTCGTGTGCGCCGCAATCGTGGCGATCGTCGCGTTTGCCGTGTTCGCGCCCTCGTTGCGCACTCGATTCGTCTACGACGATTTCACGGTCGTGACCGAAAACACCGAACTCCCCAACCTCCTGAAGGCGAAGAACTATTTCACTCAGGATTACTTTCGCTATTCGGGCGAGACAACCTACCGTCCGTTGGTCACGGCCTCGTACGCACTCGACTATCGGTTCTGGGGCAAGAACCCCTTCGGCTACCACCTGACGAACCTCTTCTGGCACACCGCGGCGTGCGTCGCGTTCTTCCTGCTGTGCGTCTCGCTCCGCGCTCCGCACGCCATCGCATCGGTGGCCGCGTTGATCTATGCTTCGCACCCGATTCGTAGCGAAGGGGTCGTCGGCATCGGCTTTCGCGAAGACCTTCTCTGCGCCGCCTTTTACCTGGCGGCGCTCGCGTTGTGGCCCGGACCGAGATCTCGTTCCGGATGGGCGGACGAGAAAACAGTCTCGCGAATCGCCTCTCGAAGGGCTTCCGGAACCAAACGCAAACGAACGCAGAGAGACGCGAAACCTGCGTCGGGCAAGACCCGGCTCTCGGGCGCCGGGACCGAGTCGGCTCAATGGCTTCGTTTCTCCGGCGCGATGTTTCTATACGCCATGGCCCTCCTCTCCAAGGAGATGGCCCTTTCGCTTCCGATCATGGCGCTCGCAAAAGAGATTCGGTTGCGCCGACTCGCGAACGGCTCGAAACGAGACTCTTCCTGGAAGCCGATCTTGATTCGCCAGGCCGGCGCTTGGCTTCTGACCTTTTCGGCGCTGGCGCTCTACATGACCTTCACCTCGGACAAGGCCCCAGTGGACATCGGGAACCACGCGGGTGTCCTGACGCGCCTAGGCGCTTTCGCCTGGGTATCGCTTCGCTACATCCGGTTGTTTCTGGTCCCCTACCCCCTCTGCGTCGAGTACGTCATCGATATGAAGGGAATTCTCTTCGGGTGCACGGCCGTCGGGTCCGTCGCCGTTGTGGCTCTCTTGGGCGTGCTGGCGTGGCGTCTGCGCCGCAGGTTTTCCGCCGGGCTCGAGTCCTTTCTCGCGTTCTACATTTTGCTGGGTCCGGTTTCGAGCCTGATTCCCATCTTCAATCCGATGGCGGAACGATATCTTACGATCCCAACCGCGGCCTTCGCTTGGCTCGCGGCGCATCTCATCGGCCTGATCGCGCGGCGCCGCGTGCGATGGATCGTCGCGGCGCTACTCGTCTCGACCTACGGATTCTTGTCCTGGGTTCGGATCGAGGACTGGCGCGACACCCCTCGACTCTGGCTGGGGGTGGTTTTCCTGGGAAACGAAACGCCCCGAGTCTTGAACAATCTCGGCCGGGAACTCTATGAACGCGGCCGCGGCGACGAAGCCCTCGACTGGTACTATCGCGCCATCGAGATCGATCCCGAGTACTACGAAGCGCGCATCAACATCGGCGCTGCCCTTTTCGAGAAGGGCGCCTTCGCCGAGGCGGTCGCAAACTACGAGGTGGCGCTGCGCAACTACCCGAATCCCGATGTGGGTGAGGTTGTGCCCGCCATGCTCCACAACAACATCGCCAACGCCCTGTACCGGTTGGGCGAGCTCGAGAAGGCCTATCCTCACTACCAGGAAGCCGTCAGGATTCTGCCGCGCATGCGCGAGCCGTTCAACAATCTCGCTAGCGTTCTTTCGACGCTCGGACGAAACCCCGAGGCCGTTGCCTTGTACCGAAAGGCTATTCGGAACGATCCGTATTGGGAGGTGCCCTATCGAAACCTCGCCGTCGTGCTCGGGCAGATGGGGCGGGACGAAGAGGCGCTCATGGAATTCCGTCGCGCGCTGGCGGTCAAACCCGATTACTTCGATGCGCGGCTGGGGCTGGCGCGCCTGCTCGCAAGAACGAATCGCACGAAGGACGCGATCGAGGAGTACCGCCGCGTTCTTCAGCTGGCGCCGGGCCACCCCGGCGCCACCGAGGAACTCAACCGTCTTCTCCAGGGGACGGGGCAACCGAGTGACCTGGAAATCGCGCCGCGTTGACATCCCAATGCCAATCGGGCGAGAATGAACGTTCCCATGCACGAAGCCACCATCTCCGTCAACGCCGTCTGCAACTTGCGCTGCCGAGTCTGCGCGATTTGGCGGAACCGCGACTCGACGACGATCGATCCCGATCTGTATCGGAGGTTGCCCTCTAGTCTGAAGAAGGTAACGCTGACCGGGGGAGAGCCGCTTCTCGACGCGCAGCTAGAGTCCCGAATCCGCGTCATCCACGAAACGTGTCCGTCGGCTTCGATCGTTTTGATCACAAACGGCTCGCTTCCCGCGCCGACCGAAGAGTCGATCCGCAAAGTCCGGCCATTGGGAATGCGGATCGGGGTCCGCGTGTCGATCGACGGTCCCCGCGAGATCCATGATCGTCTTCGGGGGCGCGAAGGGGCGTACGATCTTGCGGTGGATACGCTCCGACGCGTCCAGGCGGCGGGAATCCACGATTTGGGAATCTCCTACACGGTTCAGCCCGAAAACATCGGAACGGCGCACCAGGTCGCGGCGCTGGCCCGGGAACTCGGCGTCGAGTTCATCTGCAACGTGGTGCAGAACTCGGATCTCTACTACGGAACGCACGACAACCGGATTTCGCCCGAGGAGGTCGCCGGGGATCTCGAACGGATTCGCGACTTTCAGCTGCGGAGCCCGCGCTGGAAAGAATGGTTTCGCGCCTACTTCACTCAAGGACTGGCCCAATACCACCAAACGGGCCGGACGCCTTTCGCTTGCTTGGCCGGACATTCGTTCTTCTATCTGCATCACGACGGCGGCGTGTATCCGTGCAACATTCTCGACGAATGCCTCGGGAACATCCGCGACGAAACCGTCCAAGCGATCCTCTCGAAGCCCGAGAACCGCGACCGCATCGCCTCATTCCGCCGCTGTCGACTCTGCTGGACTAGCTGCAACGCCTCCGACGTCATGCGGCATCATCCCGTCCGCCTCGCCGCCTGGGTGGCCGTTCACAAGGCCCGGTCGCTCATCGCTCCTCGTTAGGGGCAATGCAGGCGTTGAATCCCGCGTGAATCGCCTATGGGAGTTGTCTTAAAGACGCGCTCGATGCCGCGTCTTCAGGATTCAGGAGTTTTCTGAGATATCTTCTCGACGATGCCCGGGTACAAGGCCTTCATGCAGTCGGGGCAGAAACCGTGGGAGAAGTCCGCTTCGGAGTGCTCTCCGATGTAGACCTCGACCTGCTGCCAGTAGCCCTTGTCGTCGCGGACCTTCTTGCAGTTCGAGCAAATCGGAAGCAGCCCGCTGAGGCGCTTGACCTGAGCGAGCGCCTCCTTCAATTCGACGATCAGCTGGTCCTTCTCCTGCTGCTCCTCGTGGAGGTTGCGCAGCAGCGATCGTTTCTCGATCGCACGGTAAACGATGCGGCACAATCCGTCGGCGCTGATGCGCCCTTTGGATATGTAGTCCGCGGCTCCCATCTTCAAGGCCTGCACGATAATCTCTTCGTTGCCTTGGCCGGTCAGCATCACGGTCGAAACCGCGTGCGGAGGGAATTCGGGCGCCAGCCGCTCGAGAAGATCCAGGCCGCTTCCGTCGGGCAGGTTGTAGTCGAGAAGAATACAGTCGGGGTGGAATTCGCGGCAGAGCTCGAGTGCCGCATCGACCCGATCCGTCTCCTTGTACACGTACCGGAGCTGCCTGCTGCGCGCGAGGTGGTGCTTGTAGATCTCCCGGTCGTCGAGGGAGTCGTCCACGATCAAAATCCGGTAGCAGGCGCTCATCGAGAGAGGCATGATTCGCTCTTCTCTTCGGGCGTAGTTCCGGACTCGGAACAGGCCCGGGCCGGGAAAGGCTCACGGAATACAATATCGGCTTTTCTTGTGGATCGGATGACTGATTTCTCGCCCTTTATGGAGGTCCTCGGAATTCCGAATCCCCTCGACGCCCTCCAATTTCGGCGCCGCGAATCTCCGATACTGCACATAAACTCCCTGACTTCAAAGCGATGCGGCTCCAGAGGCACGCGGGCGGGAGGAGGCAGGGACAGCGAACGGCGCCTTTCGTCGCCACTCCATTTCGACCGGTGGATTCCTCAATCCGCGAATCATCCGAAAAGATCGGGTTGGGTGGCCGTGTCTTCGGGCGGCGCTGGGTGACGGACGCGAACCGCACGCAATTGCGGGAATTCCGAGAGTAGGGGAGAGGGAACGGCGTCCACCTCGCCCTCGAGCGCGGAGCGCAAGAGAAGCGCGTTCGCCGCGGCTTGGCCGCGGAAATGATTGTTCCCGGTCACCATCACGCGACTCGTCCGATCGGCCAACGCTCGAGCCAGATCGGCGAGTTCCTGGAGTTCTCGCGGATCGTAGAAGTAATCGTACCGCGCGCCGTCGGTCGCATTCTCGGCGAACCAGTTTCGTCCGTTGCGTCCGTGGAGTCGGAGATAGGAAAACGGCGCGGAAGAGACGGCCGTCGGGCGGAGACAGTCGCGCAAAGGCGGCTGGTCGATATTGCAGAAGGCGACCGAGCGGCTCCTGAGGAACTCGATATAGTCCGGGCGATTCCAACCGGCGTGGCGCACCTCGACGGCGCAAGGAAAGTCCTCGAAGGCGTCGAGAAGGCGCGTGAGATAGGCCAGGTTCTCCTCGCCGTGGCGAAACGACCAGGGGAACTGAACGAGAAGCGCACCCAGACGGCTCGCCGCGCGGAAGACGCCGCAGGCGGCGCGAATCGTGGCGATTTCCCGGCGGGGGAGAGGGGAGGGGCGCTCGTGCGTGAGCCCCTGCCAGAGCTTGAGCGTGAAGAGGAAGTCGGGGCGTTCCTCGACGTCGCGCAGCCATTTCTCGGCGTGGTTGGGGGGCGTGACGCGGTAGAACGAGCTGTTGATTTCGACCAGATTGAAGAACCGCGCGTAGTACTTGAGCGGGTTGAATCGCTTCGGCGCCGAAACCGGATAGAAGATCCCTTTCCAGTCTTCGTAAATCCATCCGGACGTGCCGACCAGGAATCGACCCGATGCGTCGGTCGCGGTGGCATGGGAGAATCGAGGAGTTGGACGTTTCATGGGACCGTCCTATGGCGCATCGAGGGAGAGAGCGTCGAGGACGCGGAGACTCGCAGTAGGAAGAAGAATCGGCCTGGACGACGTGCGGGTTCTCCGCGACATTTCCGTTCGCGCGCGTCAACCCGGAGTCGGGGCGCCGGATTCCTCCTTGGCCGAACCGCTTCTCTGATCGAAGTCCTTTTCGGCGAACTGCTTGCTCAGCCGGTCGAGAATGCCGTTGACGAAGGCCGAGGAATCGGCGGTGCCGAATTGCTTGGCCAACTCGATGTATTCGTTCAGAGTGACGCGAACCGGAATGTCGGGAAACGTGCGCATCTCGCAGAGAGCGAGACGCAGAATGACGTGATCGACCTTCGACAAGCGCTCGATTCTCCAGTGTTCGAGCGCGGCGTCGATCTCGATGTCGAGGCTGTCGCGCCCCTCGATGGTCCGCGCGACAAGATCGCTGCAGAACGAGTTCCAATAGGAACGGGAAATCTCCGAGGAATCGACGAGGCGACGGGCGATCTCTTGGGGCGGGTCGTCGAGATACTCGCGCGCGTAAAGAACCTGAAGCGCCATTCGGCGCGAGTGATGCCGCTTGCCCACGACGAGCCCCCAAGTCCTGCCCGGGTCAATTCATCTCGTACTGATAGAATTCGAGCTCGGAATCGAGCTGGGAGAAGTACTCGAGAATCCCGTTGGCAATCAACTTGGCGATACGCTGCTGAAAGGCGGGCTGTGCCAGGTTTCGCACCTCGCGAGGATGATCCAGATAGCCGATCTCCACCAGAACCGATGGCATCACCGGGTTCATCAAGACGCGGAACCGCGCGCTCTTGACCCCGCGGTTGTAGCTCTTGAAATAGACGTCCTGCGTGAAGACTTCGTTGACCAGGTTCGCGACCTGCAGCCCATAGGGCCTCTGCATGTCGAGGTTGTCCTTGACCATGTTCTTCCAGATCAAGTCCCAATGCTCGCTCTCGCTCTTGTTCAGCGAGGAGCGATCCACCAGGTTCTCGGCCATTTCGAGCTGGCGCAACGCGGGGTCCGAGGTTTCGCCCAAATAGTAGAATTCGATGCCGCGCGCATCGCGGCGGCCGTGATACTTCGTCGAGTTGGCGTGGATGCTCACGAACAGGTCGCCGTCGGTCTTCTCGGCGAACGCCACGCGATCTTCGAGGCTCATCTCGCGATCGTCGTCGCGAGTCATAACGGCGGTGACAACGGGCGACTTGTTGAGAAGGCGGTAAACCTCGCGGGCCACGCTCAGAACCACGTCCTTCTCTTCCAGTTTCCGGCCGCCAAAGGTGACGATCGACTTCGCGCCCGGGTCGGCACCGCCGTGCCCGGGGTCGAGAATCACCAAACGTTTCGCTCCGCCGCCCGGCCGAAGCGGTCGAAGTCCCACCGGCTTGAGATCGGGCAGAGGGTAACCGCCGCGCGAGACATCGACCACCAAATGCCGCGACGTGGGGCGCAGCCGGGCGAAGCCGGTGTCGCTCACCGAGGTCGCGGGGAACGGCACGGCGGTCTCCGCGTCGGCCACGCGGAACGGCACGGAGCCCGTCGTATGGAAAATGATCCGAAGCACTTTCGAGTCGGGGTAGGCGATCGTCTGAAGCCCTCGCAGAATACCGTTGCGAAGAGGAATCACGCGGTCGGGAAAGCCGGGCTCGGTCGAGTAGAGGTCGATGAAAAACCGCTTGTACTCAGCCACCTCGTCGACCACGCGGACCACCGCGCTTTCGCCGAGGCGAATCTCCACCCGATCGTGATCCTTCGCGCTCGATATCCCGATGTCGCTCTCGGCCAAAACGCCGGCGAGAGAACGGGAAGACGAGATAAGCGTCAGAACGGCCATGGTGCAGGCGAAGGCCGCTCGAAATGCAAAAGGAATGGACTGTTTTCCCAAAACCATATGCGTTCGTCCCGTCGATTCCGAGAGGCCGGCGGCCGCGCGATCCCCGGCTGCTTGCGCGCTTGCCCGAGCGGGCAAGAGCGAGGAACAACCGATGGCCGCGGACCGGCTACTTCCCGATGGCAGAGAGGTGATCCTCGATGCGCTGTACCTCTTCGGGATCGTCGATCTCCTTGATATAACGTCGATAGTGGGTCCTCGCGCCCTGGAGGTTCCCAAGGCGCTCGTTGGCGAGGGCGATGTTGAACAACGCCTCCGTCATCCCGGGCTCCGTCTTGAGAGCCTGTTCCCAACAAGCGATGGCCTTGGCGTAGTCTCCCTTTCCGGCGTGGGCCAGACCGAGATTGTAGTGGTCGCCCGCATCCCCGCACGGGATTCCCATCTCCTCGCGACGCAGCAACTTCTCTTCCGTGGAAAGCGAGTGAAAGGCGCCGAATCCGAAACGGTCCAGCGCCGCAATGACGCCCGATTCCATGGTTTGGACAAAACGCTCGACTTGGCGCTCATGCAGGCCTTGACCCGGACCCGCCAGGGGGGGCGTTTCGGCGGCAGCCTGGGTCTCCGGCTCGTTGGTATCCATCTTCTGCTCACTCATTCAGGTCGATTTCTCCTTACGCATACGAAAAATGGCTCATGCTTGCCCGATGGTCTTCTCGATCACTTCCCTGACCTGATCGGGCTCGAAGGGTTTGGAAATGTAGGCTGTCGCGCCCGCTTCCATGGCCTTCTGAACCATGGCGCTCTGCGCCGCGGCGGTCAGCATCACAACCGGTATTTCCCGCGTCGTTCCTGAAGCCTTGAGCATCTTGGTCACCTCGATGCCGTCCATCACGGGCATCATGATGTCCATCAGGATCAACGCCGGATGACACTCTTTGGCTTTCTGGGCCGCATCGAGGCCGTCGAACGCCGTGACAACGTCAAAACCGCACCCTTCCAGGTACATCTTGAGGATTTCCTTGATGTCTTCCTCGTCGTCGGCGACGAGAATCACAGGCTTGCTCTCAGGCATAAGGTCGTCTCCTTCCCCTGGCGGCGCAATTCCGCAAGAAGGAATGGCTATATGAACCACGTTTGCCCTAATTCGTCAACCCCAAATGCTCGGGATCATTCGACCCGCGTGACCTCCGGAATGGTCACGACAAAACGCGATCCGCCCTCGAACGTCGGGTCCACCCGGATGTCGCCCCCGTGAAGCCGGACGATCTCGCGGCAGAGATAGAGCCCCAGGCCGCTCCCTCCCGAATCGCGCGTCAACGTGCCGTCGACCTGGAAGAACCGGGTGAAGACTCGCTCGCGGAAATCCGGGTCGATCTCGCGTCCCGAATTCGCCACGCGCAGAATCCATTGACCGTCGCGATTCTCGCTCGTGACGTCGATCCGTCCGCCGACGTTCGTGAACTTGACCGCGTTTTCCACGAGGTGATCGACCACTTGACCGAAGCGGCCCTCGTCCACGTAGATTTCTTTGCGCTCGGCCCGCAGGTCCACGTGCCACGCCACCGACTTCTCGCCTTCGCCCGATTCGTGCTTCTTGACGATCCGCGTCACCAGAGCGTGCAGGTCGGCCGGCTTACGATAGAGCGTGAGGGTGCGCGCTTCGAGATCCATCACGTCCAGTATGTTGTTTACCAGCCGGGTCAGGCGATCGCTGCTGCGATGCAAAATGGCGAAGATGTGGCCGGCGCGCTCGCGGGTTTCCGCCGGCCACATCTGATCGAGAAGATGGATCGCGCCCTTGATCGAAGCCAGAGGCGTGCGCAACTCGTGAGAAATCAGAGACAAGAAGTTCGACTTCATCTGGTCGCTGCGCCGCAGCTCGATCAGTTCCTCCATCTGCTGAAGATCTTCGACCAGGAACACGATGTCGCGCGACTCGAGCGAAGTCAGGTCTTCCCCCTCGAACGCCGAGAGGCGCACCGCCCGCTCCGTGCCGTCGCCCGGCATGCCGATCCGAATCTCCGCCGTACAGGACGATTCTCCCCGTCCCAACTCCTCCAGGCAGCGCCGACAGGTCGAACGCAACGGTTCAGGAAAGCGCTCCTCCCACAGCTGGTCGATCTCGATGGTGGGGGAGAGGTGCAAGTAGCGTCGAGCCGCTCTGTTGCATAAGGTGAGCAGACCCGACGCGTTGATTGTGAACATCCCGATCGGCAGACCGTCCACCACGTTGGACAGCCGCTCTTTCGACTGTTGGGCGCTGACCCAAAGACGCTGGTTCTCGATGGCGGACGCGATCACCTCGGCAATCGCCCGCAGAACGTCCAGGTCGAATGTCGTCAGCTCCTCCCGGTCCATCCGGTCCGTGACGTTGACGACTCCGATCGTCGCCTGGGCCGTCTTCAACGGAACGCAAATGAACGAAGCGCTCCGATAGCGCCTTCCCGATTCTCCTACCGCGGGCGAAGCGGCCTCGCCGGCGCTCCGCGTCATGACGGGTTTGCCCTCGCGAGCCACCTTGCCCGCAACGCCTTCGCCGATGCTCGCGCGGATGGTTCCCCACACGTCCTCGGGAATACTCGAGGAAGCCATCATGTCGAGCGCCGTCCCCTCGGCGTTAACGAGCATGATCGAACAACTCTCCACCTGGAGAATCGATTGGATAACCTGAACGCACGACTTGAGCAAACCGCTCAGATTCGTGGTTTGCGACACGATGTGACTCAGATTGGAGAAGAGGTCCAGGTAGGAGCGAACTTCGATCGATCTAGTCTGTGTTTCCATGGTTCGTCGCTGCAACACAAAGTCGTCTCGCGAAGCGGACGGCACAACCCAACTTCGATCCTCGCGCGCGCCGCGGGGCACGCGACCCGCCGCCCGCGTCGCACTCATGCTAACCAACGCTCGAGGACGGACGCAAGGGAATAGATTCCCAGGCGCCCCCGCGCGCCAGAATCCGCGGTTCGCCGGCGCTTTTACCTGGATTGAGCCGCCCATTCCGTCTATGCTTTAATCGGCACAGAGACGCGCGCGAAGCGGACCGGCGTCGAGACCCCGCTTCCGCCGCGTGCCGGAAAGAAATCGCCCGCCCGAAGGAGATGCCCGCCATGGTGGAATACGGCTCTTTCAACTCGGTCGACCTCATCGTTCGGTCCCTCGCCCTGACCGGCGTCTTCCTGCTCCTCACCTATTTCTTCCGCGACAAGGTCGTGATCGAGGGCTTTGTGGGCTACGTGATTGTCCTCGGGCTTCTCGTGCCCATCAACGTCTATCTCAATTCCGGCGGCGGACAGAACATTCCCGGGCTCGAAGCTCTGGAATTGCGCGAGATGGCTCTGACCGTCCTACTCTTCAATATCGTCATGGGAGTGATACTCAATAAGAAACTTCCGGCGCTCAGCATATCGAGCATCTGGGCCCTTCTCGCCTTCATGATCGTCTTTTCGGCCGCGTCGGCCTGCGTCAGCCTCGTTCCCGAGATTCACCCGCTGCCGACGACCAGCCTCGATTGAGGCCTTTCACCGTCCCGCGCGCGCACCGTCCGGTCGGCTCCCTCCGGAGTGGCCCCGACAGCGGGTCGTACGCAGTCCAACGCGGTCTCGAATTCAGAACTGGACGCAGGTATGGTAGGAATAGGGCGCGATCCGGGCCCGCCCATTGAGGAACGTGAGCTCGATGAGGGTGACGATTTCGTGCACCCGGCCTCCGAGCTGCTCGACCAGATTGGCCGTCGCCTCCAGCGTGCCTCCGGTGGCCAAGAGGTCGTCCAGGATCAAAACCCCTTCGCCCGGCTCGATGGCGTCCTTGTGCATCTCGAGCGTGTCCTCGCCGTATTCCAACGTGTAGGTCTGGCGAATCGTCTCGGCCGGGAGCTTTCCCGGCTTGCGAACCGGTACAAAGCCCTTCTTGAGGCGATAGGCGAGGGCCGCGCCGAAGATGAATCCGCGCGACTCGATCGCCACGATCTTGTCGAATGGGGCGTCCTCGTAACGTTGGGCCAGATCGTCGATCACGCCGGCGAAAGCGGCGGGATCGGCCAGTAGGGGAGTGATGTCCTTGAAGATTATTCCCTTCTTCGGGAAATCGGGCACATCGCGGATAATCGTACGAATGTCCATAGAAACCAGTCCTCCTGCTCGAAAGTGTCGAAGACCCCAACTCTTCGCATCTAGCCGGTTTCCCTCCGGCAAATCAACTCCTAAACAGACAGGCTATAGGCTTTAGGCTGTAGGAAAGAAGTGGACAGAGAAGGGCTCAGAGCGTCTCGAGCTTCTCGACCGCGCTCTTGAGCCGCGTCGAGCTCGCATGGGTATAGATCTGGGTGCTGGTGATCGAGGCGTGTCCCAGCAGCGCCTGGATCTCGACCACGTCCACTCCCTTGATGTGGAGCAGGGTGGCGAACGTGTGGCGCAGCTTGTGTGGACTCACCTTTTCCTTTGATATTCCAGCACTTCGAACATGCTTTTGAAGGAGTTTCTCAATCCCGCGAGGGGAGAGGCGCCGCCCGAACCGGTTCAGGAACACCGCCTTCTCCTGGGCGTCGGCCGGCTGCCGGATCGCCAGCCATTCCTGCAAGGCGGCGATCGCCGCCTGATTGAGCGGGACGACCCGTTCCTTCGACCCTTTTCCCATGACGCGCATGGTGGCGCGCTCGAGGTCCACGTCGCGCAGGTTGAGGCCGACCAGTTCCATGAGGCGAATCCCCGTAAACGCCAGCGTAGCCAGGATCGCCCGATCGCGCGTCCCCAGAGGCTGGTAATCCTTGCGGCGGGCGGCCATCGCCTCCTCGGACCGAGGCGGGGCGTCCAGGAGGTTCTTCATCTCGCTCTCGACCAGGAAGATGGGCAATTTGCGGGGATTCTTCGGGTTGTGGAGGAAGGCGGCCGGGCTCGATTCGAGGAGCCCTCGCGTGACGCAGAACTCGAAGAAGATGCGGAGCGACGCCATGACGCGCGAAAGCGTGGTGCTCTTGTAGTTCCGGTCCATCCGGAGCGTTTCGAGATAACGCCGGATGTCGTCGGCCGCGATCTGGGCGAGCGCGGGATTGCGGCTGTGGCGGCGAATCCAATAGTCGGCGAACCGTTCGAGATCGTAGACGTAGGCACGGCGCGTGCGGGGCGAAAGATTCTTCTCGACGTCGAGGAACGCGTCGAAATCGTAGAGCGCGCGCGAGAACTTGGTGGTGGGGGCGGAAGACATCGGAGGATCTCCTGAGAGGCGGGTGACAAAGGCCCCGAATAGGGGTCGAAGGCGATGCGACAGAAGGGGCTTCGAAAAAGCCCCGGAGAGGCCGTTTCGAATATACGTTAAATGCCAATTTAACGAAGATTGAGCCCTGCGTCAACTGTTTTCGCGTCCGTCAGCTCAAAAACAGGCTAACCACTGCATTCCTAACGGTTTATAATTGCCAGAACGTTCGTTAAATATTCCGCCAATGGGCGTTAAATCCGTCTCTCCCCCTCCCGGATCGCGCGGAATGCGGTGGAGAAATCTACGCGGAGGGCGCCGAGAAGTCATTGCCGGCCATTCCACCATTATGCATGCCGCCCCCTCCGGGGGCTCTCATGCAAGAAGACAACCCTTTTCCCACGGGCTGACGCCCGTGGCTAACCCTATGCCGCCCGCTGCGCGGGCTGAGAACAGGGCGAGGAACAGGCGGGGCAGAAAAGACCGAGAACAATGTTGTCCAAAACAAGTTCTCCGAAGGAGAACAATGAAACAAGTTCTCCGAAGGAGAACAATGAAACAAGTTCTCCGAAGGAGAACAATGAAACAAGTTCTCCGAAGGAGAACAATGAGACAAGTTCTCCGAAGGAGAACAATGAAACAAGTTCTCCGAAGGAGAACAATGTGAATAGCCCCGGGTGAAACCCGGGGTAGGCGATTCGTATTCTATAACCGACCCCGAAGTGGGTCGAACATCTTCTCTCTCCTATCGCACCCAATATCGAGCCGTCCCAGTGGATCGTTCGACCCCGTTCGGGGTCGTGTATTGTTTGGCGTCCTTTCCCCGGGTTTCACCCGGGGCTATTCAGATTTGACCCCTTCGGGGTCGCCGGAACCAAATCGCCCTGTTCGCTTATGTCATCTCGGTTCTTCGTCTTCAGTGCCGCAACAACATTCCGCGTTTCTGTCTTGGACAAGAGTGGACCGAGAACAATGCGAGGAACACGCGGGACGCGGAATACACGGGTTCCCCCTCTCTTCTCGCCCCCCTTGGCGACGCCTTCTCCCCCACCCGCGGACACAAGAAAGCGGGCTGACGAAGGGATTCACCAGCCCGCTTAGGTTGTCGGCATGAAGCCGGAGAAATCGGCACCAAAGCCGGGAATCGGCAGAAGCCGGGAGCAATCGGAGAGTCGTCAGCTCGCTTTCTCGTCTTCGGGGATCCGCATCGAGTAGAACGAGCGGTAGACGAAGATGAGGGCGATGAGGCTCAGGACGCCGCCGATCACGCCCTTGAGCATCTGGTTCTGCATCGTGACGGCGATTTCGACCGCCAGGAGGCCGAACAGCGTGGTGAACTTGATCACGGGGTTCAGGGCCACCGACGAGGTGTCCTTGAACGGATCGCCGACCGTGTCGCCCACGACGGTCGCTTCGTGAAGCGGCGTGTTCTTGGCGCGGAGGTCGACCTCGACGATCTTCTTGGCGTTGTCCCACGCGCCGCCGGCGTTCGCCATGAAAATGGCCTGGAACAAGCCGAAGAACGCGATGGCGATTAGGTAGCCGATGAAGAAGTAGGGGTTGAAGAACGGCAGCGCCAACGCCAGGCAGAAGAGGACGATGAAGATGTTCACCATGCCCTTCTGGGCGTACACGGTGCAGATCCGGACCACTTCCTTGCTGTCCTTGACCGAGGCCGTCGCTTCGTCGAGCTTGATGTTGTCTTTGATGTAGACGACGGCGCGATACGCGCCGGTGACAACCGCCTGCATCGAGGCGCCGGTGAACCAGTAGATCACCGCGCCGCCGACCAGGAGGCCGAAGATGATCGCGGGCTGGACGAGGCTCAGGCGCTCGACGACATTGCCGAACATGTGGTCGAGCAACAGGATGATGCCGAACACCATCGTCGTCGCGCCGACCACCGCCGTCCCGATCAACACGGGCTTGGCGGTCGCCTTGAACGTATTGCCCGCGCCGTCGTTGCGTTCCAGGAGAAGTTTGGCGTTCTCGAAATCCGGAGCGAATCCGAACTTGCTCTGAACGTCCTTCTCGATGTTGGGCAGGCCCTCGATTTGACTCAACTCGTAGACCGACTGGGCGTTATCCGACACCGGGCCGAAACAGTCGACGGCGATGGTCACGGGGCCCATTCCGAGGAACCCGAAGGCCACCAGACCGAAGGCGAAAATCGGCGCGGCGAATGCGTACTCGACCGGCATGATGCTCATGAGAGAAGGCTGACGCGAGACCAGGAAGGCGATCAGCATCAGCGTCATCATCAACAGTCCCTCCCAGAACGCCGAGAAGTTGCCCGCGACAAAGCCCGACAAGATGTTCAGCGACGCGCCGCCCTGACGCGAGGAGTTGACGACCTCCTTGACGTGGCGCGAGTTCGTCGAGGTGAAGACCTTCGTGAACTCGGGGATCAACATGCCCGCCGCGGTGCCGCAGCTGATGATGACCGCCAGAACGAACCACAGGCCGCCAAACTGAGAGCGCGGAAGCAGGACGATGCTCGCGGCGAAGGTCACGAGGATCGAGACGATCGACGTGATCCAGACCAGATGGGTCAACGGCGCTTCGGGATCGAATTCCTTTTTGCCGCCGTAAACGCTCATCGTGACGGCGTTGTTGATGAAGTAGGAGGCGAGCGAGGTGAGGATCATCAACACGCGCATGACGAAGATCCAGATGATCAGCTGCGCGCAGACGGCCGGCGTGTTCGCCAAAGCCAGGGCGAGGAAAGCGATGAGAGCCACGCCCGTCACGCCGTAGGTCTCGAAACCGTCGGCCGTCGGGCCGACCGAGTCGCCCGCGTTGTCGCCCGTGCAGTCGGCGATGACGCCGGGGTTCTTCGGGTCGTCCTCGGGCAGGTGGAAGACGATCTTCATCAGGTCCGACCCGATGTCGGCGATCTTGGTGAAGATGCCGCCGCAGATACGCAGGGCCGAGGCGCCGAGCGATTCGCCGATGGCGAAGCCGATGAAACAGGCGCCGACCAGGTCCTTGGGCAGGAAAACCAGGATGCAGATCATGAAGAAGAGCTCGACGCTCACCAAGAGCAGGCCCACGCTCATGCCCGATTTCAGGGGAATCAGGAGCGGTTCGAGCGGGTTGCCTTTGAGAGAGGCGAAGGCCGACCGCGAGTTGGCGCGGGTGTTGATCCGGATGCCGAACCAGGCGACGCCCGCCGATCCCGCGATGCCCAGGATCGAGCACGCAAGAATCCAGACAATGTTCCCCACCGGCTTGTGCTGCAGGCCGCCGAAGTAGTAGACCATGCAAATGGCGATCAGGACCCACAGCCAGAACAGGAACTTGCCCTGCTGAAACAGGTACGTTTTGCAGGTCTCGTAGATCGTGTCCGAGACCTTCCCCATCGACTCGTGAACCGGCAGGGCCGTGATTTGTCTGTACTGGACCATGCCAAACACGAGGCCGACAAGACAGACCACCAAGCCGGCATACATGAGAAGAGTGCCGCTGACCTGAGCGCCCAGGATGCCGATCTTGACCTGGCTCAAGTCGGGCACGTTGATGTCCGCTTCGCCGCCCAACGCGGGAAACGCCGTGAGAACGAGCAGGGCGAGCAGTATCGCCACCCGCAATCCATACCGCCTCGTACTGGTGTTTGAGCCAAACATAGTTCCTCCAATCCGCTACTTGAGAAGTCTCCCCACCCCGCATCGCGCAACGCGAGGGGGAGGGCTTTGCCCGTGGTGTGAGAGGGCCGTCCCCAACCCTGTTCATCGGTTGCGGGAACCCTTTCCTTCACCCTTTGCCGGTCCCGGCCAAATTGGGCCACTGATTACTATAGACACGAGAGAGTTTCTGTAAAGCTCAAAAGAAGCGCCCCAAAAAAAAGGCCGAAACGCCCTCCGCAGGACCGGGAATCGCGTCCCTGGTCCCGCGATCCCTCATCAAACGAAACGGGGCCCGCCCTTGAGGCAGACCCCGTTTCCTCTGTGCCATGTATTTGGTAGCGGGGGCCGGACTCGAACCGACGACCTTTGGGTTATGAGCCCAACGAGCTACCAACTGCTCCACCCCGCGTCAGCACACACAACCAGACGAGGATTATGTCGCCCGCAAGAGAAGGATGCAAGCCTTTTTTCCCGACTTTTTCCTCCCCGAGATCCTTCACGCCAAACGGAAAGCGAGGGGTGGCGTAGGACGCGGGGTGGTTTTTGTTTTTTGCGGTCGCGCGGGGGGTGTG
>JAFGFN010000138.1 GCA_016931035.1 Candidatus Sumerlaeota bacterium
CGTAGTTGGCGCCGAGAGCGCCGCCGCCCGCACCTGTGGCATCCCAACCGATACCGCCGTTGGTCGTGTCGATGCTGGTCGTCGCCGCACCAAAGTCCGCCAGGCCGAAGTCGGTGTTCACCGCCCAGTTCTCGGCGCTGCCGCCGGGGAACTGGAAGTCGAAGAGGACATCGGTTGCGCCGGTCGTGTAATCACCCGAGTCCATCATCGTTGTCACAACGAACGGTGCTTCGAAGATGAGCGTGGGCGAAGTGGTCGGCAGAGGCAGGGCCGAGCCGACAAGAATCAGATCGGTGTCGCCGAGATCGCCGCCCGGGATCAGGACCGTCTGCATGCCGTTGACCGCCGCCGTGGCCGAATAGGCATCGGTCGGCGAGCCCGTCATGATGTCGGTGTTCATCAGCGACAGGTACGTGAACGTCGTCGCGGCGTCGAGGATGTTCGCCCCCGGCCCCGGGGCGATGCCGCTCCCCATGAGGCCGACGTACTCCGAGCCGGTCAGCGGATTGACGAAGCCGCCCACGGCACTCGTCCGGCTCGCCTGAATCGTCGGCTCCGACGCCGTCGGCTGGTAAAGGAACACCGAACGGTCACCCAAGGTGCCCCAGTTGCGCCACTCGACTACGTTGGGGTCGAGGAGGTTAAGAATGTTTAGATAGCGATACAGACGAAGCGCTGTTGTCCCCGTTCCCGAGATATCCCCCGTGTCGCCGATGACGATGTCCGGCAGATCCCGGAAATAGGGCGCGCACGCGGCGCCGGGCGGGCCGCAAGGAGAGGTCGAATCTTCAGAGAACCCGACCGACGGCCAGATCGCAATGCAAACGACGGCGAACCAGATGGCTTTTCGCATCGTTCCCATCCCCCTACGGAATGATATGGACTTTTCCAAGACGGTTCAAAGATAACAAGTTCTGCCGCCGGATGTCAACCAGATTGCGCTTCCAGGAAGAGGGGGGCGATTCGCGCTCTACTCGCCGGGTTGGGGTCGGAGGATCACATAGGTGGGAAGGCCCCCGACGCCGAAGCGTTCGAGGACTTCGGCCGTCCGAGGGTTGGAAGGATCTTCGGCCTGGAACTTGACCTTGACGAACGTGTCGAGACGCGCGCGGGCCTCGGGGTCGCGAAAGGTGGTTTTGTCCATGGCGAGGCAGCTCTTGCACCAACTCGCCCAGAAGTCGATGAAGACGGGCCGGCCCTCGCGCCGCGCCTGGGCGAGCGCCGGGCCCAGCTCGACAAACCATCCTTCGTCGGACGCGAGGCGCGCCCGCTCGGCGGCGAGCTCGCGCGCCGCCTCGGGCGCCAGGCGTTCCGACCACAAGCGCGCGCCCAGCCATCCGTAGTACACGGCGAAGACGAGGACCACGACGCCGAAACCGCGCTCGACCCACGTCATCCATCCTCCCGGTTTGGGAAGAAACGAGAGGCCCGCCCCGGCGAACGGCCAAGGCAGCGCCATCCCGACGCCGAGAAGGAACGGCAAGAGGAGTCCGAAGGGATTGCCCGCCGCGTGTATTCTCGCGCTCAAGAGCAGCACGCTCAAGATGACCGGGGCGACGCACGCGCCCGCCAGAAGGGCGGCGACCGACCCCATGAAAACCGCCAGGCCGAAGCTCCCGCCTGGGCCTTTCTTTTTCGCCGTCCGGCCCGAGCGCAAGCGCGAGAAGTCGATCGAGTAGACGTTGAACATGGCCAGGGACAGGGCGAGGAAGACCGCCGCGATCGACAGGTTGAACCAAGGCGAGGCGTTGAGCGTGCCGAACGTCGATCCGCTCACCACCGCGACGACCCCGAGCAAACCGTAGGTGAGTGCGATGCCTGCTCCGTAGGCCGCGCCCAGCGCGAAACCGCGCAGGCGCGATCCGGCCCGGGCGCCCGCGCCGATGATGGCGACGTTGATCGGAATGAGCGGCAACACGCACGGGGTCAGATTGAGGAGCAGACCGCCGACGAGGATGCCCAGCAGCGTGAGCAGGAGTCCGCCGCCCAGCCGCTCGGGCTCGGAGGCGTCGGACGAGAGGGCCCTGTCGAGGAATTCGAGAAACGGCTTCTTGCCGAGGTAACCTACCGTCGAGACAGGCGGCGCGAACGATTCGATCTCGCCGCTCCACGCACTGGCGGAGGGCGCGAGGTCGGGGGAGGCGGTGCGCTTCCCGGTCTGTGTTTCGGTGGAAAGACCGGACCGAGGTCTTGACGTCGCTTCGGAGGGCGGCGTTTGCGATTTCGACCCGGCGATCAGGTCGAAGACCTTTCTCGATGGAAGGAAGCAGAGCGATTCGCTGCACCCTTGGTAGGCGACCGTCGCTTTCAAGGCCGCCGCGTCCGGAGAAGGAACGACGCGGAAGGTTTGGGCGAGGTCGCGATCGTAGACCTCGCGGACGGCTTCGCTGAACGGATCGTGTTTCTTCTTGGGCGGGGGAACGTCGAGCGGTTCGAGAGCGAAGGGGGCGTCGGCTTCGACCCGGATCGAATCGGCGTACAGATAGTGTCCCTCGGGAATCGTGAAGGAGACGGCCAGAACCGTTTGATCGCCGCGCGTTTCGAGCGAGGCCGCGATGCCGAAGGGGTCGGCGAGCTGCGCCCACGCCGTCGCGCTCGACAGAAGGAGAACCGCGGCCGTGAGGATCAGGGTCTTTCTCATGGTTCAATTCTCCCTGTCCGCACGATTCCCAAAGGGGTTCGGAGAGGGTCTAGTCTTCGAGCGGGGAAAACTCGTCCTTGCCGACCCCACACTCGGGGCAGACCCAGTCGTCGGGAAGATCCTCGAACGGGGTGCCGGGCGCGATGCCGTTGCCGGGATCGCCCAGAGCGGGATCGTAAACATAGCTGCAGACGTTGCACGCGTACTCCTTCATCGGATTCTCCTTTCGCCCTCAGGGATAGGAATCGTGAGGCGAGATCTGTTGTCGCGTCCCCGGCGTCCCTCGTATTGTCCCCAGCCCGCGCAGCGGGCGGCATAGAATCGTGTGGCGATCCGCGGACGACGCTACCCCTCGAAAGCCTCGGCCATTTCAACCGCTTTTCGGGCGAGGTGCGCTCCCGCGTCCCGACACGCATCGAGGACGGAGTCGTCGGGAACGTAGTTCGCCGTCAGAGGTTCGCGAAGTCTCTCGAACTTCAGATCCTTGAGCGCGGCGTCCACGTCGTTCGGGCCGTTCTTGGCCCAGCCGTAGGAGCCGAACGCGAAACCGGCCTTGCCGAGCGGCCGCAAGCCCTTGTAGTAAGTCAGAAGACCGCCCATCTCGGGCATCATGGTGCGGTTCAGGGTCGGCGAGCCGAGCGCGACGGTCGCCGCGTCGAGGATTTCGGTCGCAAGAACGGTGATGTTGCTCGCGCGGATGAAGTGGACCCGGATCTCGGCGCCGCCTTGTTTCGTCGCGCCTTCCTCGATGGCGCGGGCCATCTTGGCCGTGCTTCCCCACATCGTGTCGTAGGCGATCAGAACCTTGGCATGCGGTCGGCAAACGGCCCAATCCTTGTAAGCCGCGAGAATCGCCGGGAGATTCTTGCGCCAGACGATCCCGTGGCTCGGCGCGATCGTCTCGATGTCGAGCGTCGCGGCCTTCTCGAGCACGGCGGCCACCTGTTTGCCGTAGGGCATCACGATGTTGGCCCAATAGGTCTTGGCCTCGGCGAGAACGACGTCGAGCGATTCCTCGTCGTCGAACCGGCGCGACGAGGCATAGTGCTGCCCAAAGGCGTCCATCGAGAAGAGAATCTTCTCCTCGGGCAGATAGGTGAACATCGACTCGGGCCAATGCACCATCGGCGTGTCGATGAACTGGAGCGTGCGACGCCCGAGCGACAGCGTCTCGCCGTCGCGGACGACGCGGAATCGCCAAGCCGACGTGTCGCGGTGAAGCGAGAGCGCCGCGCGGCACTTCTCGTTACAGACGACTTCGGCCCGCGGACACGCCTGCAGGACCTCGCCGAGAGCGCCGGCGTGGTCCGTCTCGGCGTGATTGCATACGATGTAGTCGATGTTCGCCGGATCGACGTAGGCGGCGACGTGTCGGAGCAGATCGGCGGCGTAAGGGCCCTTCACGGTGTCGATCAAGGCCGTTTTCGCGTCCCGGACGAGGTAGGCGTTGTAGGTCGATCCCCGCGCCGTATGATAGCCGTGAAAATCGCGCACGCTCCAATCGACGTATCCGACCCAGTGGATGCCTTCGCGCAACGCGTTGCCTTCGATCATGTTCGCCGACCTCGGACTCGTCTCATGTCGCAACGCCGGCGGGACGCCGGCGTTGCGCTTCCAGAAAATACCCGGGATTCCTATGCTTCATCCAGTCTGTTCGAGAGAAGAGCCGTATCCGTTGCGGGGCGCTGACAGACGCCGTCGCGGCAGACGTACGCCGTCGACTTGGCGTCGACCGTCGTCTTGCCCTGAAGAAACGGAACGCTCCGTTCCACGCGGGCCGCGTCGGGGTACCAGGGATCCAGTACGGCGATCGAGCGACCGGGGATATACCGGCGGTAGACGGTTTCGAGAAGTCGGCGCATCGGCTCGGCGCCGACAGGCCCCACCAACGCGATCTCGGGCGGAGGGGAAAGAACGTCGTCCAGGGCGCAGTACAGCCCCAGGAACGAGCGAGGGAACGATTCCATCGCCGTGCGGCCCGAGCAGAGAATCCGCCGCGCGCGGTCGGCATGGTAGTCCTTTCCGAGCAGGCGCGACAGGCGCAGCAGGGCCAGGGCGGCGACGGAATTGCCCGACGGCGTCGAGCCGTCGGTGAGGGTCTTGATCCGCGCGGGCAAGCGGTCGTGCTCTTCGGACGTCAGAAAGAATCCGTCGCCCAGCGTGTCCCAGAATCCGTCGATCATCCGGCGCGCGAGAACATCGGCCTCTTCGAGACGGCGCAGGTCGAACGTGGATTCGTAGAGATCGATCAACGCGACGACAAGGTAGGCGTAATCGTCGTGGAACGCGGGAATCGAGGCGACTCCGCGACGCCAAGTGCGGTAAAGTCCTCCGTCCGCCGTTCGCATCTCGTTCAGGACGAAATCCGCGGCGCGTCGAGCCGGCTCCAGGAAGCGGACTTCGCCGAACGTTTGAGCCGCCTTGGCCAAGGCCGAAATCGTCATCGCGTTCCAAGCGAGCAGGATCTTGTCGTCTTTGGCCGGGCGCTTGCGGCGCGCGCGGGCCTTGCGCAGGATTTCGCGCAGGCGGTCGATGTTGCGCAGGAGTTCGTCGGTTGTGAGCCGCGCCGCGCGGGCGAACTCCTCGGGTTCGTGGGCGACGTGGAGGACGTTCGAGCCGTCGAGGTTCCCCTCCCGAGTCGCACCGTAGTAAAGGCAGGCCAGTTCGGCGTCGGCTCGGATCTTCAGGGGTCTGCGAATCTCGTCGAGGGTCCAGAGATAGAACCCTCCTTCCCGCCCGCCGCTGTCGGCGTCTTCGGACGAATGAAAGCCTCCGCGCGCGTCGCTCATGTCGCGCAGAATATAGTCGAGCGTCTCGATCGCGATGCGCTTGTACAGCGGTTTCTTGGTGACCTGCCAGGCGTCGGTGTAGGTCTGGGCCAGGAGCGCGTTGTCGTAAAGCATCTTCTCGAAATGCGGGACGATCCACTCCGCGTCGGTCGCATAGCGGTGAAACCCGCCCCCGATCTGGTCGTAGATCCCCCCGCGGGCCATCGCGTCGAGGGTGCGCGTCGCCATGCGCAACGTCTCGGGCGCGGGCTCGCGGCGATTGACTCGCAAGAGGAATTCGATTGCGGCGGGAGCGGGGAACTTGGGCGCCTCCCCGAATCCTCCGGTGTGCGGGTCGAACGATGCGGCCAAAGAGGCGAGGGCTCGCGAAAGCGCGTCGGCCGACGGCAGATCCGCCCTGGGATGGGTGGCCTCGGCATAGCTGCGGATCGCGTCGGTCAGCTGCTCGGCGCTTTCGAGCGCGCGCTCGCGCCGCTCGCTCCACAACGCGGAGACCGAGAACAGAAGGCGCCGAAACGCCGGCAGGCCGTGTCGGTCCTCGGGCGGGAAGTACGTGCCGCCGTAAAACGGTTCGAGGTCGGGAGTGAGGAAGACGCTCAGGGGCCACCCGCCCGACCCCATGATCATCTGGACCGCGGCGATGTAAACCTCGTCGATGTCGGGACGTTCCTCACGGTCCACTTTGACGGGAACGAAGCGCTCGTTCAGGATCGCGGCCGTCTCCGGGTCCTCGAAGGACTCGCGTTCCATGACGTGGCACCAATGGCACGAGGCATAGCCGATGGAAAGGAGGATCGGCTTGTCCTCGCGCCGCGCTCGTTCGAACGCCTCTTCGCCCCAAGGGTACCAATCGACCGGATTGCGTGCGTGTTGGAGGAGATACGGGCTGGTTTCGTGGATCAGACGGTTGAGCGTCACGCCTGGTGCGCGCGCCGTCGCGGTTCTCAGGGTGCCGTCGGGATAGTCCTTCACTGTCATGATCTTCTCTCCCGCAAGAATTGGATACCTCTATCGGGGCGGTCCGGTCGAGTGTTTTCTTCACATGTTCTCAGAAAACGACGCGGGCGCCTTCCTGTGCCTTCGGGGAAAGCGCCCGCGCCGCGGCTGAGCATAGCGTCCTCTTGGGGCGCCCACCTGGCGTCTTCTGGGTGGTTCGCGGACGCGCTCGGGAAAACCGTCCGGGCGGGTCTCGCTTCCGCCCGGTCGGTTTTCGGTGCGAAACGGCAGGCGAGGGGGAGAGGGCCGGTCGTCTCTTTCTTCAAGGGGCCCCGCTGGGAGCATTCCGAACCCTTATTCCGAGTAGCGTTCTCGAATCAGCTTCTCCGCCGGGACCGGAGCGTCGTCCGCTCCCGAATGCTGGTAGAGTTTGTTGAGCGTGCAACACCCCGGCGAACCTTTGTGAAGACCGCACTTCGGGCACTTCTCAACGTCCGGACCCGCGGCGGCACAGCACTTGTCGGAGCCTTTGACCTCGCCGCACTTCAGGCATAGGACCACGTCCTTCTCGCCCTCGACCGGCTTCAGGTGCCGGCAGCATCCCGGCGAGTCCTTGTCAAGACCGCACGCGGGGCATTTCTCGGCGTCGGGCTGACAGCACTTGGCGGTGCCGCTTATCTCGCCGCACTTCGGACAGACAACGGGCCGCGGCTCCGGCGCCTCGCCAAGCGCTTTCAGTTTCTCGATCGCCTTCTGAGGATCTTCTTTCACCTTCGCTTTGCACGCGGCACAGCAAACGTAGATTCGATATCCGTTCGCGTCCACGTAGAGTTTCTTGTCGATCTTGCTCCCCATGATGGGGCACGTCTCCTGGGGCTTCAACTCCGGAGCGACGGCCGTCGGCGCCACGTCGGCCACGTTGGCCGCCGCATCGACCGCCTCGGTCTTAGCCGCTTCGACCGCCTCGGTCTTGGCCGCTTCGATCGCCTTCGCGAGGGCCTGGGGAGCCTCGGGGGTTTCTTGGGTCTGGCCGTAAGCCGGAACGCCGAAAAGAACCGCTACAACCGCCAAACATCCGATCCATGTCCCGCAGCGCTTCGCATTCATGGTTCTCTCATCCTTTCCAAGACCCGCCAAACAGCGGGATTCGCATCCTTCAGAGTGACAATGCCATCAGTCCGCTTCTAGAGTCGCCGTCTCCGGAGTCGGCTCGGGGGTCGCGGCATCCGGTCCGGCGGTCTCCGAGGCTTCGGTCGCTTCTGGCGCCGGTTCGCTCGGGGGCGACGCCTTTGCGAGAAGGGTCTTCAGGTGCTCCACGTACGCCGTCCCGCCGCCGGGCCGGTAGCCCGTCCGAGCCAACACTTCCCCTTCCTTGTCGAGGATCAGGACCGTCGGGAACCCCTCGACCGAGTATTCTTCGACCAGGGCGTTGTTTTGTTTCACCTCGGACTCGGGCAGCGTCTTGTGAATCGGGAAATCCGCCTCGAAGAGCACGAGCCGGTTCGCCGCATAGGAGGCGAAATCGGGGGTCACAAAGACTTCGCCGCGCAACTTCTTGCACCACGGGCACCAGTCCGATCCGTCGAACAGCGCCAGAATCGGCCGATCCTGTTCGACCGCCGAACTTCTCGCCTTCTCGAAATCCATATGCCAGACCGGAGCCTCGGCCGTGGCCGCGCTCAACGGGCTTTTGGGGGTCTTCGCTTCCTCGGCCGCCCAAACCAGACACCCGAGGACAACAAGGACCGCTATCGATACAAGCCACCTCTTCGGGGACTTCATAACTCGTCTTCCTCCCATTGTCCGAGCGCCTGATGTGCCGTCCGCTCGCGCTCGGCTTCCGTTCTAATACGATACGCGCAATCGCGCACGACGCCGTAGACCACCGCGCAACCGTTATCCCTGCATTCCACCTCGCCCTCTTCGGCCAGCTCGATCAAACGATCCGCGATCGCGATCGTTTCCTTGAGATGCCTGTTGCACGGTTGCTGCATGGCTCGGCTTCTCTGTCCGATGACGGTTCTTTGAACGAGAGTCAGGCGCGTCCAAACGAACCGCCTAACATCCTAGGAGGAGCACGAACTGGGCCAGGACGGCGGGGGAGCGGATAGGATTGGACAATGCTGATTTAAGGCGGGTTAACTGGAGGCGAAAGGCGGGGAAGGACGAACTGTCTCGATTAGAACGCGGTCTTTTCCGAGACAGTATGGAAGGGTTCAGACTCCTCCTCGGGGAAGACGAACAGGCCCGAAACCTCTCAACTCATTTAACGACAATGACGTATCCCTGTGCGGGCTGCGAAAGCCGGGACGAAAACCGTCTTGTTATCGGACCGAGACACCACCTCCCGATGTTCTGAGACAGAAAAGAGTAAGAAATGATCAGTCTCGACCCGCTCAAGACACCGCCCGCGAATGGCACGAATCCACACGAATCAAGGTCGAACGCAACAATGGCGACTCTTCGTCTTTTTCGTCCGTGTTCAGTCCGTGTGCATCCGTGGCTGAAAAAGAAACATGACAGGAACGGGCCACGGATGCACACGGACTGAACACGGATAAAGACGCAGAACGGCTTTGTCTTCCCTCGATCGGTCGTCTCGGTTCCCAGCCTACGAAACCGCCGCCTCTTTTCGCGGTTTGCAGCGCGCGGCGGCGGCGATGAACTCGCGGAACAAGGGGTGCGGCGCGAGCGGGCGCGACTTGAACTCGGGATGGAACTGGCAGCCGACGAACCAGGGGTGGTCGGGCAGCTCGACGATCTCGACGAGCTTGTTGTCCAGAGTCGTGCCGGCCGCGACGAGACCGTGCTCGACCAGGCGCTCGCGGAACTTGTTGTTGACCTCGTAGCGATGGCGGTGGCGCTCGGAGACCTGGTCGGCGCCATAGGCGCGGTGCGCGTTGGTGTCGGGACGCAACCGGCACGAATAGGCGCCGAGGCGCATCGTGCCGCCGAGAGAGGTGATCGTCTTCTGGGTCGCCAGGAGGTCGATCACAGGGTAGGGGGTGTCTTCGTTGAATTCGGAACTGTTGGCGTTTTCCATCCCCGCGACGTTGCGGGCGAACTCGATCAGGGCGCACTGCATCCCGAGGCAAATGCCGAAGAACGGGATCTCGTGGCGGCGCGCGTACGTCACGGCTTTGATCTTGCCCTCGATCCCTCGGATGCCGAAGCCGCCCGGGATGAGGATGCCCGACAGGTCGCCCAGGACTTCGTCGAGGTTCGAGTCGGCGAGCGATTCCGAGTCGATCCGCTTGAGGTCGAGAATGCGGTCGTTGGCGAGCGCGCCGTGGCGCAGGGATTCGTAGATGCTCTTGTAGGCGTCCTGGAGGTCGATGTACTTCCCCACGACCCCGATCCGGACCCGCTCGTCGGCCGAGCGGACGCGTTCGACCACTTGCGTCCATTGGTTCAGGTCGCGTTTGCCGCAGTCGATTCCGAGTTTCTTGATCACCATGTCGTCCAGGCCCTGGCGGGCGAATTCGAGCGGGACCTGATAGATCTCGGGCACGTCGACGGCCTCGAACACGCATCCGGGTTCGACGTTGCAGAACAGGGCGATCTTCGAGCGGTTGCTTTCGCCTATGGGGTACTCGCTGCGGCAGACGAGGATGTGGGGCTGGATGCCGATTTCGCGCAACGCCTTGACGCTGTGCTGCGAGGGTTTGGTTTTCATCTCGCCCGCCGCCTTGATGTGCGGGACGAGGGTGAGGTGGACGTAGAGGACGTTTTCGTGGCCGATGTCGTAGGGGAGTTGCCGGATCGCTTCGAGGAACGGCTGGCTCTCGATGTCGCCCACCGTGCCGCCGATTTCGGTGAGGATCACGTCGTAGGGCTCGCGATCGGCCAAACGCAGGATGCGCGACTTGATCTCGTCGGTGATGTGGGGGATGACCTGGACGGTGCCGCCCAGATAGTCGCCGTGGCGTTCCTTGTTGATGACGGTTTGATAGATTTGGCCCGTGGTCACGTTGTTGTCCTTGGACATCGTGGCCGAGGTGAACCGTTCGTAGTGTCCCAGATCGAGATCGGTTTCGGTGCCGTCGTCGGTCACGTACACTTCGCCGTGCTGGAAGGGACTCATCGTTCCCGGATCGACGTTGATGTAGGGGTCGAGTTTTTGAAGCGTGACCTTGAGGCCATGCGCTTCGAGCAGGTTGGCGAGCGACGCCGCGGCGATCCCTTTCCCCAGCGACGATACGACTCCTCCGGTGACGAATACGAACTTGGTCATGACAATTGTTCCCCCTGTGTCTTTCTGCGATATTGCCGATATGGGAACTCCGTGAATCGATGCTGAACCTAAGTTCCCGATCTCGCACGTTCAACGCCGAGCATGGCGCTTCTCCATCTCACCAGTCGAGCATGGCGCTTCTCCATCTCACCAGTCGAGCATGGCGTTTCCCGTCTCATTAGCACCCGACTTCAGTCGGGTGAATCGGATGCCCGATCAATCAAAGACCGTTTCAACGGTCTTCTTCCTCCTCCCTCCATACCAGGCCGTACATCTCGACGAATTGGCGCATTTCCTCGTCAAACGCGCGCTTCTTGTGGCGCCGCTCCTGATTCAGGACGTATTTGCACACGGCGTCGAGCCGCGTCGGAGAAACCGAAAAGGCTCCGTATCCGCGTTGCCAATGGAACGGCTCCGGAACGATTCTCTCTTGATTGATCCAGTGCGACGAAGCCCCTTTCAGGAGTTTGGCGGTCTCTTCCATACTGAGATTCGACGGAAGGTCGATCAGTGCATGGACGTGATCCGGATTTACGAAACTGACCTTCATATAGATGTTCTTCTCGCGAGCGTATTCGTGCAGCCAGGCCGAAATCTCGGCTCGTGCATCGGCCGTATGGAGCGACTGCGCGCGATTGTGGGTCGCCCAAATCATGTGCAGCCAGCAGCGAGTGTACGAGTGAATCGACATGGGCGGTCCGCTTTCTTCCGGATCTCGAGGGAAACCGTTGAAACGGTTTCCCATTGTCTATCGCGTCGGTTCACCCGACTGAAGTCGGGTGCTAATGAGATACGGCACGCAGCGATCTCAATCCTCGGCCTATTGTCTA
>JAFGFN010000139.1 GCA_016931035.1 Candidatus Sumerlaeota bacterium
CGCCTGCTGGAACTCGAACTGGCCTGGCGCAATGACGATTTTGATGAAATCTGGCTGCTCTCCGCGTAGCGGAAGTGAGATGCACCCATTCCCGCAGGGCGCAATGCGCCATTCCAAACGAAACGTCCTCGTTTTGGAAGAGAAACGTCTCCGCCGGCTTTATGCCGGTGGAACGGCGATTGTGCTCCAGAGCCGTGGTTGTTGACCCCTTTTCCCCCCTTCCCGGCGGTTGACGGCTCTGGGCCGTCAACCGCCGGGAAGGGGGGAAAATGAAGGGAATGCCGCAACTGGAGCAAAACCATCGCCCCACCGACATGAAGTCGGCGGTGGCGAAGAGCGACATCGAAAGGGTTCTTCCCGAAATAGCGGGTTGTGCCCATTTCGGCGTGGAGCTGCTCCAGGAACGCGGCTCCTCCGAGGCGGTGTCGAGAGATTGCCGGGACGCAACCCGGAAAGCAAACGGGCGCAGCGCGCCCTTTACAAACCTCTTTCCCTCCCCTATAAGAGAAATCGGAGTGCCGTCGTTTCACGGTCGCTCGCGACCGCGCATCGCACCCTCGGAGCGTCCCGTCATGGAAGAGACATTCAAGGTCGTGTGTCCGGGTTGTCAAAGCGTCCTCGTCATCCAGCGGCGCGACGGCAAGATTCTCGAAACGCGCAAACCGATTCTCGAGGATAGCACGGGCGACCGATTCGAAGACGCGTTCAAGAAAGTGAAGAAGCGCGGGCAGATCGCGGCCGAGAAGGCCGAGGAGGCCAAACGCAAGGAACGCGAGCGCCTCAAAGGGGCCGACGATTTCTTCAAGCAAGCCCTCGAGCGCGCCAAGGAATCGGGCGACGAAAAACCGTTCAATCCGCTCGACGCGGACTGAAAGCAGTAGGCAGTAAGCGGTAGGCAGTAGGCAGTAAGCAGTAGGCAGTAGGCAGTAAGCAGTAGGCAGTAGGCAGTAAGCGGGAGGCAGTAAGCGGTAGGCAGTGGGCAGCAAGCGGTAGGCAGTGGGCAGCAAGCGGTAGGCAGTGGGCAGTAAGCGGTAGGCAGTAGGCAGTGGGCAGTAGACGGAAGGCAGTGGACGGTCCACCGTGTCCACTCCGTCCACTCCGTCCACAAACGTCAACAACCCGGTTCCGCGGGACCCACAAAAACCATGACCGACCTCTCCGTCCGCATCGGAACTCTCACGCTCAAGAACCCGGTCACCGTTGCCTCGGGCACGTTCGGCTACGGCACCGAGTTCGCCGATTTCTACGACCCGTCGCGCCTCGGGGCTGTTTTCCTCAAGGGCCTCTCGCTCGAAGAACGCGAAGGCAACCCGCCGCAACGCTTGGTCGAGACCCCCTCGGGTCTCCTCAACGCCATCGGTCTCCAGAACGTCGGGTTCGACCGGTTCGTCGCCGAGAAGACTCCCGCGCTCGAGGGGATCGACACGGCGACGATCGCCAACGTGTGCGGCAAGACGATCGAGGACTACGTCGAGCTCGCGCGCCGCTTGGCCGAAATCGACCGGATCGACGCCGCCGAACTCAACATCTCGTGTCCCAACGTCCGCCACGGCGGCATGGCCTTCGGCTGCGCGCCCGATTCGACCGAGAAGATCACGCGCGCCGTGCGCGAGGTCTATCCCAAGCCCCTGATCGTCAAACTCACCCCCAACGTCACCGACATTCGCGACACCGCGCGCGCCGCCGAGGCGGGCGGCGCCGACGCCCTGTCGGTGGTCAACACCTTCCTCGGCATGGCGATCGACATCGACACGCGCCGACCCAAGCTCGGCAACCGGACCGGCGGCCTCAGCGGCCCGGCGATCCGTCCTCTCGCGGTCCGGATGGTGTGGGACTGCTTCGGCGCGGTTAAGATTCCCATCGTCGGCCAAGGCGGGATATCGGAATGGCGCGACGCCGTCGAGTTTCTTCTGGCGGGCGCGTCGGCCTTGAGCATCGGCACGGCCAACTTCGTCAACCCCACCGCTCCGATCGACGTTCTCGAAGGCCTCGAACGATGGCTCGCCGACCAGGGCGTCTCCTCTCTCTCCGAAATCGTCGGCGCGGCCCAGGCCGGCTGAGACGCGGAAAACCTCGCTCCCTCGTCTCTCTCACTCGCGCTCGAAGTGCCGCAGGAAGCGGGGAACGACCCGGACCTGGTTGACGATGAGCTCTCTGGCGGTCACTGGGCCTTCGGCGGGAATCATCCGCGTCATGTATTGAGCGATGATGAGGGTGTTCCATATCATTAGGAAGAGGGTGACTCCCGCCGCAATCCAAAGAGCCCGCCCGCGAAGCGGCGTCCAGAGCGAGGCGAGACCGAGAGCGAAGATCAGTGTGCAGTTCGAGAACATCCGTCCGCCGACGCTCGCACCTTGCCACCAGCAATGCCAAGCGGCCACGACGTAGACTTGACCCGCGAAGGCGACAAGAAGGGCAGCGCTCGACCTCGCGTCGCGCCGCGCGAGGAACAGAAGTCCGACGACGGCCAGCAGAACGGTCGGGTGCCATACGAACAGCCCGCGATAGCCGGAGAACAGGACTTGGCCCAATCGCGGAGCAAGCCAGTGGAAACTCGTTCCCGATTCACCCCGTCGGCCCTCGATCAGGTACGGAACGTTCGACAGGGCGCCGTATTGCGCCCGATAAACGACAACCTGGACCGCAGCGCACGCGACGATCCCAACGGCGACAAGCGAGAGGGACTTGAGAACCGGCCCGGGGCCGTTGGCGCGCCACGCACTCGATGCCAACAGAACGGGCACGCAGCAAAACAGGATGTTCTGGGGACGAACGAGAACGGCCAGACCGAGAAGAAGACCGAGGAAGAGGGCGCTGCGTTTGTCGCGCAGCCAGTCTCGGCGTAGGGTGCAGTACAGGAACGTCGAGACGAGCCCCTGCGATACGGCGTGGGACATGGAAGTCTCGATCGCGAGGTAGAAAAAGAGCGGCGACGCGAACCACACCCCCAACGTGGCGACGACGGAAGGCGCGCGGCCGCAATAGAGACGACACGCCTTGTAGGACGCCCAAAGGCCGATCAGACCGAAAACCGCGCTGCCGAGACAGTAGAACATCTCGTACGGCCACGAAAGGCCGTCCGGCGGAACGTGCGAGACGCGAAGGGAATCGAGCAGCAGCGCGAGGAGATGTCCCAACAGAAAGAAAGGAGAGAGTACAAGACCCATTCCGATCGTGTACTTGCTGGATCGGGGGATGGGGAAGGGCCATCGCGAGGCGCCGCTGAAGCGCGATCGAGTCGAGGCGAAATACTCGTATTCGTTGCGAACGTCGAGATCGCGATCGAAAGCGAGGGACCGCAGCGGGGCATAGTATCCCAATCCGTCGCCGTAAACGCCGAAACCGACCATGCGAAAATGGACGAGGAACAGGAAAAGCGTCGCCGCCGCGGCCAAACCGAAGACGGCAACCGCGCGGCGTCGCGAAAGAACCTGCGTTGGGGAATCGGTCACGCGTCCGCTCCTACTTTTCCGGTTGCGGCTCGGCGTCGGCGTTCAGGGTAGGCCGCGCCGCCGGAGAGTGTCAACGCGAAACCGGAGAGTGTCGACGCGAAAGCGGAGAGTGTCAACGCGAAACCGGAGAGTGTCAACGCCAAAGCGTGGCCGGCCGCCCGGTCGGAGCGCCGGAGCCGGTCGGAATCCGGCGATTGGGCGGACGCGGCGACGCGGGCGGGCCGCGAAATAGGACTGGCAATCCCGGTTTTGCGGGGCTAATCTCTGGAAGGAAGCACGGGGTTTCTTCCCCTACCTGCGTCGCGGAGATGCGCCGCCATGCGCGATCTGATCGGGTTGATCACCACCATCGGTCTTGCCGACGTCCTCGATATCGTCGCCGTCGCGGCGTTGTTCTTCTTCATCTTCTCGCTTCTGCGCGGCACCCGCTCGTCCGTGGCGCTGCGCGGGATGATCACCCTTCTCCTGATTTCGTTCTTCATCTATTTCATCGCCCGAATCGTCGGGTTGTCCGCCGTCGAGATGATCTTCGAGAACATCTGGATCGTCGTGGTCCTGGTGTTCATCTTCGTGTTCCAGAACGAGTTTAAGAAAGCCCTGACCGACGTCGGGCAGCTGCGGATTTTCCGGGCCCTGTTCACTCAGAGCGGCGCGTACGTAGACGAGCTGATCCGCGCCGTCCAGGTCATGTCCACCCGCCACGTCGGAGCGTTGATCGTTCTCGAACGCCGCAACTCGCTTCGCCCCTATATCGAGACGGGCATCGCCATCGACGCCATCGTGTCGACCGAGCTCGTCCGGACGATCTTCACGCCGTATTCGCCGACTCACGACGGGGCGGTGATCATCTCGGGCGACCGATTGGTTTCGGCCCACTGCATTCTGCCGCTGGCCGAGGCTCTCGATATCAGCAAGGACCTGGGCACGCGCCACCGGGCGGCGATCGGCCTGTCGGAAGAGACCGACGCGCTTGTGATCGTCGTCTCGGAAGAAACGGGCACGATTTCTCTTGCACTCAACGGAGCGCTTCATCGTCCGCTCAAGCCCGAGGAGCTGAAGAAGCGGCTCGAAGCCGAACTGGACCTGGCCGAGGTCAAGAGCGAGGAGGACGACGTTGAGTCGGTCGACTAACCGCATCACGTCCGATCTGTTTCTGATTCTCACGTCGCTGGCCATCGCGTTCGTGATCTGGCTCATCGCGAAACGCAACGACCTGGGCAGGGAATCGTTCAGCATCCCCGTCTCGGTCCAGGGTGGACCGGCGAACCTCGAGGTGCGTCTTTCCACCGACGTCGTTCAGGTGGCGGCGACCTTTCCTCAGAGCGTGGCGTTCCAAATCAAGCCCGTCAACTTCGCCGCCGTGCTCGATTGGGATGCTTTGGGCGATCCGCGCGAGTGGAACACCGTCGGCAACGACGAGAGCGTCAAGTCGCTCCAGGTCGCCTTGAGTCCCGACCGCGATATCCGGATCGCCTCCTCCGTCGCCGACGCCGTGCGCAATCGCCTGCGCGACGTCCGATTCGTCTCGATCGATCCGGGCAAGATCGCGATCGAAGCCCGCTTCGTCACGCGCCCGGCCCGAATCGTCGTTCCCACGAAAGGCCAGGTGGCCGAGGGCTTCCGGTTCGCGGGGCCCGTCACGCCCAAGGTGAACCGGACGATTCTCCTGACTGCCGCGCCGGAGCGCTTCGCCCGTCTCGGCGCCGACGAGAACGATCCCGTCCAGATCCTGACCGACGAGATCGATCTGTCGGGACTAAGCGCGCCCTTGGACAAGACGGTCTATCTTCACTTGCCCGAGGGCGTCGAAGTGTTGGACCCCGACGACCGGCGGATCGACGCCCGAATCGACGTTCAGGAAATCATCGACACCGGCGCCATCGTGGGCGTTCCGGTCGGAATCAAGCCTCTCAACGCGGAGCTTACGGCGGAGTACGAACCCACGACCGTGACCGTGACGGTCAAGGCCCCTCAGCACCTGTTCAAGGAGCTGCGGGTGGGCGTCTTCGTGGTGCGCCCGTTGCAGCTGCCCCCGGAACGCGACGGAGCCGAAGCCACGGTCGCTCTGCGGGCCGATTTCGCGCCCGGGACTCCGACCGAGGTGACCGAGAACGTCAAGATCCTGTCGATCTCGCCCGAATCGCTACGAATCCGGTTCGTGGATCGAGATCGACGGTTGTTCCGATTCTGAGCGAGGAAGGCATCGCAATCGTGGCGAAGCTCTGCGTGAACGTCGATCATGTAGCGACCCTTCGCGAGGCGCGCAAGACGGACGAGCCCGACCCGCTCGAAGCGGCGCGGGTCTGTGTCGCGTGCGGCGTCGCGGGCATCACGATCCACCTTCGCGAGGACCGCCGCCACATCCAGGACCACGATTTGACCCGGATGAGAGCGGAACTTCGCACCATGCTCAATCTCGAGATGGCCGCGACGGACGAGATGGTCGGCATCGCCCTCAAAGAGCGGCCCGACCAGGCGACCCTCGTGCCCGAGAAGCGCGAGGAGATCACCACCGAAGGCGGACTCGACGTCGTGGGAAACCAGGACGCGATCGCCCGCGCCGTCGCCTCGCTTCAAAAGGTCGGAATTCCGGTGAGTCTTTTCATCGACCCCGATCCCGCGCAGATCGAAGCCTCGGCCCGCACGGGGGCCCAACTCGTCGAACTTCACACGGGGAGCTACTGCAACACCCCCGCCGGACCGGAGCGCGAGCGCGAACTCGACCTCCTGGTCCGTGAAGCGGCCCATGCGCAGGAATTGGGGCTGCGGGTCAACGCCGGACACGGACTGACTTGCGAGAACGTCGCCCCGGTGGCCGCCATCCGGGGGATGAACGAACTCAACATCGGCCACAGCGTCGTTGCGCGAGCGGTGCTGGTCGGCATCGAGCAAGCCGTGCGCGAAATGATGCGCCGTATCGACCAGGCCACGGCATAGGAGTCGGGATCGACTCTCTCCGCCTTTGTCGATAGCGAACCCGATCCCGATAGCGATTTCGATCGTGTCGTCGGTCGGTCCTTGGATCGATCCATCGTGAAGAATGCGGGCCAATCCGAAATCCGCGATCCGAAATCCGAGATATGAAGATTCTCTACCTCTGTCCTGACCTCGGCATCCCCGTCCTGGGACGACGCGGATGCTCCACGCACGTGCGCGAGACTTGCTGCGCGCTCCGCGCCGCCGGTCACGACGTCACGATCTTGTGCAGCAACAAGGGGAACGACGAGGGACTGGCCCAAGGGCTGTCTATCGTCGAGGTCAAGCCGCGCAGACTGCGCAAACTCGGCTACGACGTTCGGAACTTCTGGCAAAACGTTCCTCTCTATCGCCGGGCGCAACAGATCGTCGAGCGCGAGAAGATCGAAGCCGTCTACGAGCGTTTCAGTCTTTATTCGCTCGTCGGCACGTGGCTGACCCGACGCTATCACCTGCCGCGCATGGTCGAGGTCAACGCCTTTCTCACGGTCGAACACCGCGACAAGCTTCACTTTCTCTCCCTCGCCAGACGGGTCGAGAAACACGTCGCGCGCCGGGCGCCCGCGCTCGTCGTCGTCTCGCAGCCGCTTCTCGAGGCGTTGGTCGAGATCGGCGTCGAGGAACGCCGCATCTCGATCATGCCCATGGCGGTCGACGTGACCCACTTTCGACCCGACCGGCGCGCGGGCGAGGAGATGCGCCGCAAGTGGCGGCTCGGCGGCCGCTTCGTCATCGGCTACGTCGGCTCGTTGTCGGGATGGCATGGGATTTCGCTTCTTCACGAGATGGCGGCCCAACTGCGCGAGACGCGAGAGGATTTCGTCATCCTCGTCGTCGGAGGCGAAGGCGAGCAACTCGAGCGCAACCGCGCCAAGGCGGCCCAGGCCGGTCTCGAAGACCATCTTGTGTTTACCGGAAGCGTGCCCTATAACGAGGTGCCGGCCTGCATCAACGCCATGGACGCGACGCTGGTGCCCGATACGAGTTACTGGACCTGCCCGACCAAGATGTTCGAGTACCAGGCGTCGGGCGTGCCGACCGTCGCCCCCAAGTATCCGGCCGTCCTCAAGGCGATCGACCACGGCGAAGAAGGATTCTTGTTCGAACCACGCGACGTCTCCGAGGCCACGCGCTACCTCCTGCGCCTCGCCGACGATCCCGAGCTGCGCCGGGCGATGGGAGAGAAGTCGCGACGCCGCGTTCTGTCCACGCAGTCGTGGCAGCACAACGTGGGACGCATCGTCAACCTCTTCGAACGGGTCAAATCGGGGGAACTCTCGATCGAACCGTAGAGCCCTCGACCCTATCGACGGCAGCGTCTCGACTCGACCGGGAGACGTGCCGAGTGGAAGGAGAAAGACCATGAGACAAAGAACTCTTCCGCGGTCCGCGGCCGTGTGCGTCCTCGTCGCGGCGGCGATTCTCTCGTCCGCCTGTGCCACGGGGTACAACGTCCGGAGGATCTCCGACCGTGCCTACGCGCCTCGCCCGCGGGACTACAAGATCGCGCTCACGGAAAACGATTTCAAGGAGCCGTACGTCGAGATCGCCCAGGTCACGACCCGGTACTACGAGGACCGCCTGGTCGACCAGCTGGGCCGCGTCGATCTGAGTCGGGCCGCTCGAAAACTCGGCGGCGACGCCGTGATCCGCATCGCCCGCAACGCCATCCTCGGTCAGGAGGCGGCCTATCGCCCGGGCGCCCTGTTCCACCGGGGAACCCAATTCGTGGACAAGTACTCCCTCACGGGAATCGTCGTCCGGTTCGCGCGAGACGAATCTCAGTAAGAGATTCCATCCGGCCGAAAGGAGAAGGCTGCATGAGTCTGTTGATTGTCGGTTCGATCGCCCTCGACACCGTCCACACTCCGTACGGAAAGGTGGAGGACGCCGTCGGCGGCTCGGCGGTCTACGGCGCCTACGCCGCCTCGCGGTTCACGCCCGTCTCGATCGTCGGGGTCGTCGGCGACGATTTTCCCGCGCGCGAACTGCGCAGCTTGCGCCGATGCGGCGTCGATCTCGAAGGGCTCGAACGCGTCAAGAAAGGGAAAACCTTCCGTTGGGGCGGACGCTACTTCGAGGACATCAACCAGCGCGAGACGCTCTATACCGAGCTCAACGTCTTCAGCGATTTCGCGCCCAAGCTCCCGGATTCGTATCGCCGGATTCCGAACGTCTTTCTCGCCAACATCGATCCCGACCTTCAGCTCGACGTCCTGCGCCAGGTCGCCAAGCCGCGTCTCGTCGTATGCGACACCATGAATCTCTGGATCGACATCAAGCGCCCGTCGCTCCTGCGGCTTCTCAAGAAGATCGATTGCCTCCTGCTCAACGACGAAGAAGCCCGTATGCTCGGCGACAGCGCGTCGCTCACCCGGGCCGCGCTCAAACTCCGTCGACGCGGGATCGAACGCATCGTCGTCAAGAAGGGCGAACACGGCTGCACGATGTTCGGACCCGAAGGCGTCTTCGGCGCGCCCGCTCTTCCCCTCGCCGCGGTCAAGGACCCGACCGGCGCGGGCGACACCTTCGCGGGCGGCATGTTGGGGTATCTCTGTGGCCGCGCGCTGTCCGAGGCGAACTGGCGCAAGGCGATCGTCGCGGGCACGGCGCTGGCCTCGTTCTGCGTCGAGGATTTCAGTACGCGCCGCCTGCGCCGACTCGACCCCAAGACCCTCGCGCGCCGCTGCGACGAGGTCCGAGCGATGATGCAGGTAGGAAACGTGTGAACGCGAGAAGGTGAGAACCTGAGGAAGCGGGGAAATGCGAGAAGGGGTTTCTCGGGTCCACCCCGTCCACTCCGTCCACCATGCCGCTAGAGGAAACCGAATGCTGACCGACAACATTCTCGATCTGATCGGCAACACGCCGATGATTCGTCTGAAAGACGAACACGTATACGCCAAAGGCGAATTCCTCAATCCCGGCGGAAGCATCAAGGACCGCGTGGCGCTGGCGATGATCGAAGGCGCCGAACGCGACGGGAAGCTGCGCCCCGATTCGATCATTGTCGAACCCACGTCGGGCAACACGGGCATCGGTCTCGCCCTCGTCGGACGGCTCAAAGGCTACCAGGTGCGAATCGCGATGCCCGAGGGGATGAGCGAGGAACGCAAGAAACTCATTCGCGCCCTCGGCGCCGAGCTCGTCTTGACGCCCGACAAGGAAAGCCTCGGCGGCGCCGTCAAACGCGCCGAACTGATCGCGCGAGAAGATCCGCGCGTCTACATCCCGCAACAGTTCGAAAACCCCGACAACCCCAAGGTCCACTACACCGAGACGGCCCACGAGATTTGGCGTCAGATGCGAGGCGAGGTCGCTTGTTTCGTCGCGGGCGTCGGCAGCGGCGGCACCCTGCAGGGAGTCGGCTCGTTTCTCAAGGAACAGCACCCCGAGTGCCGGATCGTCGCCGTCGAGCCTAAGAACGTCTCGGCCCTTCTCGGTCACGAACCCGGACTCCATCAGATCCAGGGGATCGGCGACGGGTTCATCCCCGGCGTCCTCGACGTGAAACTCGTCGACGACGTGATCGAGGTCGCCGACGAGGACGCGATCGAAACGACGCGCCAGTTGGCGCGCGACTTCGGCCTGTTGGTCGGCATCTCGTCGGGCGCCAACGTCTGGGCCGCGAGGCAGGTGGCAAAGAGGATCGACGGTCCCATCGTGACCGTTCTTCCCGACCGCGCCGAGCGCTACTTCAGCACGGCGTTGCTGGAAAAGTAGAAGGAGAGGCCGACGAATTACGCGGCGCAGCATGGCGGCAACCCAAGGTCGGCGGAGAACAACGTTAACGCAGAGACCGCGGAGGAGCGCGGAGATCGCGGAGAAAGATACCCAGAGAAGCACAGATCCCGAGCTGCGAAAGGTCTCTTCTGAAGTCTTCTTTCATCTCTGCGTTCTCTGCGCGCTCTGCGTTGAGATTCTTTGCGTCACAGACAGCTTCTCGTAGGAGAGACAAGAAGCTGGCGGATAGTAGAACCGGCACTAGTGGAAAGATGCTGAGACATCCGTTCTGTTTCTCGTTCTTCAATTCGTGCAGATTCGTGCGATTCGTGGGCTTCTTTACGGCGTTCTCGTCATGCGAAACGGAATCCTCGGCTTCTCGGAACCCATGGCCTCGTCGCCTCTGTGGCTCGCCTATAGCGGCCTGCCCGCGTGGCTCAACTCGAAGATCCATCGCCACGCCTGGCTCGTTTTCAAGACGGTGGTCGAAATCGATTGCGCCCTGAACGCGCGTCCCGCGACCGTCGAGATCGCCCCCGCCGAGATCGCCGAGCGATGCGGTCTCGCGCCCGACGCGACGATGAAGACCCTCGAGGCCCTGCGCCGCAAGAAGTGTCTCGCCCTCTTCCTGCCCGAGCACCCCGAGGAACGCGCCCTCATCGAGGTCAAGACTCCGCTTCCCACTCCTCGCGCGGCCGAAGAGGTTCGCGCCCAGTTCCCGTTCAACCGTCTCGATCCGGCCGTGCGACTGCGCTACGCGAGCGCCTCCGAGCCCGAGACGGACAAGGGGACGGCCCGGGGAGGGAAGAAGGATCTCGAGCGGGTGATCGACCTGTATTTCAACACGGTCGGGTTCAAAATGAACAGTTTCATCCTCGACGAACTGCGGCTCGTCTGTCAGCGTTTTCCGCGGTCGGACGTGGAAAAAACCTTCGCCCGTGCACGGAAAAATGATATAAGGAGTCTCGGTTGGATTGTTCGAGAACTCTATCGGCTCGGCCGACGGCGCGACACCGGCGACGACCGGAAGACCGCGGGCAAAGGGCGCAGGAAATGAACCCCGCCGAGAAGACCTCCACGGGTCGCAAACCGAAGGCGGCCACGCAGGGCGAAGAGGCCATCGGTCCCGAGGCGGTGATCGAGCTCACGCCCGAGTGGCAAGCCGAGTATCTCGCCGACATGCGCATCGAGCGGGCCCGCATCCCGCGCCGGTTCCTGGGGAAAACCTTCGAGACGTTCAAGACGGGGCGCAACGCCGATCTCAAGGCGATGGTCCAACATGCGAAGGCGTGGGTTGAAGGCTTCTATCTCGATCTCGACGATCCAAAGGAGGAGGGCAATACCCACAAAGGCTTCCTTATCGAGGGGGTTGTTGGGTGTGGAAAGACACACATTGCCGTTGCCATTTTGCAGGCCGTGATCCGCAAAGGCTTCAGCGGGCTCTTCTACAACATGCCAGACCTCCTGAGCGATATCCGTGCCACCTACAGCAACGAATCCTCGGTGAGCGAGAGCGGTCTCCTTGAGGAGATCAACCGGCCTGACCTTCTCGTTCTTGACGACTTGGGAGCAGAAGCTACGAAGGATTGGATTAACGACCGACTCTATCTGATCGTCAACCGCAGATACGATTCGTGCAAACCGGTGATTGTTACAACGAATCTGACGGTGGACGATCTGTCGGAGAAGCTGGGTGAGAGAACGGTGTCTCGGTTGCTCGAAATGTGCCTACCGTTTACGCCGTTTCCGAAGAGAGATTACCGTAGAGAGATCTTGCATGGAGATTTTGAACCCTGGAAGACGACGGATCGCAAGAAGACGCGATGAGATGAGGCATCGAAGGTTCGTCCAGAAGGCACGCGCATCCGGGAGGGGTCGAGATTCTGAAACAGCCCCAACCCCTTTGGGGTTGAGGATATTTCGGCTTCTGGCCCAGGGTAGCGTCCAGAGCGACGCAACCCTGGGCTGAGGGCCCGAACCCCGTTGGGGTTCCTCGGAAGCGGACCGGCACGGTCCTGTAGGGCTGGCTCGCCTTCCGTGGGGTTTCCGTAAGGCTGGTATGCTTCCTGTGGGGTTTCCGTAAGGCTGGTATGCTTCCTGTGGGGTTTCTCCAAGCACGCCAACGGCGTGCCGGCCTCCAGCCCAGGGTTGCCGTTGCGCCGCGGTGAAGCGCAGCGAAGCCGGGCGCGACGGCTACCCTGGGAAAACGGCCCCATACATAATCCCGCAACCCCAACGGGGTTGCGGCGCCGCACAATTCGAGAACCGCCCATGCCTCAATCGCTGGCCGCCGTCTATCTACACCTCGTGTTCTCAACGAAGAACCGTACGCCCCTATTGCGCGAAAGACCGTTTCGCGAACACGCGCACGAATACCTGGGCGGCGTTTCGAAAACCCTCGGATGTCCGCCGATCCGCGTCGGCGGGACGGAAGATCATGTCCACATTCTCTCGCGGCTGGGCCGAACGATCACGATCGCCAATTGGGTCAAGGAAGTGAAACGCATTTCTTCTATTTGGGTGGACGAACAAGATATCGGAGTGCCGGATTTCCATTGGCAGGCGGGCTACGGGGCGTTCTCCGTCGGGCACCGCGAGTTGGATCGAATCGTTGGGTATGTCCAAGGGCAAGAAGAACACCATCGAACCGTGTCGTTTCAAGACGAGCTTCGGAGGCTCTTGCGCGAACACGATTTGGAGTTCGACGAGGAGCATTTGTGGGATTGAGCCGCAACCCCGTTGGGGTTGTGAATAAACCGACGTTCCCGCACCCAGGGTAGCCGTCGCGCCCGGCTTCGCCGTCGCGCAACGGCAACCCTGGGCTGAAGGCCGGAACCCCGTTGGGGTTCCGCCGAAATTCGGAGAAACGGACGGAGACAAGTCTCAAAAAAAAGAGCGGATGACGGCAAACGTCGAAGAGAAGACCGGGCGAAGAGAATAGAGATCGGGAAGAACAGCGCCCGAGAAGAGAAACGTTCGACATGACCGAAATCGAAAAGAACCCCGATGGCGCGCGCGTCGTTCTCGACGGCGACCTGGACCATGCCCGGGTCGAAGCGTTGCGACCCGAACTCACGGAGCTCGCCGCTCGCGGCGGCCTGGTGTTGACCCTCGACTTCAAGAACGTCGAGTTCATGTGTTCGAGCGGCCTCGGACTCCTCGTCGAGCTCTATCACGCACTGCGCAAGAGGAGCGGCCGCGTGGTCGTCGAGAACATGATGCCGCACGTCGAGCGGCTCCTGCGCGAGACTAAGCTCCTTCCTTTCTTCACGTCGCCCGTCGAAGTGCCCGAAAGCGAACGGCTGAGCGCCCTCGACGCGGTACAGAAACAAATGAGCCGGGAACTCGGATTCCTCTCCCTCCTCAACACCATCTCCTCCAACGTCCTCCAGTCCGAGATCACGCCCGACACCTACAACATGGTCCTCGACGGCATCCTCTCGTCGCTCCGCGCCGAGCGCGGCTTGCTCCTCCTGATCGATGGCCAGGAGGGGCGCGATGCGTTTCGGACCGTGGCGGCCCACGGCTTCGACGACGCAATCGCCAAACAAGTCGGTCGCGTACACCTCGAACCGGCGGCGATTGAAGGACGATGTCTGGAATTGAGCCACGCCATCCTCTTCGGAGGAGAGGGGGAAGAGAAAGCGGACGATTCGCCCCTCTTGCGGGTCCTCGGCGCCCGGCGCGGCCTGATGGCGCCCATGGTGGGACGCGAGCGTCCGATCGGCCTGATCGTCGTCGAGGCTCGGGCCGACGTCTCGGCCTTCTTTTCCCACGCCACGCCGCTGCTTCAGGTTTTCGCCAACATCTGCGGCCTGGCGTTCGAAAAACAATCGCTTCTCGAAGACATTCAGAGCAAGAACGAAAGATTGTCCAACACCATCTCCGAGCTTCAGAGGACCCAGCACACCCTGATGGAGGCGGGCAAGCTGGCCGCCATCGGCTCTCTTGTGCGCGGCCTCGCCCACGCCCTCAACAATCGGCTCGTGCCTTTGGTCGGCTACACGGAGATGCTCGCCATGGACGTGCACGCCGACAAAGAGCTCTACGAGAAGATCGAGCCGATCGTCACGGCCGCCAACGATCTGCGGCGCATCGTCGAGAACCTCCGCGCCGCCGCCCGCCGCGGCGACCCGCAGTTCGCGCCCCACCGCCTGAGCGAAGTCATCGACTCCGCCCTCACAATGCTCGACTATTTGTTCCGCGAAGAACGGATCGGGATCGACCGCGCCTGCGCCGGGAGCGCCGCCCGAGCGAACGTCGATCGCGAGCGGCTGGTCCAGGCCTTCGTCGCTCTCTTCCAGAGACTTCCTTCGGCGTTCAGCGGAACGCCCGACGGCCGACAACTGAGAATCGAGATCGAGTCCGCCGAGAAATGGATCACGATCCGGGTGATCGACAACGGCCGCGTGATTCCCGACGAGGAGTTGGCGACGATTCTCGATCCCTTCTCGCAGGAAGAAAGCTCGTTCTCGGTCGACCGCCTCAACTTCAGCATCGCCAGCGGCATTCTCAAGGACCATCGCGGAAGCCTGAGCGTCCTCTCCTCGCCCGATCTGGGGACCTGCGCCGAGATGCGCATGCCCGTCAATCTGACGTAACTCGATCCCTTCCGTTTCGCTCCTTCCTCGTCGCGCGCGGAACCGGGGTTTTCGACGGGTCGGCGGGCTCCGCAACGATCCGTTGACTCTTTGCTACTTGCTGCGCGGACTCGCCCGGGCGTATTCTCGCCGTGTATCTCAACCGCATCCGAGCTCGACGACGGCGCCCGGGCCGGGCGGCTCCAAGACCCGGAGGGAGAGAAGAGCCGTGGAAGACATACTCACGCGAATCAAAGACATCCCGGTCGTGTTCGACGGCGCGATGGGGACCATGATCTACTCCAGGGGCGTCTTCATCAACACCTGCTACGACGAACTCTGCCTGGTCAACCCTCAACTCATCCTGGAAATCCACCGCGAATACGTTCAGGCCGGAGCCGAGGCGATCGAGACGAACTCGTTCGGCGCCAACCGCATCAAGCTCGCCCCGCACGGTCTGGCCGATCGCGCCGTCGAGATCAACGAACGCGCCGCGCGCATCGCGCGCGACGCCGCGGGCGACTCTGTCTACGTCGCGGGGTCCGTCGGACCCTGTCTGCGGCCCGGCCAGGCGCTCGAATTCGAGCGCGAGCGGACGCTCGTGTCCGAGGCGTTCGAGGAGCAGATCCGCGCCTTGGTCGCCGGAGGCGTCGATCTGATCCTTCTCGAAACGTTCTTCGGACTCGACGAGCTCCGGATCGCCGCGCGCAACGCCCGGGCCTCGGGCCTGCCCGTCTTCGCGTCGTTCACCGTCGGACTCCACGGCGAGACGGTCCTGGGCAACCGGATCGAGGACATGGTCGCCGCGCTCGACGCCGACGAAAACGTCGACGCGATCGGCATCAACTGCGGCATCGGTCCGGCTCCCGCCTACGACGCCCTGGAACGCGCGCTCCCTCTCACGCGCAAGCCCTTCATCGTCATGCCCAACGCCGGTCTGCCCCAGGAGGTGGACGGGCGCATGATCTACATGACCAGCCCCGAGTACTTCACCGAGTACGCCAAGCGGTTCATCGAACTCGGCGTGAAAGGCGTGGGGGGATGCTGCGGCACGACGCCCGAACACATCCGCATGGCGGCGCGCGCTCTCGGAGGGATGAGCGGGGTGAAGAGGTATCTCGACGTCCGCACCTACACCCCCGAGGAAATTCAGGTGGAAGCCGTGGCGCCCGAGCGCAAGTCGCGCCTGGCGGCCAAGATGCTGCGCGGCGAAAAGGTCAGCTGCATCGAGATCGTTCCACCGCGCTCGACCGACCTTTCGCCGATGGTCGAGAAGGCCGCGCTTTGCCGCCGACACGGCGTCGACACGATAAACGTCCCCGACAGTCCGCGCGCCACCTCGCGCGTCTCGCCGATGATCGCCGCTATCGCCATTCAGGAACGCGCCGAAATCGAAGCCATCGTCCATTACTGCTGCCGCGACCGCAACCTGATCGGAATGCAGTCCGACCTCATCGGGGGCTACGCGGCGGGGCTCCACAACTTCCTGATCATCACGGGCGACCCGCCCAAGATCGGAGACTATCCCGACGCGACCGGCGTGTTCGACGTCGACTCGGTCGGCCTTGCGCGCGTGGTCTGGAACCTCAATCACGGCCGCGACATCGGCGGCAGCGTCCTCGACCCGCCCACCGGCCTCTTCGTCGGAGTCGGCGCCAATCCGTGCGCCGTCGAGATGCGGCGCGAGATGGAGCGCTTTCGCCGGAAAATCGACTCGGGCGCCGAGTTCGCCGTCACCCAACCCGTCTGGGACACCGACGCGCTCCTGCGGTTCCTCGACACGGTATCGGGCTTCGAGCGGCCAATCCCGATCGTCGCCGGCATTTGGCCCCTCGTCAGCTTCAAGAACGCCGAATTCCTCCATAACGAGGTGCCCGGCGTCACCGTGCCCGACGCCGTCATGGAACGCATGCGGCGATGCTCGACCAAGCAAGAAGGGACCGAGGAGGGGATCGCGATCGCCCGGGAGATTGTGGCGCGGGTGGAATCGTGCGTCGCCGGTTTCCAGGTCAGCGCCCCCTTCGGCCGCGTCGAAACCGCGCTCCGGGTCCTCGGGAGAATCGACTAGCCCGAGCTTCTCACAACGCCTCGTCTCAAACGGATATCGGGGATAAGATCGAAATCGCTATCGGGATCGCTATCGAAGAACCGGAGAGAACCGATCCCGATAGCGACAAGAGCAGGCAGAGGCCGGAGTTGCGAACGCCTCAAGACTCATCGTGGTGGAATGCGGCGAATCTAGAATTCGGGATGACAGAAAGCGATGGCCCAGAAGGTCAGAGCGGCGACGAACCCTGAGAGTGGAATAGTGAGAATCCACGCCCAAACGATGCGCCCGGCGATGCCCCATTTGACGCGCGAGAACTTCGTCGTCGAACCGACGCCGACTATGGCCCCCGTAATGGTGTGAGTCGTCGAGACGGGAATCCCCATGTGCGTGGCCATGAACAAAGTGATCGCACCCGCCGTCTCCGCGCAAAAGCCCCCGACGGGTTTGAGCTTCGTGATCCGCATCCCCATCGTCTTGACGATGCGCCACCCGCCGAAAGCCGTTCCGATCGCCATGGCCGCGTGGCAAGAGAGAATGATCCAAAGCGTCTCCGAAGAAGTCAGACTCAGCTCCAGATCGGGCCGGGCGTATCCCGCGGCCACGAGCAGAGCCACGATGATACCCATCGTCTTCTGCGCGTCGTTCCCGCCATGCCCCAGCGAGTAAAGGGCCGCGGAGAGCAGCTGTCCTTTGCGGAACAAACAATCCACCGACGAGGGCTTCCAGGTGCGAAACACCCAGAAGACCCCCAGCATAATCGCCGCGCCAAGAAGCAAACCCATTATGGGAGCAAGCGGGATAAAGCCCGCCGCCATGCCGACCTTACCCCAATGAACCACCTTCGCGCCTCCATACGCCATACCCGCGCCGACAAAACCGCCGATCAGGGCGTGAGACGAGCTGACGGGCAGGCCCCACCGCCAGGTCAATAGATCCCACACGATCGCCCCGATGAGCCCCGCCAGAACAACGTAAACGTACGCCGGCTCGGCATTGGTGACGTGGACGATCTTCGCGATGGTGTCGGCAACCCTCGGGGCAAAAAAGAACATCGCTACGAAATTGAAGAACGCCGCCCAGAGCACCGCGTAGCGCGGACTCAGCACGCGGGTCGACACCACCGTGGCAATCGAGTTCGCCGCATCGTGGAAACCGTTCACCACGTCGAACAGCAGCGCGACCGCGATGGTGAAGATAACGAGGAGAAGGATGGGGTCCATAGGGTCACGACGCCTCGAGAACGACGCCCTCGATGATGTTGGCCACCTCTTCGCACCGGTCGGTGGCCCCCTCGAGACGCTCGAAGATCTCCTTCCACTTGATCAGCGCGAGAGGATTGCCCGCCTCCTCCGCGAACAGCCTCGATATCGCCTTGCGCAACAGGGCGTCGCCGTCGTTCTCGCACTGGTGAACGGCGATGCAGTGCGCGTTGACCGACTTGTCCTTGCTTAGATTTCTCATTCCCCGCACGGCCTGCTCGAGTTCGGTGCTGGCCTTGACGAGTACCTGGGCCAATTCGTTTGCCTCGGGCCGAAATTCTCCAATCTCGTAAAGCACGATCCGGGCCGCCGCCGCGTCCACCGCGTCCACGATGTCGTCCATTCGCTTGATCAGGCGGTGAATGGCATCGCGGTCGATCGGCGTGATGAACGTCTTATGCAACGCCTCGATGCACTCGTGGGTCACGTCGTCGGCGTCGTGCTCGATCTCCTTGATCCGCCCGATCCGCCAGACCAGGTCGTTGGCGTTGGAAGTCAGACTCTCGAACTCCTCGCACGCTTGAGTAGCCAGACGGATAAGGCGCTCGAAGTACGCGAAAAAATCCGTGGATGTGGGAAGAAAGCGTCGAAGCATGATCGTTCAACCTCCTTGAACGATGGTCCCGAGCACCCGCCAGCCTGGGCTCGGCCATAGCAAACGAAACGGCAACAACAGGGAAGCGGACGCCGGACGAATAGTCAAGAACAAACAGGAATTGCCCTACTGCGGCGCGGAAGTCCCGTGGCCGCGAAGGGACGCGTTCAGCCTCGATACCGTATCGACGATCATCGCAAAAACCGGCGGAAACGCTTCGTAGTAGCCCCGCCATTCGTCCACGAAACCCAGAAAAAACGCGGCCACGACGAGCGGGGGAAGGGTACAAAGGAAACCCGCCTTCAAAACGTACGCCTTCTCGCGCCACCCGAGCGCGACCAGCGTCGCGACAAGCAGGAACGGCACCAGGAACACGAAAGGCCAGCCGTCCGCGAAGAAACCCGCGTTGTGGTCCATCAGATGGAATTCGAACGCGCTCCCGGGCGCCGACCGGAACTCCCACATGAGCCACGCCCTGACGGCCGCATAAATGAGAACCTGCCCGCCGAGCATCCGCCAGGCCTCGCGAGACGAGCCGGACCGGCGCGCGCAAAGAAAACCGAAGGGGATCAGGAGGATCGCGGTCTCCTTGTTCAGACAACAGAAGGGAAAGAGGATAAGGAACTCTTTCCTTTTCCCGCTGGCCATCAGGTAGAACGACAACGCGAAGAGAAAGAGCTGAGGCGGGTCGTAGAGATACGAAATGTAGCGGAAGAACGGCGGCAGACAGAGCAGGGCGAGCAAGGCCAGCGCCAGGCGCGACGGCGTCGTCTCGCGCAATGGGACGGTTCGCAGAGTCATCTTCGCGGTGTAGTGGGCGAACAACACAAGGGAGAGAAGCATGAGAGCGCCGGCGACCAGATACAGGTACGCGTCGACGGGTTTCCAGCGCAGGAACTGGAGCGCGATCTCGAGGTTCGGCCGGTTCTCGACGAAGCGTGTACACGCCTCCGACACCTCCGAGGGCGTCAGCGCCGCGACAATCAGGACCGTTCGCGGAAGCAGGAGCCTCTGGACGTACGGCTTGTGGGCCGTGCCCAGCACCATGTCGGTGAAGCGACTCCGATCGTAGCTGTTGATCCCGGCGTGAAACTCGCCGTGTCGCACGAACACGAATAGGACGAACGTCCCGAACAAGACCAGGACGGCCCAGTAGCCAAACGCGGCGCATACGCTGGGGAACCGACGGTTCATCGCGGACTCTCTAGGCTCTGTCCAATAGTCGCTTGGAGATCTTCTCTTCGTTCGACTCCTTCGGAGCGATTACTTGGACAGAGCCCCGTCTACGGGAATATAAGCGTGTTACCCGGACATGGCCCAGAGCGACTCGACTCGAAAACCGATCCCGCGCAAACGGGCGGCCAGATCTTTGCTCCCGTTTCTCAGATGAACGGTCGTGAGCGAGAACTCGCGTCGGCGCGGATACTCGTTGCGCAAGCGGTCGAACGCCTTCCAGCGCGCGTCGGGATCGTCGACCCGCATCGCTTCGCGCATCGCGGCGTCGTCGCGTTTCACATCGTAGACGGCGTAGGCCGTCTCGCGCAGAACGTCTTCGTCCGAGCGGCCCGAGGCGTCGATTTCCAACACGGGGACGTCGGGCTCGGGAAGAAACGGCCTGGGGTCCCATCTGGCAACGACTCCGGTCCACTCGCAGAATTTCTCGTAGACTTGGCGCGTCGCGTTCACCTTGCCGTCGAACGAATAGCCCGCAATATGCGGCGTGGCGATCAAAACCTGGTCGACAAGATCGCGGTCCGCGCGCGGCTCGTTTTCCCACACGTCGAGCGCGGCGTCGGCGATCCGACCCTCGCGCAGGGCGGCCTTGAGGGCCGTTTCGTCCACCACCTCGCCTCGCGACGAGTTCATGAAAATCGCGTCGCTTCGCATCCGAGCGAAGAACGCTTCGTCGATCATGTGGAACGTGGCGTCCTCGCCCTCGCGCGTGAGCGGAACGTGGACGGTGATGTAGTCGGCCTCGAAAACCTCGTCGAGCGGACGATAGCGCGGGTCGCCGGTCCGCCGCGCCAGAGGCGGGTCGTTCTCGATCACCTTCATCCCGAGACCCTTCGCGCGCTTCACGACGCGCGACCCGACGTTGCCGCAGCCGACGACGCCGATCGTCTTGCCCTTGAGCGTCTTTCCCCCGCGTTCGGCGATCCAGAGGAGCGACGCCGTCAGATAGTCCCCGACCGAATCGGCGTTGCACCCCGGCGCGTTCGTATAGCGGATGCCCGTCTTCTTCAGCCACGCTTCGTCGTAATGGTCCATCCCGATCGTCGCGGTCCCGACGTACTTGACGGTCGTCCCCCTGAGGAGATCGGCGTTCACTTTGGTGACGGTGCGCCCGCAAAACGCGTGGGCGTTGCGCAGAACGCTCTTGTCGATTTCGCGTCCGGGAAGCGCGACCACCTCGCCCAGGGTCGAGAAAGCCTCCAGACCCAACACCACGTTCTTGTCGATCACGGTTCTCATATGCCCTCCTCAAAACACCCACGCCAACCGTCCGCCACGGCTCTCGTTGCTTCAACTATGCTTCGTCACCGTTGTTCCCTCGGCCGTGTCTTTGAGCGCGTACCCCATGTCGGCGAGCCGTTTCCGCAACGCGTCCGCCGTCGCCCAGTCCTTGGCTTTGCGCGCCGCGAGGCGCTCCTCGACGAGCGCCGCGACCTGCTCGGGAATCTCCTCGCGGGGCGGTTCGTAATCCTCGAGCCCCAATCCTAACACGTTGTCGAAACGATACACCAGCGCGAGTTTCTCGGCCGCCGCGCGATCGCTTCGGAGCGTGTTCCAGACGACCGACATCGCGCGCGGGACGTTCAGGTCGTCGGCCAGATACGCCTGGAACTCGGCGAGCGCCGGATGATCGTCGCCCAACTCGGCCGCCGTCCCGCCCGTTTCCTTCCTCAGCGCGAGGACATTCTCGCGAAGACGCGAAAGCGCCGTCGCCGCGCCGTCGAGCGCGTCGTAGCTGAACCCGAGCTGCTGGCGATAGTGCGCCTGGAGGCAGAAGTAGCGAAGCGCGAGCGGATCGTACCCTCGTTCGACGAGCGTATCGACCGTGACGAAGCCACCCTTGGACTTCGACATCTTTTCCTCGCCCATGACGAGCCATTCGCCGTGGACCCAATAGCGCACCCACGGCTTCTTGCCTGTCGCGCCTTCGGCCTGGGCGATCTCGTTGGTGTGGTGAACGGGAACATGGTCGATGCCGCCGCAGTGGATGTCGAATTGCTCGCCCAGATACTTCATCGACATCGCGCTGCACTCGATGTGCCACCCGGGGTAGCCCCGCCCCCAGGGCGAATCCCAAATCATTTCCTGGTTCTCGAACTTCGACTGCGTGAACCAAAGCGCGAAATCGTGCTCGTTGCGCTTGGCCTTGTCCACCTCGATGCGAGCCCCCGCTTGGAGGTTCTCCATGTCGAGCCCGGCCAGATCGCCGTAGCTGGGGAACTTCTCGATGTCGAAATACACGTTCCCGCCCGCGCGATACGCCAGCCCATTCGCTTCGAGACGCTCGACCTGCGCGATCATCTCGGGGATGTGCTCCGTCGCCTTGCACACCACGTGGGGCCGCGCGATGTGGAGCATGTCGGCGTGGCGAAAGAACGCGTCGGTATAGAACTCGGCGATCTGGTGCGCCGTCTTCCCCTCGCGCCGCATGGCGACGATCATTTTGTCCTCGCCCTCGTCGGCGTCCGACGTCAGGTGGCCGACGTCGGTCACGTTCATCACGTGGCGGACCTCATAGCCCGCCATCTCGAGCGCGCGACGCAGAATGTCCTCGAACACGTAGGTCCGCATGTTGCCGATATGGGCGAAGTTGTAGACCGTCATGCCGCAGCAATACAGCCCCGCCCTGCCCGCCTCGCGAGGCACAAATTCCTCGATCTTCCGGCCCATGGTGTTGAAAAGCGAAATCTTCATCCGCAAGCGTCTCTCCACAAAAGATAGCGCCGCGATCCGTTCAAAACGCAGGGTCTAGTCCGCCCCACCCCTGCCGCACCGAGACGCGAGCCCCATATATCGGGCACAAGCCCCGCTTTTTCAAGCTCCAATCCGCTCCCGGCCCCAATCCGAAATCCCCAGTCCGCAATCCGCAATTCCCCGCCCTTCCTTTTCCCTTGTCTTTCCCCCCTCGGAATCCTACAGTGGTTCAGCACTCTGGACGTGGTTCCGTTTCCCCAACAATCGTGTCGACCCCGCGGGTCGGCGTCAGTGGACGCAAAACCCGATGCTGCTAGACAAATTGACCGAAATCGAGGACAAGGTCGGGCGACTGATCCAAGAGCTCGACCGTCTGCGTCAAGAGAACGCCTCTTTGCGCAGCGCATCCGCCGCGGCGGGCGACAAGGCGCTCCAGGTCGACGCGCTCAGCGAGGAAAACGCCCAGCTGCGCCGCCGCGTCGAGGAGCTCGAGATCGAGGTCTCCGACGTAACCGAAAAAGAACAGGAAATCCGCGAGCGCCTTCGCACCATCATTCAGAAGATCGACGTGCTCGAAGGACTGCCCGAGAACGAGTGAGCGGCGCGGCGTCCCCCCTGACCGGACCGAGGACAAGATGGCCGAGACACCCCCCAAGACCAACCTGATCGATTTCACCATCTGCGGACAGAAGTTCCGCCTCCGCGCGACCGACGACGACGCTCGGCGCATCCGCAAAGTAGCGAGCGAGATCGAGCGTCTCGTGCACGAACGCCGCAGCGGAGGGGCGAACAGCGATTTTCGCGCCGCGCTCATGGTGGCCTACGAACTGGGCTTCGACTACAACCGCCTCGCCGACGAGAACCGCCGCTTCAAGCAAGGCGCCGAAAAGGCCCTCGCCCCCGCCCAGGAGATCGCCGAACGCCTGATCGGGCGCATCGACAACGAACTCGACGCCGCACCCGGCGGCGAATAGATCATCGAACTTCTTCCCTAAGGAGAACCCAGACCGTGGCCAAATCCAAGACCCCCGACCGTTCGGACAAACCCGCCGAGACCGGCGACCGCCAAAAAGCCCTCGAACTCGCCATGACCCGAATCGAACGCGACTTCGGCAAAGGCGCCATCATGCGGTTCTCCGAACGCACCGTCGTCGACACCCCGGTCATCCCGACCGGCGCGCTCTCGCTCGACGTCGCCCTCGGGGTCGGCGGCTACCCCCGCGGCCGCATCATCGAGATCTTCGGCCCCGAATCCTCGGGCAAGACCACCCTGGCGCTCCACGCCGTCGCCAGCGCCCAGAAGGCCAAAGGCACCGCCGCCTTCATCGACGCCGAACACGCCATGGACCCCACCTACGCCCAGGCGCTTGGCGTCGACCTCGACGAACTCCTCATCTCGCAACCCGACTCGGGCGAACAAGCCCTCTCGATCGCCGAGATCCTCATCAACTCCAACGCCGTCGACGTCATCGTCATCGACAGTGTCGCCGCCCTCGTCCCCCGCGCCGAAATCGAAGGCGAAATGGGCGACTCGCTCCCCGGCCTCCAGGCCCGCCTCATGTCGCAGGCCATGCGCAAACTCACCGCCGCCATCTCGCGCTCCAAGACCACCATGATCTTCATCAACCAGATCCGCGAAAAGATCGGCGTCATGTTCGGCAGTCCCGAGACCACCACCGGCGGCCGCGCCCTCAAGTTCTACTCGACCATCCGCGTCGACGTCCGCCGCATCGGCGCCATCAAGGACGCCTCGGGCCACACCGGCAATCGCACCCGCGCCCGCGTGGTGAAGAACAAGGTCGCCCCGCCCTTCCGCGAGACCGAGTTCGACATCATGTTCGGCAAAGGCATCTCCTTCGAAGGCGACCTCCTCGACCTCGCCGAGGTCAACAAAATCGTCCAGAAGAGCGGCGCCTGGTACTCGCTCGACGGCGAGCGCCTCGGCCAGGGACGCGAAAGCTGCAAATCCGTCCTTGTCGACAACCCCGACCTCGCCAAGTCCCTCGAAACCAAACTCCGCGCCCTCCTTCTCCCACCCAAGGAGAAGGCGAAGGAAGGAGTGCAAGCGGGATAGAAATGTGGTAGGGTGTGGTTCAGGGGTCGCCGCCATGAATGACCAACAGATTCGCGCTAGCTTTCACCGGAAGAGACTGGGCAGGCATCATGCTGCTCCGGATACCCTCGTTGTGGACGAATTGGGACTGAACCACGGCAGATGCAGAGCCGATATCGCCGTAATCAACGGCCGCTTGATTGGGTATGAGATAAAGAGCGACGAAGACACTCTCTACAGACTTGGCGAGCAGATAGAAGCCTACAACAACATCTTCGACTGTATTACGGTGGTCGTTGCTGGCAAACATGCCAAGGCGATTCGTTCTGTCGTTCCCTGTTGGTGGGGGATAGTACTCTCTGTCCAAGGACCGAGAGGGGGGATTTCCTTCGAAACGGCAAGACCCCCTCGATCCAACCCCCGGGTAGACCCCTTCTCGGTTGCCCAATTGCTGTGGAAGAACGAGGCGATTAGCATCTTGGCGGAACTGGGCGTGCCGCCGAGGGTTTCAAGGGTGAGACGCGAGTTTCTCTACCGAGTTCTTGCCGATGATCTTAGCCTAGCCGAGCTTCGCCACCGAGTTAGTCAATTCCTAAGGGACCGAAGAAATTGGAGATGTCAAACGCGACTTTCTCGATATGATGGTTCGTCCCTACCATCCTCCAGGTAGATAGGTTCCCCGTCGATGCAGAACCGGTAGCACAATTGGCTATGTAGTTATCTCCATAGGAGAGTCCTCGTGGGGAGAAGTGAGGGGATTCCTTCACTGTCCGGCAATGATCTCGGTATTGCTCGAACCCGTGATCGCGCACATTCCTCCCCCTTACGATAAGCCAGTTGTCATTGATTGTGTATCGAATGGTCGCGTAAGGTTTCACGAGCCTCCAGTCCAGCTCGGGCACATCCGCCGGGTGGTTTATCCCGTAGTCACCGAAAGTGGGAACACGAATCCCAGCCTTGAGTAGTCCTGCGAAGACCCTCTTATACAGAAGCCACTCGGATCTTGGGACTATTGCGGGACTTTCTTTGATCTCACCCATTGACGACGGAAACGAAGTCCCGATCAGTGCGAAAGTTCGCCATTGTGACAAATACGGCAGTTTTCGTATCGTCGCGGTAACCAAGCCGGCGAACCCTTCAACGGGCTCGAAGTTTGGCGCACCCAAGTCGAGGACAAAATCGCATCCATCCGCCTGCAATCTGATCTGCCCGAGAAGCGTGTCGATCGAATTCTTGAGGGCTGGTTTCTCTGCCTCCACGAGGCTGACTCTCAGGCACACGCCCCGTTGATCAGCGGACACGGCCTGTTTGACTGCCTGCTGATAACGAGTGTCTCGGTCGATACCAGTCACCGGGGCGGCTATGCATTTCTGGGCCCTCAACTCGTCGAATACAAACCTCACGGGGTGCTGGCCGCCAGCCATTTGTTCTGATAAACCAATCAGTTTCATGTCCACGAAAAGAGGGCGTCTCTGCCACTTTGTCTTGACGCGCTGCGCAAACGGCGCCAGATGATCATCTATCACCTTGTTCTGCTTACGCGAATCGAAATCAAAGCCGATCCCCGGCACTTCTATCAATGGCGTTATGAAGTCTTTCGCTGCATCGGATAGGCGCAGAATTGCCTGGTATTCGCCCTGCTTCCAGCGCAAACACGGGACATAGTGACGATGGTTGAATGTCACAGCAATCACCTCTCTTCTCACTGCCCGAAGCGAACCTCCGGGAAGTGCTTTCTTACTTCCCCATGTCCGACCAACTCGTTCAGAATCACATAGTTGTTGGCTTCCTTCCGTATCCGGCCCGCGATCACCGATGGATGAATGCGAAGGTCTTTAGCAAGGGACTTGATGGATTCTTCTGTTCTCACGTACCTTGCCAATGCCGTCTCCCAGGCAGTCTCGGGCAACAGAATTGCGCCAGCCCGTACGTCAGACTCTCGCTCGAGGTCGTCAGCCTCAGCATCGAGATCGTCGAATATGGTCTCCAGTTTCCCCTTCCGAAGGTGCCTTGTCACGTGGATCAGTTCATGAAACAGCACAAACCAGAAGTTGTCCAACCGGTCATATCGTAGCGTCATGCCAATCACGGGATTGCCATCGGACGAGAGCAACGCTGCTCCGTCCAAGTAAGTCTGAGATAGGTGTGGTTCGACAATCAACGGAATCCCCACTTCTGCAACCATCTCTCTTGCGCGCCTCGGTCCATCGTCGAAACGGCTAGCCTGAGCAAGTTCCCGGAGCCAGCCCTCCGTGACCAAGTCTCGAGAGTACGCCTTTCCCGGAGGAGACTGTCTCGCCAGCAACAGAATTCTGCACTCCCAGGCCCAGAGCGCGCATTCATTCATGTTCTTCCCGTACCTGACCCGATGCTTGAGAAAGGCTGGTTGGCGCCGAGCCATGGCCTTCTTGACGTAGTCAGTTACCAGTTCCCTCTGATTCGCAATGGCTGCGGCCATCGAGCCAGTGAATCCCTCAAACCAGTTTCGTCGGTACATCTCCTTGATTGGGAAACGTTCCCATGGAGTATCTTCCTTTCCCGTATCCGTTTGACCAGGAAAGCCCATCTCGATCTCTGCTACCTTCCTGATGCTCAGATTGAGCGCCTCTGCGACTTCTTTCAGTCGGCGAAAGCTTGCCGAGCTATACTCCTCCGCTTCGTAGCGCTGAATCTGTTGCTCATCGACGCCGATCTTGTCGGCGAGTTTGCGTTGCGAAAAACCCCTGGCAATCCTTGCCCGGATTAGAATGCTGGGCAATTCCTCCAGGCTGTTCGCTTCGAGCACGGTCACCGATCCCGACTTGAGGGCTTCGTAGTCGGCGATCTGCGCGGACAGCACCTCGACTTCGCTCTTCAAGGCGTCCAGTTCGGCCTTAGCGAACGCTTTCGAGCCAATTCGCTTCGTCGCCTCGCTCATGTCGAAAGACGCCGCCGCCGCCTTCAGCTTCGACAGTTGGGCTCTCGTTATTCGGTATTGACGCTCATTCGTAATCATGGCTCTTCCACTCCTTCCCCCTCATTACAGCCTGACGCGCACGATCCCCTTGGGTTTCCCCGTGTACTTGTCGTTCTGAAAGAACTCGACAAACGTCCGCGAACCGTTCGCTCGTGCGCTCGACGGAAAGAACTCGCCCCCGAACTTCCGTTTCTGTTCCCGGCGGCCGTCGCTGAAATCCAAGAATACCGGGTCCAATTTCTTGGGGTCCATTCCCGTGGGGTCCCAACATGCGTCGAAATCCCCCGGATTCGGTTTGTCGGTGACGAAACTCCCGTCCAATAGCACCTCTTTGCATCCCGCCCGCTTCAACGCCTCCACCCCGCGCGCAAAGCCCTCGTACAACCTCCGCCGCGTCTCGTTTGTGGCGAACCGCTGTTCGATCTCGTCCAGTGTTGCGTCGTGAACACCGGGCGGAAGCACTTTCCATATACCATCGATCTTAGCAGATGCCGGTATCATGACACAACAATATCATTGTGTCGGTGGCTCGTCAACCGAAATTCGCGGTAAACTCCGAATCTACCCCGCACCGCGGCCCGCCGAGACGGCTAACCGCCCCAACGCCGCAGCCCCCTATCCGCCCCATTTGTCCTATTCGTCCCATTCGTCCTATCTGTCCCACAAATCCCCCTCCTCCCTGCTCCCCGGCCAGGAAGAACCCGCCCCAAAAGCCCCGCGTGAGTTTCCTTTGACATCCAAGCGGTTTCCGGATATAGTCTTGCGTGGAATACGGTGGGTTTCTCTGGCCCGTCAGACCGGATTCACGATCGCGAGAGACAGCTTAAGTCGTTTCTTAGTAGCACTCTAGGCGAAATCGCCCAGCAGATGCACGGTCGGTTTTACGCTCTTGCGGTTCCACGGCGCAGACAGTTCGGACCGCGCGGCCCGGGTCCGACTTGGTGCGCGACCCGTCTCGCCCCCAGAAGGCGATGACGGCACTGACCCGAGACTATCGGGGCGAGGAGAGACAAACATCATGGAATACCGCGTGGGCGACACCGTGGTCGAGCCGACCCTGGGCATCTGCAACGTCGAAGGCATCCGGCGCATGAAGATCGACGGAAGCGAGGAAGATTACTTCATCTTCATGTCGGGCAAGGCCCGCGTCATGGTTCCGCGCTCGCAACTCGACCGGCGCGGCATCCGCAAGCCGATGACCAAGGCCGACATCAAGAAGATTTTCAACACGCTCAAGATGCCGATCCAGCCCTCGCGCGGCGACGCCCGGCAGACCTATCTCAACTATCGCGACATCATCAAGAGCGGCGATCCCGTTCGTATCTGCAAGCTGATCCGCGAGCTCTACGTCCTCGACGAGATGGACGACCTCAAGGGCAAGGAAAAGGAGATCATGGAGCAAGCCATGACCTTCCTGACCGACGAGATTCTGTTCGTCACCGACGACTCGAAGACCAAGATTCGCGGCGAGATCGAAGAGTGTCTCGAGAAAATGTACAAGAAGAAAGTCGAGAAAGACTCCTCCAAGGGCAAATCCTCCTCCAAGTCGAAGGGCTGACATCGGCCCCGGCCCGCCCCTCAGGAGAATTCCCAAGCCGTATCCCCGAAGAGCAGGCTGAAGCCTGCCCATGAACCCTCTTCATTCTCGGGTCGAACGATTCTGAAATGGTCCCCGTCCTCGCCCACTGATCTAAAAAGGCTTGCTTCGCCCGGGTCCAGGCCCTAAATTGCGGGACGCCGTCCGAGGAGGCAGGCGCACCTCATGAGCGAGACCCCCCCTTTGCCCGACACGCGGACGGAAATGCTTCTGCCCCCGTCGAGAAACCCGCTCAAACGCCTCTACAACTGGGTGCTGCACTGGGCCGCGACGCCGTTCGGCGTCTGGGCGCTCTTCGTCCTGGCGTTCGCCGAGTCGTCGTTCTTCCCGATCCCGCCCGATGTCCTCCTGGTCGCGCTGTGCATGGGTCTTCCGAGTCGATGGGTCTGGTTCGCCCTGGTCTGTTCCATCGGTTCGATCGCCGGGGGCTTGGCGGGCTATGGCATCGGGTATTTCTTCCGCGACACGTTGGGTCAAATCCTCCTCGAGTGGATCGGGATCTTGGTCGTGCACGGCGGCGCCGACATGGCGTCGAGTTTCCATGAGCTCGCGGCGAACATCGCCACGCTGGCCGACGAGCGCCCCCGGTTCGCCGAAATGGTCGCCCAGCTCCGCGCCGTCGGCGACACTCTTTCGATCCAACCTGCCGTCTATGAACTGACTGCGGGCGACAAGGCGTTATGGCTGCGGGCCACGGCGCTCGGTTGGTTCAACTGCCCGCGTGAGATCCCCGGGATGGGTCAGGTGGTCCTGGGACCTTGGGCGGTCGGCATCGCCGGCTTCACCCCGATTCCCTACAAGGTCTTCACCATTTCCTCGGGCATGTTCGAAATGAACGTCTTGTCGTTCGCCGTCGCCTCGGCTCTGAGCCGCTCGGCGCGGTTCTTCATCGTCTCGGCCGTCATCGGCCTGACCTACCGCATCTTCGGCGACCGCCTAAGGGTGTTCATCGACCGCTGGTTCAACCTGCTCTGCACGGCGCTCGTCGTCCTGGGCGTCGCCGGATTCGTCGTCCTCAAGTACCTGAAGTGAGGCCGGAGGCGATAGGCTGTAGACTGTCTTTGTCTCCCTACAGCCTATAGCCTACAGCCTACGGCCTAAAGCATAGATCTTCTCCAAGAAAGGAATCGAAGTCCCCATGTCATTGGTCGAGATGATTCAGCAGAAATCGTTCCTCGGGAGCGAATTCGTCACCTGGCTCTGGTACAAGAGCGAGGGACGCGATCGGACGATCGACCTCGGGGACGGCAGGAAGTGCGAGGTGCTCTTCGAGAAGGACCTGGTTCTGACTGGAGAGTGGGGCGAGACGCTGGCGGGCACGTTCCGCGGCGACGCGCCGACCCTGTCGCCCGAGGCGGCGGCCGCCCTGGCGGCGGGAAAGAAGGTCAAGCGGGCGCGGATGACGTTCTCCGTCGGCGAGGCCACCTATACGCTGACCCTCAACGCCGAGAGTTTCGACTGGAGCGGCCTCAAGATCGAGACGCCTCCGAGCATCTCGTTCGACGAAGCGGTCCCGCTTCGCCTTGCCGCTCTGGATCAGTTCCACGACGTGTTCGAGCGTCTCTTCTCGATCTTTCTCGACCTGCGGCTCGACCCGGACCGCTGGGCGAAGGAGCTCAAGGCCGTTCGCAAGTGGGTGACGGAGAAGAATGAGGGGGAGGAATGAAAAAGGCTGTAGACTGGAGGCCGTAGGCTGGAGGGAGCCTCCAAACCTGCGGTCTCGAGCCTACAGCCTCAAGCCTACAGCCTGAACCCGCTATTTCCACACCCAGTTGTTGGGCTCCATGCCCGGGCGCGGGTCGTGACCGAAGATGATGCACGCGTGGGGCAGCGACACCAGAAGGTGAATCGGCCGCGTGATCGCGTATTCGCCCAGAATACCGATCGGATGAACCAGATAGGCGGCGTAGCGCAACGGGTGGTCGGAGTCGTTGCGGTCGTACTCGTGAGCGCACACCGGCCCGGCGGCCAACAGCAGGAGCGCGAAAACCAGCGCGATACAGGTGATCTTGTGCTTCATCGGTCTATCCTCCTATCGAAATATCCCTTGTCTTATCGGCATCGGAGACAGACGGCGTGAGCGCCCCCCGCGGAGGCGCGTACCCCGGTATTAGAGCAGACTAACTTGAGCCAAGTCAAGCGTTTTCACGACTTCGGGGCTCTCGATCCGGCGCATCTTGACTCAGCACCCTTGTCGAGGGGATATCCGTTCTCGCCCCCCCGTACCGAAGGGGCCCATCCCCCGGGCCGAGGGGGATTGTCCGCCAACTTCTTTGCTTCCGCGGCGTCACATTTGATAAGGTGACGGACGTGGGGGAACCGACATGAAGCGGCGAAAATGGGGTTGTCTTCTCGCCTTCTTGATCGCGCTTGGGGGCGTGGTCCTGGTTCTCGCCGTCCTGTTTGCCTACTCCGCCGGACCGGTTCGGATGCCCGACCTCGATCCGGCCAAGATTCTGGGCGAGGAGACTTCCTCGGCGACACTCGCCGCCGTTCGTCGATCCGGCGCCGACGCCGCGAGCGCCCTCGCGCCGCCCGCTGAACCGAATCCGGACCGGGTCTGGTCTCAGGAAGATCTGGAGGTTCTTTCACGAATACCGGAGAAGGCGGGGTCAATAAGGTTCTTCCTTGACTCCTTCCTGGACCTGAAGCGCCGGGAGGGGCGCGACAACGCTCTCATCCACTATGCGCTGGCTCTTGCCCTCGCGATCGACTCCGCGGACTGGGAGATGGTGCGGCTCACGCGATCCCTGTCCGACGGCAGCAGGCAAGACGCGAGATTCGACACGCTGCGGTCCGTGTCGGAAAGCTGGGAACCGGCGCTGGCCGAGGCTCGGATAGGGGCGGCGCTCGACCACGCTCCGGCATTCGGCGCGGCGCTATCCCCCTTCTACGACTCAGGTCTCGAGACCCTCGCCCTGGCGCTGTGCGTCAACGGACGATATCTGGAGAGTCGGGGCGACCCGGACAAGGCGCTGGACGACTACCTGGCCGCGTTAACCATGGGACGCGACGCCTGCACGAGAGGCAACGGTTTCTCCGACCACGTCATCGGTGGTCGAATCCAGGAATCGGCCCTGTTCTTTATCCGCGATCTTGCGGCGACGGGCCGTCTCGACGAAGACACCCTCCTGCGGGTGTTCGATCGCCTGGGGGAAATCGATCGGACAAGCGGGACCGCCGCCGACGCATTCGAGATCGAATTTGCGCGTCGGATCGCGTGGATTCAGGCCGATCTCGACGCACTCAAGGGTGCCTCTCCGCGCCAGAGATGGGACGACTTTCTACAGACCCTGTATCTGATCAACGATCCGCACGAGAGGCACGCCTATCTCTTCGGGATCCGGGCGCGACGGAACACGGAGCGCATTCCCGGAGACCTGAAGGCGATCCACGATCTGGAGCAGAGTCTGCTTGCCGAGCCGTGGTGGGGCCGCCCGCGCGAGAAGTTCGAGGCCCTCGAGAAACGAGTCGCCTCCTCCCACGTCCTCGTTCGCCTCGTCTGCGGGTCTTGGTCGGTCTGGTTCGAGCACCGAGACGAGCCGCGACTGTGCGCCTTGCGAACGAGCCGGATCGCCCTCGCTCTCGAGATCCGGAAGGCCCGGAACGAACGTTATCCCGAGACGTTGGACGTTCTCGCGCCGGAGTTCTTCGAGGCAGGACTGCCCGTCGATCCCTATTCGGGAAAGCCCTTCGTCTATCGTCCTTCGCCGGACGGCGCCGGGTACTCGCTTTGGAGCGTTGGGCCGGACATCGAAGACAACGACGGCGCGATCTACGACCCGACCAATGGATTCACGAGCGCGAGCGACGTGGTTGTGGGAAACGCTTCGAGATGATCCGCCGACCGGGCGGCGTGCTGCGGGTCAGCCGTTGCCGTTGCGCTTTTCGGACCGGGCGCGGGCGACGTTTTCGATGCATTCGACGACCAGCGAGGTCCAGCCGGTCTGGTGGTTGGCGCCCTGGCCGCGTCCGTCTTCGCCGTGGAAGTATTCGTGGAACAGGACGAGGTCGCGCCAGTTGGGGTGGTCGGCGTAGCGTCGGTCGTGACCGTGACAGGGGCGGCAGCCGTCCTTGCCCGGAACGAAGAGATTCGCCAGTCGTTTGGAGAGATCGAGCGCCACTTGGTGGAGATTCATCCACTGGCCCGAACCCGTCGGGCACTCGACCATGAGGTCGTCGCCGTAAAAGTGATAGTAACGTTCGAGCGCCTCGATCAGGAGGAAGTTGAGGGGGAACCAAACGGGGCCGCGCCAGTTGGAGTTGCCGCCGAAAAGATCCGAGTCCGATTCGCCCGGGGCGTACTGCACCCGGAAGACGTGTCCGTCGCACTGGAAGACGTAGGGAGAATCCTGATGGAATCGCGAGACGGACCGCACGCCGTAAGGCGAAAGGAACTCTTTCTCGTCGAGGACATAACGAAGCACGCTCTCCAGGCGTTGGCGCGACGGGATGGCCAGCAGGCGGTGGATGTGCCGTCCTCCGCTCGGATGATCCTCCTCCATGCAGGCGATGTGGCGGGCGAGGTCGGGGCGGTTTTCGACGAACCATTCCATCCGTTTCTTGAACCCGGACAATCGGTCGATCTCCTCGGAGTGCAGCGCCGCGGCGGCGAACAGAGGGACGATGCCGACCATCGAGCGGAGTTTGACCTTCACGGGGCGGCCTTCGAGTATGATTTGATCGTAGTAGAACCCGTCTTCTTCGTCCCAGAGGCCGGTTCCGCCCAGGGAGTTCATGGCGTCGGCGATGGCGACGAAGTGCTCGAAGAACTTCGAGGCCATGTCTTCGGTCGCCGGGTTCGCGAGCGACAACTCCATGGCCATCTCGAGCATCGTCGTGCAGTAGAATCCCATCCACGCCGTCGCGTCGGCCTGTTCCATCCACTCTCCCGTCGGCAGAGGCTTCGAGCGGTCGAACACCCCGATGTTGTCGAGACCCAGGAAGCCGCCCGAGAAGACGTGCCGCCCCCACGGGTCCTTGCGGTTGACCCACCAGGTGAAGTTGATGAGGAGTTTCTGGAACACCCTCGACAGAAAAACCCGGTCGCGTTGGCCGGGGGGGCCGGACGCCTGATAGATCCGCCAGCAGGCCCAGGCGTGCATCGGGGGATTCACGTCTCCGAAATCCCACTCGTAGGCCGGAATCTGCCCGTCGGTGCGCATGTACCATTCGCGCAGGAAGAGAACGAGCTGGTCCCGGGCGAAAGACGGGTCGATTCTCGCAAACGGGATCGTGTGAAAGGCCAGATCCCACGCGGCGTACCACGGATACTCCCACTTGTCGGGCATGGAGATCACGTCGCGGTTGTAGATGTGGAGCCAATCGTGGTTGCGGCCGCGCCAGCGATTGTCGGGCGGAGGGGGCTCGTCGGGGTCCCCTTCGAGCCAATCCTGTACGACGTAGTGATAGAACTGTTTGGACCAGAGGAGACCGGCGTACGCCTGGCGAAGGACGTTTTTCTCTTCCGCCGTCGCCCCCTCGGGGTAGACGGATCGGTAGAACTCGTCGGTCTCGCGAAGGCGGTCTTCGAACACGCGGTCGAAGCTCTCGCCGAAGGGTTCGCCCTCCGGCGTTTCGTCTTCGGCAAAGAGTCGGAGCCGGACGACAACCTCCTCGCCCGAGGGAATGTCTATCCGGTACAGCGCGGCGGCCTTGGTGCCCCGCCCTCCGGGATTCACGGCGTCCGCGCGTCCCTGGATCAGGTACTCGTGGAAGGCGTCCTTGACAAAAGGCGAGTCGTTGGCCGCACCGTAGAGCCGGCGGGTGTTGGTCTCGTTCTCGGTGAATAGAAGCGTCGGCGCTTCGCCTTGCGGTCCGGGCGCGGCAAGCCATCTCCATCGTCCGAGAGTCGGGTGGTCGCAGAAGACGACCGCCGAGCCGGTTTCTCGCGCCATGGAGGGCTTCGCGCTGCATTCGTCATGCGTGCATCCGGGAGTCCAGGTGTTGCGGAACCAGAGGGTGGGCAGCAGATGCAGGGCGGCGGGCTCGGGGCTTTGGTTGATCGCGGTCAGTCGAATGAGAATATCGTTCGGGGAACCCTTGGCGTACTCGACGTAGAGGTCGAAGTATCGTTCTTCGTCGAACACTCCGGTCTCGAGGATCTCGAACTCGGGCGCCAGGTGTCCGCGGCATCGGTTTTCTTCGACAAGACGGTCGTAGGGGTAGGCGGCTTGCGGGTACTTGTAGAGGGCCTTCATGTAGGAGTGGGTGGGCGAGGAGTCCAGATAGTAGTAGCACTCCTTCACGTCTTCGCCGTGGTTGCCCTCGGGGCCGGCGAGGCCGAAGAGTCTCTCCTTCAGGATCGGTCCCTTTCCATTCCACAGGGCGGGGCAAAAGCAGAGCCGGCACTCGCGGTCGGCGATTCCCAGGAGCCCGTCCTCGCCCCAGCGGTAGGCTCGGCTCCGCGCATGGTCGTGAGGAAAGTAGGCCCAGGAGTTCCCATCGGCGGAATAGTCCTCGCGCACGGTGCCCCATTGGCGTTCGGAGAGATAGGGCCCCCAACGCTGCCAGTTGGCCTTGCGAAGTGCGGAGAGTTCGAGCCGTTCGCGTTCGGCACCGCCCTCTTTCCGCTCGTCCGGCATCGCTTAAACCTCTTCGAACGCCCGATACTCCCCGCTCCGCCCTCGAGGGGATATCGATTCGGGGTCGTTCCCGTCCCGCCTGTCGGCGGCCATCGACTCCTTACAAGTCCGCCTCGCGCCGCGCCAGAGCGATGCGCCATCGTGGACCGCGGGAAAGGTCCGCACGTTGCTCCGGGACGCTGGAATGCGGAACCGCTGCAGGATTCTGTCAATCGCTCTATTCTCTTCGGCGTGCGGGCCGGAAAACTGAATGTCGCGGAATGCAACAATTGCGCGTGGCCCGAGGGGGCGGGCGTCGCGGACCGCGAACCGGTCTGCCTGAGGGGAGACGCGGAGGATAGGGGTTGCGAGTGTTCACGCCGTCCCGATTCCACGATGGCTCAAGAACGGCGTGGCGGGGCAACGTGGGAAGCCGAGCCCCGAGGCGGAGCGATCGGGCGCAGAAGGCGGAAACGCGGACGATCCGGCGGGGGCGAGCGCGGACCGGGGGCGGGAACGAAGGAATCTTCGACCCCGGCGCCGGGAATTAGGGGGGTGACGGCGGACCAGGACTCCGGTTTCTATTCGGATATCGAGTGGTTGGGCTCGTCCGTCGGACACGACGAGTCGGTGTCGAGACGCGGGGGCATCACGATCGGTATGTTCGTCGTGGGACAATGCGGCGTGCGATTGAGATAGAGGCCCGATCCAATGAGATCGGACCAGCACGGGACATCCGCCGAGTTATTGGCCAGGGCCCATTCCGAGACCGCCCAATTCAGCTTAACTTGGTGTTCCTGGCAGGCCTTCGCGCGCGACTGAAGCCGAGCGTGGATGAGTCCGGGCAAGGCGATAGCCACGATGAGGCCAACCACGGCGATCACGATCATGATCTCCACCAAGCTGAAACCGGAACGTCCGCGGCTGTTGGATTCCTTCATCTCTCCTGACTCCTTCCAAGAAAACAGGAAGGGGCGGGGTCGCTGTTTCCTCGGCGTCCCGCCCCCAGTCGTTACTGCCAAAACCTCGATGAAAGACCCTACTACTACCCGATGAGGGGTGGTCGCCGTTTACTGGTTGATCGCGTGCTCGGCAATGCTGTTCGGGCACTCGGCGTTCGAATCGGCATCCGGAATCTCGATCGGATCGCCGTTATACGGGCAAGTAGGCGTCCGGTTCAGGTACAAGCCTTCGCCGACCAGGTCGTCCCAGCCAGCCGACGTGGCGTTGTTCTCCAACATGTACTCTTGCGCGGCGCCCTGAACCTTCTGCTGGCCTTCCTGGCACGCCTTGGCGCGAGACTGCTTGCGGGCGTTGATAAAGCCAGGAATCGCGATGGCGACCAGGATACCGATGATGGCCACCACGATCATGATCTCGACCAACGTGAAACCCTTTTTGCTGCTCAGCCGTTTCATCATGACTTGCTTCCTCCTTTTTAGATTCGTCTGAAACGTTTTCGGTCTCTTCTCTTAGAAGTCTGGATTATCACCCAGTAGGGCATTGCCCCGTCATAACGCAATCGGAGTGCCAGTGCCGCATCTTTAGCGCGTGGGGCAGATTTTTCCCCCTTCCGCAAGAGGGCCGATCTTGTAACTGCTCTATTATCAGTACTCGCCGGGCATATGAGCTTGTGGAAAAAGTGCGAACCGCAGGACGCTCTAATTCAAGGGGAGGGTTCCGAGGAGGCTTGCGTCCTGTGCAACGTGTAACCCGTTACACAGGGAGGCGTGTTACTCCTTACCCATCATGCCGTACTTCAACATCTTGTTGTGCAGGCTCTTGCGGCTGATTCCCAGACGGTCCGCCGCCTCCTGGCGACCCGTTGTCTGCTCGAGGACCTCCGCGATCAGTCGGCGCTCGGCGACCTCAACCACGCGCTCCACCTGCTCGGGCATGGGCAAAGAGGGATCGAGATCGAGCGTCCTGGCGCTGGACGCTTCGTCGCGAGCGGGTTCACCCCCGATCATGACGCTCGGAAGATCGGCGATTTCGATCCGCGGTCCCCGCGCCATGACAATGGCCCTCTGCAGGGCGTTTTCGAGCTCGCGTACGTTGCCGGGCCACTCGTATTGGAGGAACAGGTCCAGGGCCTCGCGACTCAGCCCTCGGATCGGCTTGCCCAGACGACGGCTGTGTTGGTCGATGAAGAAGTCGAGCAGCAGCGGAATATCCGAGACGCGCTTGCGCAGGGGAGGGAGTTCGATCGCGATCACGTTGATTCGGAAGTACAAGTCTTCGCGGAAACGCTTGGCGGCGACTTCCTCGGCGAGGTCGCGGTTGCTGGCCGTGATGAGACGGGCGTCGATCGAGATCGGGAAGCGGCCGCCGACGCGCTGAATCTCCCGTTCTTGAACGGCGCGCAGTATCTTGGCCTGAAGCGCCAGGGGCATGTCGCCTATCTCGTCGAGAAAGAGCGTCCCGCCGCTGGCCAGTTCGAATTTGCCGGGACGCGCCGAGACGGCGCCCGTGAAAGATCCCCGTTCGTGACCGAAGAGTTCGCTTTCCAGGAGCGACTCGGGAATCGCGGCGCAGTTGAGGCGGACCATCGGATTGTCGCGCCGCGGCCCGCGGGCGTGAATCGCGCGAGCGACCAGCTCTTTGCCCGTGCCGCTCTCGCCCGCGATCAAGACGGGGACGTCGTTGTCCACTACCCGCTGCATCATCTCGAACACGTCTTGCATGACCTGGCTCGATCCGACGATTTCGTGAAAGGTGCGCTGGCGCGAGACTTGCGCCTCCAGGTCGCGGATCCGGTCGGTGAGCCGCTTCTTTTCCATCGCGCGGCGGATCGTGATTCGAACGTCCTCGATCTCGAACGGCTTGACGAAATAGTCGTAGGCGCCTTCTCGGATCGCTTCCATTGCCTGTTCGTCGGTTCCGAACGCCGTGACGATGACGACGACCAAAGTGGGATCGATCTCGCGCGCCTCGTGCAGAACCGTGATGCCGTCGGCTTCGGGCATCTTGATGTCGAGAACGGCGAGATCGAAGTGTTGGGAACGCAAGGCGTCGAGCGCCTGGGCGCCGTCGGCCGCCTCGACGATCTGGAAGCCCAGGTCTTGGACCAGGCTTTTCAGGACGAAGCGAATGTTTTCTTCGTCGTCCGCGATCAGAGCTTTCATCGAAGAACTCGATGTCACCGGCTATCTCCCTCTCTCGTCCTGCCGGTCTCGCGCCAAATCGCGAAAGACGAACTCGAACCGGACCTGGTCGTCGCCGCTGAACGCCTGCATACGCGCTTGGTTTTGGAGAACGATCTGATAGGCGATCGCCAGTCCGAGACCGGTGCCCCCTTTGCGTGTCGAGAAGAAAGGCTCGAAGATCTTCTGAAGGCTCTCGGCGGGGATTTGCGATCCCGTGTTTTCGATGTCGAGGATCGCGTGCCGGCGCCCTTGCTCCGACTGGACTTGCCGGGTGGAGAGGCGGAGCGTCGCACCTTCGGGCATGAAGTCGAACGCATTGATCAGGACGTTTCCGATCGCGCGCTTCACGCGATCGGGCTGCGCGAGGACCGAAGGCAGCTGCGGAGCATAGTCCTCGACGACGGTCCTCGTCGCCTTTCTCTCTTCCGCGATGCCGCGCAGGGTCTCTTGCAAGGCCGACGACGCGAGAGAGTTCAAATCGCACGGCTCGCGCTCGACGATGGAGGAGCGCGAGAAATCGTGGAGTTCCTGCACCAAGCGGTCGAGACGGTTCACCTCTTGGACAATGCGGTCGAGGTAGGGTCTGCATTCCTCGCGGTCTCGGTTCTTCTCGCTCAGGAGCTGCGCGGTGCCCTTGAGGGCGCCGAGCGGATTGCGCAACTCGTGCGACAGACCCATGGTGAAGGTTCCCAAGGAGGCGAGCCGGTCGGTGTGGGTGAAGAGCTCGAACAGGGTCTCGATGTTCGACAGGTCGCGGAAGTGAAAAATCATGGCGATCGGGACGTTGCGTTCGTTACGCAGATACGAGAAAGCGACCGAGAGGCGCTTGTCCCCTGGGCGGTCGGCGGAGAGATTCACCTCGACGGGCAGCGTCGAGGCGTCCTGCCGGAGTCGGTCGCGGCAAAACGACATGAAGGTGGGCGCCAGATGGGGTTTGTCCTCGAGAATGTCCTCCACCCGATGGCCCACGAGATCGCTTCGCGAGATCCCGAGGATCTCGCCCGCCATGGGATTGACCGAGGTGACGCGCCCGTGATCGTCGAGGACGAGCGACCCGACGCGAAAGGCCTCGCTCATGTACGTGTCGCGCTGTTCGATCATGGCGCTGATGAAGTCCGCCATCGTGTTGAAACTCCGGCCCAGCTCGTCGATCTCGAAACCCGCTCGAAAGCGGACAGTTTGGCTGAAGTCGCCCCGGGCGATGCTGGCCACCGCGTCGGTGACCTGGCGAAGAGGTCTCAGGATGCTCGAAGCCAGACCCAAGCCGCCGGCGAGCGAGAGCAGGGTGAATACCAGGAGAATCGTCAGAAGACGCACGACCAGGAGCGAAACCTCGTCATGCACTTGGGCGAGAACGCGGGCGTCGGGAGGAGTCGCCGCGGTCTCGCGTCCCGAACGCGGAGGATTGGAGAGCAGCTCGACGATACGGTCGGCGCTGAGGTTGACCACCACGTAGTTCACAACGCCGAACGCGATGACCAGAAGCATCAGGAGCGCGGGAACGGAAATCCGCATCCGCACGTCCCATTGCCCGGGTTGTTGGGCTCCTCGCCGGGTGAACTTGCGTTGTGACGTCTCGATCATGTTCGGCTTGCGCGAAGATCGTGAATACACCGCTCCGCAACGGCGGAGCGCGAGCTCGCGCCGCTCCATTGGGAAGCATAAGCCAGGCACCCGCACCCGACAATCAATTTCTTGCGTTTTCCACGTCCTTCCTCAAAGATGATCGAACGCGGCGCGGGCTTCCGGTCCGTGTGCCGCGGGAAAAACGCCCGCGCTGCGTTCCTGGAGTCGCGTGGAATGTCTCAGACCGATTCATCCCCGAAAGAGCGCGGCGCCCCCCGAGGCAACGTCGGACCCTTGGCCGAAGACACAATGACCGTGCGCGTCACGTATCGCGACACGGATCAGATGGGGTTCGTCTACTACTCGAACTACTTCGTCTACTTCGAGATGGGGCGCACCGAGCTTTTGCGTCGGCTCGGGCGCACGTATCGCGAATGCGAGGAGCAGGGAGTGTTCCTGCCCGTCCTGGAAGCCAGCTGCCGTTATCTCGCGTCGGCCCGCTACGACGACCTGATCGAGATTCGCACGCGCGTGGCTCGGTGGACTCGCGCCGCGCTCGATTTCGAATACGAATGTCGCCGCGCCTCGGACGGCACGCTGCTCGCCGCCGGCGCCACCCACCACGCCTTCACCAACGCCGAGGGCCGCGTCGTAAGGGCGGGCGACGCCATCCTGCCGACCGGCAAGAAGACGGAAGGTCCTTGACATAGTCATCTGAAATGACTATAAGGAATTCGGGAGGTCTGTTCGGATGAAGACCATGGCAATCAGCGAATTCAAGTCTCACGCGCTCCAGGTCATCGACCGCGTCGCCGCGACCAAGGAGACGGTGGTCGTTACCAAACGCGGCGAGCCGCTTGCCGAGGTCGTCCCGTTTCGCGGCCCCGAAGACAAGCCGACCCCCGGCAAGTTGTCCGAGGCGCTCGTGTTCGAGAAAGACATCGTATCCCCCCTCGGCGAAGAGATCTGGGACGCGTGCAAGTGAAATACCTTCTCGATACGCACACGTGGATCTGGTGGCACGCTCATCCGGCGAGACTCTCGTCCAAAGTCAAAACGCTGATCGCAAACCCGAAGCGATACGACGAGCTGCTCCTGTCGGCTATTTCGGTATGGGAATTCTGCAAGCTCCTGGAGAAGGGGAGGCTCGGCATTTCCTGTGATCCCGAGGAATGGCTCGATACGGCACTCGCGATGCCGAAACTGAGGTTGGTCCCCCTGTCGCCTCGGATTGCTTACCGATCCACCGTGCTGCCTCAACCCTCGCCATCCGACCCGGCGGACCAGATTGTCGTTGCGACGGCGCGCGAAGAGAATGCTGCTATCCTCTCCAAGGACGAGACGATTCGCCGCTATGCACATGTCCGCGCTTTGTGGTAGTCGACGCGGTCGGAGCGAGAGCGAAGAAGACGTTTCCCCCCAGTTGCGCCCGGAACGGGAATTGCTTCAATCTGGACACGGCCCCGCTCTTGTCTTATCTTTGACACCAGAACGGGAGGGGCTCGTCTGTTCTTAGGACGAGTCGCCCGGACCAGCCGCTGAGGAATGCAAAGCCGATGGCCGCTCTCTCCGCCCCCCACACCGCGCCTGCTTCTTCCGCGCCCACGGGGCTGCCTTTCTCGTCGGGCGTGTGTCTCGTACTAGTCTTCGGACCTTTGATCCTATTGGGTTTAGTCCTATGCGCGGACCGCAATATCGAGTCGCACGCCGACCGCTACGCCGAGCGGTTTGTCTTTCGCGTTTCGCTCAAGCAGGACGTTTCGTCTCGCGAGGCCGAGGATCTGGCCGCGAGATGGGAAGAGTCGCCCGCATGGCGCAATGCCAAGACGACGACGCCCGCGGAAGATTTTGCCGACGTTCCGGAGCTCAAGCCCTGGCTCGAAGACCCTCGCAACCAGACTATCGCCGCCTCGATGCCCCGTTCGATCGCCCTGTGGCCGGCCGACATTCTGGACTCCCGAATCCGAGCCTCGGATCTGGAGCGCGCGCTCCTCGACTCGCCCGAGGTGGACCGCGTGTTCTACGACCGAGCGGGATTGTCGTGGGTCAAGCGGGCGATGCGATCCTGGAACGCCGTCGGCACGGCGCTGGCCGCCTTTTTCGCCGCTCTTGCCGTGGCGATGGCCGCCCTGGGCGGATGGTTCGCCGAACGGCTTCACCCGAGCGAACCGCGCGCAGCCGCGGCTCGACGCGCCCCTTCCCTGTTTCGCCACCCCGGTTTGATCGCTCTGTCGAGTTCGAGCGGCGCCCTGGCAATCCTCGTCCTTGCGATTCCGTGGACGTTGGCCCGGTATTTCTCCGGCACGCAGATTCTCTTCCTTTCCACCTGGCAAATAGCCTCGCTCGTCGCCTTCGGGATCTGCCTCGGCTTCCTGTCGGCGGGGTTCCGCTACTGGATCGGCCGCCGGCTCGCGCGGCTTCTCTTGCCCCTGGTCGGCGTGGTCGCTCTGTCGGGGGTGGGCGTCGCGGCGACGGGCGCGTCGGATTCCTCCTCCGTGGAGATCTCGTCGCTCAAGTCGGCCGCGTATCGACCGTCGCTTCCCGATCGGACCCGGCCGCTCACGGAATTGGACGTCGCTTCCGATCTCTCGCAACTCGATCCGGGAGAGCGGCGCGCGCTGATCGAGGAGAAGAGGCGGCTCTACGACTATCTCGACGAATGGCGCCAGCGAGCCCTCAAGGGTCAGGAACTGGACCGTCAGAATCGCGACGCGGCCAAGGCCGGGCTTGCCGCCGCGCGGTTCGACCGCGAGCGAATGGAGAACTCGATCGCCGCGCGGTTCGAAAGAGCCGAGCGGCTGAGCGACGGCGTTCGATTCTCCCGCCTCGAATCGCCTCCGACGATCGGCGGCGGGGCGGGCCGGACACGGCGCGATCTGGCGGCGCACCTTCTGCGGCAGGACGCCTATCAAACGTTCTTCATGCTCGACATCGAGCGCAAGCGGCTCGAGGATCTGCACCTGGACATCGCACGCATGGAAGGCGATCTCCAGGTGTTCGACCGCGTCTCGAGTCGCTATGGGGACCAGTCGCCCGAGAGCATCGAGAAGGAGAAGCGCCAAGTCGCCGAAGAAATCGTCCTGCTGATCAACCAGAATCGGATGTTGAACACCGTCCCCAAGGTCCTGAGCGCGGAAGAGGCCGCCGAGACTTCCGGCGGGCGCGCAGCGCCGAGCGCGAGCGCCGTTCCGCTCGGCCGGAGCTGGCAGGACGGCGGGTATTACTTCCTGGCCGACCGCGGGGATCTGGTTCATGCCGCCGTCGGCGGCCGGGTCTTGTTCGCCTCCTATTTCATGGGGCTCGGCAACACCGTGATCCTGGACCATGGCGACGGCTACAGCTCGGTCTACGCTTTTCTCGACGACGTCATCGTGCGGCCCGACCAGGAGGTCCAGACGGGAGCGTACGTCGGGTCGGCCGGGATTATCAAGCGGCTAGGCAAAGGCGGGATTCGCTTCGAAGTGCGCAAGGACGGGAAACGCACACCCCCGAGCGACTTGCCCGCCCTGGCCCGAGGCGACTTGCGCGCCCTCATCTTCGAGGGGAAGAAAACGAAGCGGGACGCGGAATAGAGCATCCTGTCCCGAATGGCGCTAACTTAAGCCCGCCTTGTACTTGTTTCTGTGCCGGATTTCGCGGAATTCGTGCCGGGGTCTGTTGAG
>JAFGFN010000140.1 GCA_016931035.1 Candidatus Sumerlaeota bacterium
CGCTTGCTATGGAATCGAACCCCTACTACCCAACTTCCGGACTCAGTCTCCCTCAATTCTCGGTGCTCAGTCAAGATGCGCCCGAGGCGTTCGCGCTTGCGAGAATCCGGTTGACTTGCCCTTCCAACGTCGGGATTATGGCGCAGATTGGAGCCGTTTGCTTCTGAGCGGATCCTGAGTTCCGAGGAGGTTCGATCGCCATGGGAAGAACGAAGATCGTGGACGCCGTGCGCGGCGGTCGCATCCTGGTTTCGGACGGCGCTTGGGGGACGTTTCTCCAGAAGAAGGGGCTCAAGTCCTCGGACTGCCCCGAGCTCTGGTGCGCCGAGCGCCCGGACGACGTGTTCGACGTGGCGGCGGCCTACATCGAAGCCGGAGCCGACATGATCGAAACCAATTCCTTCGGCGGCTCGCGGTTCAAACTCGATCACTATGGCTTGGGGGAACGCGCGACCGAGCTCAACGAGGCCGCGGCCCGTCTTTCGCGCCAAGCGGCGGGCGAAGATCGATGGGTGATCGCCTCGATCGGTCCGACAGGCAAGCTGCTCCTGATGGGCGACGTGACCGGACAGGAACTCTACGACGGTTTCAAGGAACAGGCCGTCGCCCTTGAACGGGGCGGAGCCGACGCCGCGTGCGTCGAGACCATGACGGCACTGGACGAGGCGACCGTGGCGATTCGCGCCGCGCGCGAGAACACCGGTCTCGAAATCGTCTGCACCTTCACGTTCGACCCCGTGAAGCAAGGGGGATATCGGACGATGATGGGCGCCACCCCCGCCGAGGCCGCGCGCGCGGCCTGCGACGCGGGAGCGCGGATCGTGGGGGCCAACTGCGGCAACGGCATCGGCGGCATGGTCGATATCGTCAGAGAGATTCGAGCCGCCGTGCCCGATGTTCCGATCTTGATCCACGCCAATGCGGGTTTGCCCCGCAACGTGAACGGCGTCGACGTATTCCCCGAAACGCCCGGCGACATGGCGCGGCAGGTTCCCGCGCTCGTCGCGGCGGGGGCCGACATCATCGGAGGGTGTTGCGGCACGACGCCCGACCACATCCGCGCGATCAAACGGGCCGTCGAAGCCCAACAACGCAAGAAAAGAACGGCCTGAATCCCGCGCACCGATGGGCCTCGAGTGCGGGTTTCAGTCCGCGCCGCTCCGTTTCCCCGTGCCCGCTTCGATTCAGTTTGTCGAGCCAGTGGGGTCGCCATAGAGAATTCCGCGTCCGTGCGTGCCGACGTAGACGCGTCCCCAGCGTTTGGGGTCGCCCGTGACGTGGAGGATCGATCCCCACTGGTGTCGATCGTCGTTGATGCGCCGCCAGTCTCGGACGACGTCGTCGGAGCGAAAGACGCCCTGAACTCCCTTCACGACGCCGACGAGATAGAGAGTCGGGTACTCGGCTCCGGGCGCGGGCGCGCCGAAACCGAAGGCACGGATCTCGCTCACGCCGTCGAGTCGGTCGAAGGACTCTCCCCCGTTTGCCGAGCGATAGAGTCCGTCGAACGCCGCGAGCCACAGATCGCCCTTTCTCCCGGGCGCCGCGTAAAGACGATCCTGTCCGCCTCGCGGATCGCCCCGGTTCGAGTCCTTCCGAGGCAATCCTCCGGGAAGACTCAGCGGGCGCTCGACGAAGCTTGTTCCCGCGTCCGAGCTAACGAAGAATCGCCCCTCGAACAGATTCATCGCGTAGAAAGTCTCCGGCGCGACCCGGTCGGCGACGACCCGCGTGCCGGTCGTCAGCCCTCCGCACGGGAGCCACGTCGCGCCCCGGTCGCGGGATAAATGCGGGAGGCTCTGGAGCGGGGTCCAGATCCATGCGGTCCCGTCCGAGGACACAGCCACGTGTCCTCCGCGACAGTCGGGGCTCGGCTGGCCCGCCGGTCGCCAGGTTCGTCCGCCGTCGAGCGAGAAGGCGATGGATGTCTGGCCGCGACCGGCTCGGCCCACCCGGACGACGATCTCGGGTCGGTTCTCGGCGCAGGCTAGGCTGTCCGTGTGACTGAAGCGCGGATAGTCGAAGTGTCCTTCGGGAGGAGACTCCTCCAGGTCCCAGTGGACGAAACCGGCATAGTCTCCAATGGCGGAAATCAGATGCGCCCCTTGGGGCGGACTCAGCAGATCGAGCGCGACGGTCTGCTCGATGCCGGCGCTCATGACGCTCCACTTCGTCGGTTTGCCGCGGTCCATATCGGTCAGGTTGAACGTTTCGTACCCGCCGTAGCCGGTCGTGAACATCGCGTGGTCCGGGTCGGCGGGGTCGATTTCGACGTCGAACATCCAGTGGACCGGCGTCCGGGCCGTGTAGGGCGCCAGAGAGTAGTCGAATCGGCTCCCGCTTGCGAAGATGGGTTTCCACGTCGCGCCGCCGTCGATGCTGCGGAAGATCTCCTCCCCGCCCGCCTCGTTTCGCCGACGGAACGAGCTGGCGATCGCGGTTCGCGGATTGCGCGGATCGACGGCGACCGCGGCGTAGCCGAACGATCGGTTCTTCTCGTTCGGATCGGGCTTGTCGGGGGTGATGTCGGTCCATCGGCCGGTATCGGTGTCGAGTTTCCACACGCCGCCGTCTTTCATCCTGCCCGGACCGGCCGCGTCGCCGTACGACACGTAGAGCGTCCCGTCCGACGCCAGCATAGCGTGGTTCGGACGATACTGCGTCGGGTGGCCCGGTACCGGCTCCCACGCGGCGCCGCCGTCCGTCGACCGGAACAGATTGTTGCGCCCCATGAGCGAGACGCCGACGTAGATCGTCGAGCGCGGCCTGCCTCGCGAGCCGCTCCGAGGATCGAAAACCACGAACACGATGCCGGGGACGTTATGGTCCATTTCGTCCTCGGACACGTCGGGGAAGGTCTCCACCCGCTCCCATGTGGCCGCGCGGTCCGCGCTCCTCCACAATCCCGCGTGGCGCGATCCGAAGTAGAGAATGTCCCCGTCGCACGGGTCCACCGCCATGCGTTCGCCGTTGCCTCGTCCGTTCTCGTTTCCGCCCATCTTGAAGGGGACGTCGACGCGTTGGAACGCCCGGCCTCGGTCGTTCGAGCGCAGGATGACGGCGTTGGGCGCGTAGGGACGCGCGTAGGTCCCGCACGCCAGATACAAGCGGTCGGGATCGTTGGGATCGAGCGCGATGCTTTCGACCCCCATCAGGTTCCAATCCTCGGGAGAGACCCAGTCGAGAAGAGGCTCCCACAGCCCGACCCGGTCGTTCCAACGATAGGCGCCGCCCATGTCGGTGCGGCAATAGCGCACCCCTCGGGCGGTCGGGTGGAAGACGATGCCGTCCACAAACCCGCCTCCGCCGATCCGAACGTTTCGCCACGTGTAGGGTCCGGTCATACGTTGCCCTTCCTGCGCATGGCGCGAGCACCCCATCTGGAGGGACAGGGCGATTCCGAAAAGAAAGATCGCGATTGATTTGTACGTTCGGTTAGAGAACACGCCTACGACCTGTCTCAAGGACTTCTGGAGCGCTGAAAGCGCGGTCATATTAGAGCCCAGGGCAAGCGAGCCGTAAGCGCTCGAAGAGCGCGGCGCGAGCGACGCCCTGGGTAAACAGTCCTCCCCGGTATCGCGCTGGCGCGTCTTTTTGCTCCGCAAAAAGCGTGACAGCGCCAATAGGTCTTCCTCGAGATCCGTTTTAGTGTCCGCCCGCGCGGGAGTCGGACCAGCATATGGCGCCCCATACGATGCCCGGGATCCAGCCGTACGGCACGAACCACGTGACGACGACCATGAGCGAAGAGGCGATGCGTGCCCAGCCGGACCGTTTTGGGCTGATGGCATAGGTGATCATGAAGTAGGTGCAGACGATCTCAAGAACGAGAAGCATGGGTCTCCTCCCGGACCCGCGGGAATCCGACCGACGTCAATCCGGTGTCGTCTCCGGCGGCCTCAATTCCTGGTACGTATCCTCGCCGCGAGCCCACGCTTGGAGATTGGCCAAGCGTTCGCCTCGGTCGCCGTGCTCGGGATGATCGAACGCCGCTTGCAGAGTCTCACAGGGCAAATCGGGACACGAGCCGCAGTGGGCGAGGTTTTTGCTCAGACAGCATTTCGCAATGGCGCATTCGCCCCAGTACATACGGCCCTCGGCGGTTTGGCAGCCGAGGCAGCGGGTCCTGGGCCTCCACTCGCAGACGCCGCAATACGCGCCGCACATTCCGATCATCTGTTTTTCCATCTCCGATCCTCTCGCGGCCGACGAGGCTTGTTCTCGTTCGTTCCCTGTTGCCCGCCTTTTCACCCGCGAGTCAGGATAGGACCGGACTCACGAGCCGGTCAAGGAAAACCGGGGCGGGACGCGAGGTGCTCCCGTGAGCATTCAGTGAAGTACCCACACTCTCGGCTGAGATTCGCCGCCGACTGCGCAGCTTCCCCCATCGAGAATCGTCTCTTGCCCCCAAGCCGAACCCGCGATCGCCAAGGCAATAAGCAGGAATATCGCGGCAATGAGAAAGACCAAGCCCTTGACGATTCCTGTCTTCTTTCGGCGCATCTCAACCCCCTTTCCCGCCAGTGCCCCACCACCCTCTCTCTATTCAGTAACAATCCGGCCCGTCCTCATTCATCGCGGGCGGGGATTTTCCGCTTTTCTTGCTGAGGCGGAGGCGGGATTCCCCCCGGCCGCCGCCGGGGAAGGAGGGGGCCCAGGCGAGGCGCGGCAAGAAAAGCAAGACCGTCTAAATCTTTATGTGGCAGTGATCCGCGAGATACCGTTGGGAAACAACAAACGGCCGAAGGTTCCCGTCGAGAACGGAGGATTCTCTGTCGCGCCTAGTGTGGCGTCCCGGGTGTTCCTCGCATTATTCTAAGCCCGCGCAGCGGGCGACATAGGGTTAGCCACGGGCGTCAGCCCGTGGGAAAGGGCGTCTCCTCATACAAGAGCCCCCTCAAAGGGGGCGGCATAGAATATCGTCTATTATTCCTGGGACACGACACTAGCGGACTCCGGTGTGGCCGAAGCCGCCTTCGCCGCGCGGGGTGGCGTCCACCTCGTCCACGACGCGCCACTCGACGCGCTCGACCCGCGCGACCACCATCTGGGCGATCCGGTCGCCTCGCGCGATCGTGAACGGCTCGGACCCCAGATTGCAGAGGATGACGTTGAGCGGACCGCGGTAGTCGGAATCGATCGTGCCGGGGGAATTGAGGACGGCGATGCCGTGGCGTAGCGCCAGGCCCGAGCGGGGGCGGACCTGGGCCTCGTATCCGCGCGGAACGGCGATGCGGAGTCCCGTCGGGACCAAGGCCACGCGGCCCGGCTCGACGACGAGGGAAGAATCGACGACGGCGCGGAGGTCCATCCCCGACGAGCCGTCGGTTTGATAGCTGGGGAGGGGGACGTCTTCGCATCCCGGATCGCGCGAGATTTCGACGGGCAACGTCGGGTTGGGTGAGGTCATGTCTTGCCAGTTCCGTATCCTGGAATTGTGTTGCGCGCCTTCCGCTTCGAAGCGCGAAACATTAGGGTCGCCTCGACGGATCTCGGCGAAATCGATCGGGCCGTCACGTTTCCCGCGGAAAGAGGCAGGAAACGCGCCGGCCCTCGGTCTCCTTGTCTCGCCTACCCCGCGCTGAAGCACGGGGCAAACGGGGAGCCTGCTGAAGCAGGCTGACTTGCAGCCCGCGCGCATCGCCAAGGACGCACCGGCTCGAAATCGCCAAGGGCGTCCGAGTGCCGCCCCAGTCTTTCAACCCGCAACCCGTAACCAGCAACCCGCAATTCATCCGAGCGGATTCATGCTCGACGCACCGTTGACGGCGCGGCCCAGATAGGCGGCGCTGCGGCGGATCTCGAACCGCAACAGGCTCAGCGCGCGGACCTGAGCCATCCTCTGGCACCTGTCGAAATCCATGCAGTCGTAGCAATGGCGGACCTGGTCCGGGTCGCCGATCATGTCTTCCATGAACCAGCCGAAGTTGACTCCGAAACAGTCCTTCATCTCGCGCTTCTCGTCGTTCGCCTCGACGGAATCGGCGCCAGCCGGAATCGCGGCGTCTTCGGCGGCGGTTTCCTTCTTCATGGCTTCTGCTCCTCGAATTCCTTCCTACTTCATCCTTGTCCTCAGACCTGGCTGTCGTCGCTCGAGATGATCTTGGGCGCGGGGCTTTCGACCGCCACGCGGCTGCCGGGCGGGACGCTATGGGTGAGCCAGACGTTGCCGCCGACGACGCTGCCGCGGCCCACGACGGTTTCGCCGCCGAGGATCGTCGCGTTGGGATAGATGGTCACTTCGTCCTCGATGGTCGGATGGCGTTTCTTGCCGCGCAGGGCCTGGCCCTTGCGCGGGGAGAACGCGCCGAGGGTGACGCCGTGGTACATCTGGACGCGTTTACCGATCGTGGTGGTCTCGCCGATGACGACGCCCGTGCCGTGGTCGATGAAAAACCCTTCGCCGATGGTGGCGCCCGGGTGGATGTCGATCCCCGTCTCCTTGTGCGCGTGTTCGGTCATGAAACGCGGGATCAGGGGGACGCCCAGGAGAAGGAGTTCGTGCGCGAGACGATACGTCGCGATGGCGTGGAACCCGGGGTACGAAAAGACGACCTCGGCGAGGCTCTTGGCCGCGGGATCGCCCGCGAAGGCCGCCTCGACGTCGGTTTCGCACAGATGGCGCACCTCGGGCAGGCGTTTCAGGAATTCGACGGCGATCTGCTCGGCGCGATCCTTGGCTTCTTTGATGGCGATCTCCTCGCGCCCCTCGTTGCCGTGGAGAAGCGCCTTGGCGATCTCGTCTCTCAGGCGGACAAAGAGCCGATCCACGCGGTCGCCGACGAAGTAGTCGAGGTTGGCGTGGCACAGGTCCTGGCGGATGAACCCGGGAAACAGGAGCGAATAGAGATCGGTGAGGATCTCGACGATCGCGCGGCGCGAGGGCAGGTCGTGCGTGTCGATATGGTCGATCTTGGGCGTGTCGTGGACGCTTCGGACCAGCGCCTCGACGATTTGCGGCAATTCGCACTTGAGACGGCATTCATAGAGCGGCGTCATGTTCCACCTCCTCGGGCGGACAGATGTTCAGTCATTATAGGACGCCCGGACGCCGCGTGTCGAAAGAAAAGCCGTGCGATTACGGAACGTCCACGACGCAGACAATGGCCCGATGGTCGGAAACGCGATTTGTCGCCGCCAAAGCGTCGCGGACGGCGAGGCCGGAGGACTGGGTTCCGACTGTCGCGGGTGTTCTTCGGTTGTCGCGGATCGATCGAGAGGGGGCGTATCCAATTAGCGACACATCCTCAACAGCGCGTCGATGCACGCCTCGATCCCCTTGGCGACGTCGGCGATGCCGGGGCCGAGCATGTAGGCGGGGGTCGAGACGACGCGGTGCTCTTCGTCCACGACGCAGTCGTCCACCGTGCATTCGACGTGGCGGGCGCCGGTGTGCTCGATCCGCTCGGCGGTCTCGGCGTCGTTTCCGATGGTCAGCCGGACGCCGCGTTTGCCGATGGCGCGCGCGACCAATAGAGGCGCGATGCAAATGGCGGCGATGGGTTTGCCCAAGTCGGCGGCTTCCTCGAGGAGTCGCTTGAGTTCGGGCTGGATGCCGCCGGGGCCCCGGCCCAGGTTGAGCGCGGTGCCCGATCCGCCCGGCACGACGACGGCGTCGTAGTCCGCGGCGCGTGCCGAGACCAGGGGCTTGACGTCGCCGCGCGCGATGCGCGCGGCTTCGACCATCTGGTTGCGCGTCTCGGGCATCTCCTCGTTGGTGACGTGGTTGGTGACGCGCATTTGCGGCTCGTTGGGCGCGAAGCATTGATACGTCGCTCCGCCGCGGGCGAGGAAGTAAAGCGCGAGGGTGCTTTCGTGGATTTCCGAGCCGTCCATGCGGCCCGCACCCGAGAGGACGACGGCGACTTTCGGCATGATGGCGCCTCCTGAGATCGAGAGAAGAAAAACAGAGAAAGGAACCACGAACGACACGACAGGCACTAGGCCTTAGGTTGTAGGCTTTAGGCCTCAGTCTTTGGGCCTTAGGCTCTGTCCGACAATTGCCTGGAGGCCTTCTGTTTGTTCGACTCCTTCGGAGTCGCGATTCACAGGATGCTTGTTTTCGACGGGTTTCGGCCTTCGGCCTCACCCGTGGCTATTCACATTTTACTCCTTCGGAGTCATTATCGGACGGAGTCTAGTCTTCAGGCCTTAGGCCGGAGAGCCTTTCTGTGCTTCATCCTTCATCCCTCATCCTTCATCCTTTTCGCATCCCGCCTAATGCCTCCAGCCTCAAGCCTATGGCCTGCACCCTAGGGCCTGCATTCGATCCGCGCGCCCAGATTCGTCATGAGCGAAACGAACGAGGGAAAGGTGACCGCGACGGACTCGGCGGTGTCGATGCGGCTCGGACCTTCGGCGGCCATGGCGGCGAGACTCAGCGCCATGACCACGCGATGGTCGCCGTGGCCGCACAAGGACTCGCACCGTTCGAGCGTCCCGTTTCGTCCCTCGATCATCATGCCGTCGGGGGTTTCCTTGACCTTGACTCCCATCTTGCGGAGCTCCGCCGCCATGACGGCGATGCGGTCGGTTTCCTTGACGCGGGCCTGAGGCACGTTGACCAGAGTCGTGATGCCGTCGGCCAGCGCTCCGGCGACGGCCATTGCGGGAAGGGCGTCGGGCGTGGCGTTGAGGTCGATTTCCGTTCCGTGGAGGGACGACTTCTTCACGCGGATCGCTCCGGCGACGTCGTCGATTTCGATCTTCGCGCCCATCGCCTTGAGATAGTCGATCACGGCCTTGTCGCCTTGCGAGTCTCTCATGTCGAGACCCGTCAGCTCAAGCTCCGCGTCGAGCGCGGCCCCCGCGACGAGGAAGAACGTGGCCGACGAGAAGTCCGCCGGAATCGCGCGGTCGAAGGACGGGTAGTGCTGTCCGCTTGGAATTCGGAACCTGGAGAAGTATTCGTCGTACTCGAGCTCGATGCCGAGGCCTTCGAGCCAGTCGACGGTCATTTGAACGTAGGGAGCCTCGTTGAGCCGCGTGACTTCGAGCTCCACGTCGCGCTGCGCGAGCGGAGCGTTGAGCAGGATCGACGTGACCCACTGCGAGGTGATCGCCTCGATCGACGTGCGTCCTCCGCGCAAGGGACCGCGCAGAACGAAGGGACACATGTCGTTTCCGCGCGTGGAAAAGATCTCGACCCCGAGATCGCGCAGCGCCGACATGAGCCGGTCGGCCGGACGGCGGCGAATCTGTTCGTCCCCGGTCAGGACGACCCATCCGCTTCCGCATAACGCGGCGGCGCCCATGACGACGTAGAGGGTGGTTCCCGAGTTCGCCACGTCGATCACGTTCTCGGGAACGGAGGGTTTGCCCGCGACCCCCTCGATAAACCAAGCGTTAGGATCCGACGCCGTGTCGATCTTTGCTCCCAAGGCGGAGCACGCGCCCACTGCGGCGCGGGTGTCGAGACTGTCGAGCGGGTCCCCGAGACGGCTTCGGCCCTCGGCGAGCGAGGCGAGAACGACCGCCCGCACCGTGTGGGACTTCGAGCCGGGAATGGGGACCGAGCCCCGGAGCGCGGAACGCTGGACTTCAAGTATCATGGTTCCGGAACCTCAAATAGGGTCGGGCGCTTCCTGAACCTCTGGCGAGGCAGACTCCCTTCTTCGTGCGCCGGTGCAGATTCACCATGCCGCACCGCCGCGACTTGTGTCAAGAGGGTCCTGACGGATGCGCGCACTCAGCCGTCGGGAAGTCACACCCGAGCCCGGGCCAAGTCCGCGTCACGGCGCAGGGGCGCGTCCTACTCGTGGATGTCCCAGTTCGCCACGCCGGTATCGGGCGAAGGAACGGAGCCGAAGCACGCGACGAGCGTCATGTCCTCGGTGACGTTGGTCACGGTGAGAGGGTTGGCGGTCGAGAAACCCTCCCCGTCTCGGGTCCACCGAAAGAAGCTGTGACCCGGCGGCGGGATCGCGCCGACCGGCGTGCAGTCTCCGCCTTCTTCGACAACCTGTGTGGTTGTCCCCGAGAGAGACGCGCCCGGAGTGCCATCGGTGAGGAAGACGACGGTGTAGCTGGTCACGGCCAAAGTTCGATTCACGACTGCGGCGCCGAGGGCGGTCTCCACTCCGTTGCCGTTGCGCGCCTTGGCGCGGAACGAGTACTCCATATCGGGAGCCAGGCCGGAGATGGTCACGGTGGACCAGGCATCCGCCGTCCGCCAGGTCTCGCCGGTCCCCAGGGTGCCCGATTCTCCTACCCATTGGACGGTTGTCTCGCAGTGGATGGCGTACTCGGTCTGCGAGGAGTTGCTGTCGCTGGTCGCGATGGCCGCGTCGAAACCGTCCGTACTCGGATTGCCAAGGATCGGCGCGCAGGGAACGGCGGCGTGAGTGTACCGTCCGTACTCGGTCGTCCGGGTGCTCTCACCGACGAGGTTGAACGAGGCCGCCTGGAAGGTGTAGAGGGTGTTTGTCGATAGCGAGGTTTGAGTGCAGGAGGAGACGTTGGCGTCAGTCGTCGCGATCAGAGTGGAGGGAGAGCCGGTTCCCGGGTCGGCCCAGACTCTGAAGCCATCCTCGTTTGTCGAGTTGTCCGTCCAGGTCCACACGATGCGGTCCGTCGCGACGTCGGCTGCTCCGGGATTCGTTGGCGCGACGGTCGAGGTTTCGTTGTAGACGAGATAGGCGCTCCACTTGGCCTGCGTCGAAACGCTTCCCGCCACGGGGATTTCCGTCGGGAACGAACCGAATGCGGCGGGTACGCGAAAACCGGAATCGCGAATTCCCCGACGATAGCCGGGCGCGTTGCGGCCGTTGTCCGTTTGGAACGCCAGCCAGTATGTGCCCGTCGGCAGAGACAGGTTTCCGGGAGTGCCGTCGGAGACCGGAACGGAGAGCCAGCTCTCCTCTACGGTATTGTCCAGGAGGTCGCTTTCCCAGAGGAGCGTACGAGTGGTCGGACCGTCGGCGTAGAGCGCGAGGCGGAGGCGCCCTCCGGCGTGATGAGAGTAGAACCGCATCCCGTTGAACTCGGCCGTCTCGGGCACGTCGATTCTCGATGCGTGGATCGAGTCCTTGAGAGAGAGTGCGGCCTTCACCACTCCGCCCCACGCGGTGTGGGTGCCGAACCAGGCCACACCGGCGTCCGGGTCGATCGCCGCGCAGGCCGAATAGTCCTCCCCTGAGGCTAACGCTTGGCCGCCCAACAACACGGGCGGACCGGCTGGCGTTCCCGGTCCTACCTTGACGACAAGGCCCGGTTCCCCACCGGCGAAATACGCGTTGTCGCCGTCGAACGCCGCGGAGGACATGTCGTAGTAGCCCCGAGGCAGGGTCAACGAGCCGATCAGAGTCGGGCTTTCATAGACTTCACCCAGACCGATCTTGAGTATCGTCGCGGGGATCTCCAGGGGATAGGTGGCGGTGTCGTTCACCCCGGTTCCGAAGTACGCGCATCCCCTCGCCACGTCGATCGCGGCGGAGCGGATCGGGTAGACGCCGGATTGCCCCGCGGAGCCAATGACAGTCGGCGGATCATCCCCGTCCCCCAACGCCACCTTCAGCACTTGGCTCCACGACGGACCCATGTAGGCGGGCGACCCATAGGTGAAGTACGCGTGGCCGCTCTCCGTGTCGATGACGGCCCCGCTCGTCCGCTCATTGTAACCGAGGTAACCGCAGTCGATCGAGGCCACGCAGGTAGGAGGCGTGCCGCTTTCCCCCAGCGCCGCTTTCACGATGCGGCCGTTAGTGGCGAAATAGCCGTAGCCGTTCTCGACGTCCAGAACGCCTTGCCTCACGTACTCTTCGTAGTACGGGGGCCCGAAGGTGAGCGTTCCCACTCGAGAAGGTGTTGTGGGGCCGTCTCCCAGCGCCACCTTGACGATGTGACCCGGAGACGTGTCGGTTCCGAAATAGGCATAGCCGGCGGCCGTATCGATGGCCGCGCACCGGATGTTGTCCTCGCCGGGCTCGAGTTCCAGAGTGGCAACGTATTGAGACGCCTCGGAATCGCCGCCGAGCGTCATTTTCACCACTCGACCGGGCGCGGTCTCGGTTCCGAAGTAAATGTAGCCCCGATCCGAATCCAAGACGGCGCACGAGAACTGGCTTCCGAGATTCAAGAGCGGGGTCGAACAGATCCGGGCGGGAGACGTGAGGGTGTCGCCGAGGGCCACTTTCACGATGTTCGGGGGCGATCCCAACCCGCCCGTATAGGTCGGAAAGAAAGCATGGCGGTTTGTCTCGTCGATCACCGCTGCCTGACAAAGGTACTGTTCATCCTCCTCGAAGGGCGCCTTCCAGAGAAAAGCGGGAGGATCGGATCCCTCGCCCAGATCGACCACGAGCACGTCGCCGCCGTAAACGCCAAAGAGGCCGCGACTGGTCTCGGAATCCAGAACCGCCGTAACGGGATAGTCGTTGTAGGCGATGTACGAACCGAGAGAGAGCGCTCCCACCTGGGAGGGGGGATTCGATCCTTCGCCCAACGCGATCTTCACGATAGCCGTCGGATTGGTGTAGCCGTCTCGCCCGAAGTACGCGTACCCCGCCGGCACGTCGATGATCGCGCACCACGGATAGTCGGCGAATCCCCCGAGGTCGCAGGACCCGACTTTGACCGGTGGATTGTCGCCCGCTCCGAGGGCGACCTTGACGACGTTGCCGTCGCCGGCGGTGCCGAAGTAGGCGTAGCCGTGGAGCGTGTCGATCACGCCGCACAAGAGCCAATTGTCGACATCGGGGAAGTAAGCCGCTCCCACCTGCGTGGGCGGGGAATCTCCGGCGCCGAGCGCCACTTTCACGACGCCCGCCTGATCGCCGTAAGAAGCCCACGCACCCCGAAGACCGAAGTAGGCGTAGCCCGACGCCGGATCGATCAAGGCGCAAGTCAGGGGCTCCCCCTGGACGTCGAGCGTCACAGCGCCGATCCGCGAGGGGAGATCGTCGTCCGTTCCGAGCGCGACTTTGATGACGCGAGGAGGATTGGTGGCCGTGCCGAAGTAGGCATATCCCGTGGCGTCGATCGCGGCGCACGAGAGCAGGTTCTCGCCCGTGTTCAGCCGAAGCGAGCCCACGCGAACCGCAGGATTCGATCCGTCGCCCAAGGCCACCTTGACAACCGTTCCCGGAGTCGTGTTCGTGCCGAAATAGGCATATCCCGCGGTTTCGTCCACCACGCCGCAAGCGATGTCCTGGTCGCTCTCCAGCCACGTCGCGCCGATCTCTCGGAGGGGGGCGACCGGTTCGGCCACGTCCGCTATGAGCATCTCGCCGTTGGTGGCTAGCCAATAGCCCAGCCCGCCGGCATCATAGAACGCAGAACAGCTGAGGTCCGTGGAGTCGTCGTTTGAGATCGGGCTCTGACCGACCACCGAAGGTGTGCTCGGCTGATCGTCCAGGAGGATTCCAAGGACCTGGGAAGAGCTGGGCGACATGGAGGGGGTGAGGGTGAAGTAGGCTCGACCCCCAGCCGCATCCAGGAACCCATGGACCGGTTTTTCGTCCAGGAATAGAAACGACGAGAGTGCGGGAGAGCTGACGCCGTCGCTGGGTGCAATCTTCAATACAGTGTTCACGGACCTGGAATCGATCCAACCATCCGCCCAACCGGCGTACAGATAGCGGTTGGCGGCATCGAACAAGAGGCAGGTCAGATCGGCGCCGTAGCCCAGCGTGTCGCCCTCCAGGGCCAATGAGGAAGCCAGGGTCGGAGTCGAATCGCCTGCGGGAAGCCCTACCTTCAACACATCACCCCCACTACCCCCGAAATACGCGAATCCGTTGGTCGTGTCGATGGCCGCGGCGGGTCCCCAGCACCCGCCATAAACGGACAGATCGAGGGAGTTTAGGTGGGTGGGGCTGCTGACGGCATCGCCCAGCTCGACCTTCGCGACTCCCGGAGCGCCGCCGAAGTACGCGTACCCCGCGGCCGGGTCGATGACGGCGCTCTGGAACCAGGCGACGTCACTGATCACCGCCGAACCGACCCGTGTCGGCGAGGCGTCGCCCATGCCCAAGGCTACCTTCACTATGTAGGCGGGTGACGTTCTCGTTCCGAAATAGGCAAAACCCGCGGTCGGGTCGATGACACCGCACTCGATGCCCGACTCGGGAGGAAAGAGCACAAGAGTCCCTACCCATTGAGGCGGTTCCGGGCCGTCGCCCAAATCGATCTTCTTCACGGCGTTGGAAGAGCCGAGATACAGGTAGCCGTCTTCTTCGTCGACTAGAGCGCAGGTGAAGTTTGTGACGTAGACATCGCCTGTGCCGCAATACGAGACGTCGACGGAGCCGAACTCGAACGGACTCGCCATCGGATAGTCGGTGTCGCCCGCTTCCGTCTGCCCGGCTACAGGATCGGAGAACGAGAGAGAGCGGTCTTCGAACGAGTGCCCGCTCGCGTCGGTCGCCGTGAGCGCGACCACGTAGTGGCCCTCCTCGAGTCCCGACGCCTTCCACTCGGTTTCCCAGAAGCCGAGCCCGCCGTTTGGGGCCGCGCCCCCGACTTTCGTCGGAGCCGGCGCAAGTGGAAAGACGGAGACGAGGCGATTTGTGTCGGGAGGGGCGTCGGCGGGGGAGCCGACGCGGACTCTCTCGGGTTTGCGTTCGATCCGAGCCTCGACCTTCACGACGGGTTCGGCCGATCTGACGATCGCCTGGATCTTGAGTTCTCCGCCGTTCTTGACCGAAGGGGCGGAAAGCGAAGGAATCACATGAATTCTCTCGTCTCCCGAGCCGAGGGGCTGGGGTCCGGTTTGAAGTCGGGACTGCGCTTGCGCACGAGAGATCGGAAGGGAGGACGCGAGGAGGAGGGCCGCACAGAGCGTGCGCGAGAGGATGCGATGCGGCGCGAGTCTCGCACCGGAGCGTGATGGATTGGATGAAGCGACCGTCAAGGACATAGGTATCCCCTTTTCCCAGGAACGTCTTCCGCGATTTTCCGATGCAGACAAGACGCGTCTCAAGAACGCTTGAAGACACGTGAGACCGAGCAAGAAGATAGCACCGAGAGGCCGGGCAAGCAAGGCACAAGCGGGTCGCAAGCAGGTCGCAAGTCCTCGAAACCTCTTGACAAGGGGGTATTACATTATAATACGATAGGGGGAGGCGCCGCGGGCGGGACCGACGACCGGGCGGCGAAGCGAGGAGGGGGTCTGTCATGAAACGCTCGAAAAGCGGTGTCGTCACGTTCAAGGCGGACGGCTCGTTCCTCAACGCCCTCGACGGAATCGAAAACCGTTCGGACTTTATCCGTCGCGCCGTCCTCGCGGCCCTCGATAGCGCTTGTCCGCTCTGTCGCGGGACGGGCATCCTCACGCCCGATCAAAAACGCCATTGGAACCGGTTCTCTCGGACGCATTCGGTCGCGAAATGCCGCGATTGCGACGCCACGCACCTGGTCTGCGGCAAAGAACGGTAGGAGGTGTCGAATGCTGCGATTCAACGGAAGCGCTCTTTCTCGAAATCTTCATCTCTTGGCGGCGTTCATCGTTCTTGTCGGATGGACATTGAGCGCGGGAGCCGCGGAGGACAAACCCGATCCCGGGCCGGTCTCGTCGCCCACGCTCCCGTCTCTGTTGGCTCCGACGAAGGAGACGATCCACGTGGCCGTGAGTATCGTTCCGGAAGCGTATTTCGTCGAGCGCATCGGGGGCGACCGGGTCCAGGTGCAGGTATTGGTTGCGTCGGGTCAATCGCCGCACACCTACGATCCGACTCCGCGCGAGATGGCCGAACTCTCGCAGGCGGACGTCTATTTCCGGATCGGGATGCCCTTCGAGGAATCGTCCTTGAGAAAAATCGAGTCGGCGAAGAAGGATCTGCGCATCGTGGACATCTCCAAGTCGCTCGTCTTCCTCGCTATGACCGAAGACGCCACGGAAGAAGAACCCGGCGCCGAACACGAGGAACACGCGCATCGCCGGGGCGAGCCCGATCCGCACGTCTGGCTCGATCCGGGACGCGTCGAGATCATGGCGCGGGCAATCTGCGCGACGCTTTTGGAGATTCAGCCGGGCAACCGCCCGTATTTCGACAGGAATCTCCGGACCTTTGTCCACGAGTTGGGCGAGACCGACGAGAAAATCGCCGAGATGCTCGCCCCGTTCCGCGGCCGGACGTTCTACGTTTTCCACCCGAGTTTTCGCTATTTCGCCTCGGCCTACGGCCTCGAACAGGCGGCCGTCGAGTTGGGCGGGAAGGAACCCGGATCGCGACACATGGCCCAGCTGATCGACCGTCTCCGGGCCGAGGGGGTGAAGACGATCTATGTTCAGCCGCAGTTTTCGAGCCGGACGGCCTCGGCCGTCGCCGAGGCGATCGGCGGGCGCGTGGTCGCGATCGACCCGTTGGCGAAGGACTATCTGGCGAACCTTGTGAAGACGGCGGAGGCGATTCGAGACGGTTTCGCTTCGGGAGCGCGGAACGGTGAGCGCTGACGAGAAAACGTCTTCTCCCGCCATCGAGATCTCGGGGCTGTCGTTTTCCTACGACGCGGTCCCGGTTCTCGAGCAGGTGGAGCTGGTTGTTCCGGCGGGGGATTTCGTGTGCATGGTGGGTCCCAACGGCGGCGGCAAGACGACGCTGCTCAAGCTCCTGGCCGGCCTGCTGCGTCCGACCGCGGGTTCGGTGCGAGTCTTCGGACTCGATCCGTTTCGCGAGAAGAGCGCGGGGATCGGCTACATGCCTCAGCGCGCCTACGTCGATCCCGAGTTCCCGGTGGACGTCACGGACGTCGTCACGATGGGGCGGTTGGGGCGCGGCGGAGCGCTGGGTTTCTACGGTCGCGAGGACCGCGAGGCGGCGATCCAGGCCATGCGTCAGGTGGGGCTCTACGAGGTGCGGCGGCGCCACTTCGCGGGCCTTTCGGGCGGCCAGCAGCAACGGGCCTTTCTCGCCCGGGCGCTGGCGAGTCGCCCGCGCTTGCTCTTGCTCGACGAACCGACCTCGAATCTCGACTTGTTGGTCGAGGAAGACCTGTTCCAGCTGCTCGCCGATTTGAACCGCGAAACGACGATTGTCATGGTGTCGCACGATCTGGGGTTCGTGACTCGCCTGGTGCGACGAATCGTGTGCGTCAACCGCCGCGTCTTCGTTCACCCGAGCAGCGAGATCACGGGCGAGATCCTGAGCGAAGTCTATGGAGGCGAGATCCGCATGATCCGACACGACCACATTCTGAACGGACGGGAAGCGGGATGAACGAGTTCTTCCAGGCGGTCCGGGACTACGATTTCATGCAACGCGCGGTGCTCACCGGGTTGCTGGCGAGCGTCTCGTGCGGCATCGTCGGGTCGTACGTCGTCGCGCGCCGCATCACCTACATCGCGGGCGGCATCGCGCATTGCGTCTTGGGGGGAATCGGGGCGGCGTATTATCTCAACCACGTTCACGGCGTCGCCTGGATCGCGCCGCTCGGCGGAGCGATCGTTTCGGCCCTCTTGGCGGCGGTCGTGATCGGACTCGTGAGCCTCAAGGGACGCGAACGCGAGGACACCGTGATCGGGGCGTTGTGGGCGATCGGGATGGCGACGGGGGTTCTGCTCTTCTATCGCTCTCCGGGTTACACTCAGGACATGATGAGCTATCTCCTGGGCAACATCCTCATGGTGCGAAACAGCGATCTGGCCCTCATTCTCGGGCTCGACGTCGTGGTGGTGACGCTGGGCATCCTGTTCTACAACCGGTTTCTCGCCGTCTGTTTCGACGAGGAATTCGCGCGCGTGCGAGGCGTCCGCGTCGAGTTCTACTATCTTCTCCTCCTGGCGTTGACCGCGCTGACCACGGTTCTTCTGGTCACGGTCGTCGGGATCGTGTTGGTGATCGCGCTGCTCACGCTTCCCGCGGCGGTGGCGGGACATTTCTCGCGCCGTCTTTGGCAAATGATGCTATTATCGATTCTAGCGAGCTCGATCTTCACCACCGGGGGGCTGGCCCTGAGCTACGGACCCGACCTGCCGTCGGGCGCGACGATTGTGCTTCTCGCGGGGGCCGTCTACTTGATTGTCGTCGTCGGCGCTGCGATTCGGCGATGGGCTCGACGACGAGCGGAAGTCCCCCGGTGAAGCCGTATCGCGGGAGGATTTCGAAGTCGTGATCCGAGGACGAAACAAGGTTCACAGGCAGGCTGAAGCCTGTACTCGGGACGGGGTTTTGAGCGCCGAGTTTTGAGTACGGGCTTTAGCCTGCTGCTTCGGCATCGAGACGCGACTTTGAAATCCTCCTGAGCCGTATCGCGAATCCCGCGCCCGGTAACGATCGTTCTCGATATCCGGCGTCTTTCGGAAAAAGGAGGGCAAGGAAGATGAAGATACTCAGATACTTCAAGACCACCCGCGCGAAATGGATCGCACTCTCGATCGCGTTGGTTGCCGTCGCGCTGCCCAAGGTCGCGTGTCGGCTCGTCAAGCCGTCCGCCGACGACTCGGGGAGCGCGGGCCGGGCGAAAGAACTCCTTCCCGTCGGAGCCGACGCGCCCGACGTGACCCTCTCGGACGAGAACGGCAATCCCGTCCGGATCGGAGCGTTTCGCGGCGACAAGAACGTGGTTCTGGTCTTCTACCCTGGGGACCGGACGCCTGGCTGCACCAAGCAGCTGTGCGCGATTCGGGACGACTTCGCGCGATTCGAGGCGCGCGACACGGTCGTCTTCGGCGTCAATCCGCAAAGCGCCGAGTCGCATCGCGATTTCATCGAGAAACGCAACTTCCCGTTCCCGCTTCTCGTCGACGGCGACAAGCGGGCGGTTCACGCCTACGGATGCGAAGGGATTCTGGCAACGATTCGCACCGTCTACGCGATCGACAAGGAAGGCAAGATCGTTTTCGCTCAGCGGGGGATGCCGTCGACCGCGGAGATTCTCGAAGCCCTTGGACAGTGAACCAATGAGAAGTCCTCTTGGCCCTTCCGGGGATTCTTTGGAACGGCGGGACCGTTGGCCAACTGAAGTTGGAACAACAAGCAGACCGCCTTGGGCGATTCCGGCTCTTCGTTCGTTGTTCCAACTTCAGTTGGCTGGAGTCGACGACAGTCCAAGAGATCTGTGCGGACGAGCAGCCCTTTCCGTTCTTGGGAGTATTCCGGGTCTCCTCCGCCCAGGATTTCCGGAAAGGCCGTCTTCTCACGTGAAAGGACCCACGGTATGATTCTCGATGGAATCGAAAACGCCGAACGCTACGTTTCGCTTCATCCCGGTTTTGCGGAGGCGTTCGAGTTTCTGCGTCGGCCCGACCTGGCCGAGCTCGACGAGGGGAATCACGCGATCGACGGCGACCGAGTCTACACCGTCGCGATGCGCGGCCCGGGCCATCCCCATAGCGAGGCGCGGCTCGAAACGCACCGCCGCCATATCGACATTCAATTCCTGTTGAGCGGGCACGAGACCATCGGGTGGCGGCCCGACTCGATGCTTCGCAAGACGGACGGCCTCTACAACTCCGAGGGAGACGCGCAGTTCTTCGCCGACAAGCCGCAGGCCTGGATATCGCTCGCTCCGAATCAGTTCGTCGTGCTTTTTCCCGAGGACGGGCACGCGGGCATGATCGGCGAGGGCGAGATTCGCAAGGTCGTCGTGAAGGTCCGCTGCGACTGAGATGCTCGACTAGGAACCGGGAAGAAATCCCGCGAGAAACCGTGCGTAGCGCTCCGTGTCCGCGCCGAGCGTCATCTTGACGCGCAGGACGCGCAACGGGATCGAAGCGTCCCATCCTTCGTCCGAGTTTTGAAGGTCTTTCTCCGTTGTCACGACCCACTCGGCGCCCCGCCGGACAGCCTTGTCGGCGAGAGCCGAGAGATCGGCCGCCGACGGCCGGTAGTGGTCGGGGAACGCCTGTCGGCAGACGATCTTCGCTCCCAGGACTTCGAGGGTTTTCCAGAACGACGCCGGGTTGCCCAGGCCGCACCAAGCGGCGACGCGTCGCCCGTGCAGAGAATCCGCCGGGAGCGCGTTCTCGGGCTCCCGCGAGTCGAACAGGCCGGTCGGCTCGACTTCGGCGTGAAAGACGGTCAGATGGGGCGCGATGCGTTTGATGCGACTCAGAAGGTGGCGTCTGGAAGGCGCCAGGTTGCAGCGGGTAAACACGAGCGCGTGAGCGCGCCTGAGCGCGCCGAGTCCCTCGCGCAGGAGTCCTCGCGGCAAGAGCGCCGACGTGTCGGCGGAGCGAAGAGCGTCCCATAGAACGATGTCGCAGTCGCGCGCGAGAGCACGGTGCTGAAACCCGTCGTCGAGAAGGATCGCGGCGGGATCTGCGATCTCGATCGCCTTGCGGGCAGCCGCGGTGCGGTCCGCGCCGACTACGACGGCGACGCCGGGCAAGGACTGGGCGATCATCGACGGTTCGTCGCCCGCTTCGTCGCGCGAGGCGAGGACGGATCGACCGTCGCTCACCACGACGACCTCGCCGCCCGAGCGTCTGCGATAACCTCGGCTGACGACGGCGACTCGGCGTCCCGATTCGGCCAGGAGGCGCGCCGTCTCGATGACCATCGGAGTCTTGCCCGTCCCCCCGACGCTCAGGTTGCCGATGCCGATGACCGGGCATCCCGCGCGACGTACGCGTTTGAGTCCGAGGTCGAACGCGAGAGAGCGCGTCGCCGCGCCCATCCACCAGCCGACGCTCGCGGCGCGAAGCGTCGCGGTGAGAAGAACCTCGCCGACGCCGCGGGGTCGGTGACCGTCCGCCAGGCGTTGGACGAGCCCCTCCACCTTTGAGAAGCGACTGGATTTGTTGGACACGATGGCCGACACCTTGCCGTTCGGGGGAATTCGATTGTGTGCGGCAACACGGAGGTTATATCATTTCTCTAATGAACGTGGCAAAAGGAAATCCCATGGTGAAAAAACGGACGATCCTTCTCTTGGGCGTCTGTCTCGTCGGTGTTGCGATCGGCGTCGGGATCGGCCTCGCCGGTCGAGCTCGCGACGAGGCGGCGCGGACGGTCGTTTTCGGCGTATTCGACGGGGCGACCGGCGAGGGCGTCACGACGACCACCGTTTCCGGAGACGCGTTGGGGGCGCTTTCGAGCCGGGACTGGAAGATGGATCGCAGTCTTCTGAGCCGCGTTCCTCCGTATCGCCCGGAGGACCGTTCCCTCGTTTCCGATCTTCTGGACCTCCAGGAAAGGGAAGGCCGCGAGAACGCGCTATTATACTACGTGATCGCGGGATGGTTCTGGCGACCCCAAGTGAGCGGCGCCTTGAATCAAAAGCTGGACCGCGTCTTGGCGAGGAGCTGGGATCCTCGGGATAGGGCTCTCGACCGCTACCTGTTGGCTTTGCGACCCGTGTTTGCCGAGATCCGCAAGGGGGCCGCGCTCGACTATGCCCGCGGGATCGGCGCCTCGAAGGGGCCGAACACGCCCCTCCCGAACTACATCCTGTTCCGCAGCGCCGTCAAGGCGCTCTGCCTCGAGGGCAGGCGGCTCGAGAGTGCGGAACGATACTCCGACGCGCTCGACGAGTATCTGACGGCGCTCACCATGGGACGCGATCTCGGGACTCCCGACAACCTGCTGGTCTTGCGCCTGGCGTCGGTCACGATGCAGCGAATCCCACTCGAGATGATTCGGCGTCTGGCGATCGGCGGCCGCCTGGACCGTTCCACACTGGAACGGGTCGGCTCTCGTCTCGCGGAAATTGAGGCGACGCAGGAATGGTCGACGACGGCGACTCTGGCTCTCGAAGCGAAGAGCGTCGAAGTCACGTTCAAGATGATGGCCGCGGAGGTCGAGGCGGAGGCGCGGCAAGGCGGATCGTCCCTGTTCGGGGGGGGGAATTCTCCAAGTCTCGGACAAGCGCACAAGTGGATCGAGGGGATGAAGCCGGCCGAGGATTCCTTCAAGGCTCTCTTCGTCCACGAAACGAAGTATCTCGGCGCTCCCTGGTGGACCATCGATTTCGAGGCGTACCGGGCCGGAATCGGCGAGATCGAGAAGACGCGCCACAGCGGCGCCGGTCCGATGGCGGAACTGGCGGCGGACATCGCGACGCCCGATTTCATGGTCGCGTTCGCGGGAATCGAGAGGTTTCGCTCCCGGCTTCATCAGACCCGATTGGCCGTGGCGCTCGAAATGTTCCGAAGCGACCACGGGCGATACCCCGATTCGCTCGACGTTCTCGCTCCGACCTACTTTGCCGGGGGGTTGCCGAGGGACTCCTTCTCGGGCAGGGATTTCAACTATCGTCCGACTCCGGACGGCGCGGGGTACGATTTGTGGAGCACCGGGCCGGACTGTCGGGACGACGAAGCCCGCATCGCGTACGACGCGTCGAACGGGACAACAAGCGCGGGCGATCTGATCTTTCCCGCGAGGGGCGAATGACTCGCTCCGGCGGCCCGAAACACCTCCCCGGTTATCTCGATTTCGATTCAGATCCCATAGATTTGCGCGAGGCGCGAGGCGAGGGCCTCGGGCGAGTGCTCGGAACGAACGTGCTCGGCGGCCGCCGAGGCGATCCGTTCGCGCAACGCAGGGTCGGCGACGAGGGCGTGGAGACGGTCGGCCAGGGCATCGACGTCTCCCGGCGGATACACGAGCCCGTTTTGTCCGTCGCGGACTTCTTCCTCGACCGTGCCGGTTTGGGAAGCCACCACCGCCTTCCCCAGAGCCATGGCGCGAATCAACCCGGCGGAGCTGAACGCGATGCGCTCGACCGGGGCGAACGGCAAGACGAGAATGTCGATGGCGGCCAGACGCCGGTCGCGCTCGGATTCTTCGATGAAACCGGGAGAGAAGTCGATCCGGTCGCGATAGGGCGAGCGCGCGATTCGCGCGCGGACGCCCTCGAAGAACGATTCGGTTTCGACTCCGCGTTGCGGGGCGCCGAAGATCGCGAGGTTGGGGCGTGCGCCGTCGGGCGCCTCCCGCGCGAGACGTTCCGAAACGCGATCGAAGGCGTCGAGCAGGTCCCCGATCCTCTTGTCGGGACCGAGAAAACAGAACATCCCGATCGTGGGAGACGCGACGTTCCGTTCGGGCCGCGGAACGGAGGCGGACGCGTCGTCGCTCGCGAAAACATGAGCGATCCGAACGAGCTCGGGACCCCGGAACAGGGGCGCGCCCCGAAGGGCGTCGAGTCCGCCCTCCTTAAGAACCAGGGCCGCGCGGCATCCCGACACGAATCGTCTTTCGACGCGTCGTTTCCTCCACCCGACGACGGTCTCCGCCATCTTGGTGAGTGCGACGTTCGCGATCCGCACGGGAGTCCGGCCCTCGAATTCCGTCCGGACGTAGCGATAGGGGTTCGAACACAGCGTCGGCGGATCGTGGATCGTACAGAAGAATCGGGCGCGGGGCAGTCCGCGCATCAGCGCCCACCCCGTCCAGAACTCGCGATGGAGCGCGTTGCCCTGTTCGACGTGAACGATCGCGTTCGATCCGAATCCTCGATAGAGCCGCGCGTGACTCGACGCGTCGCGGACCGCGCGCTCGCGGTCGGCCTTCGAATCGATGCGTTCGGAGACGTCGGGAGACGGAAGGGTGACAACGTGCGCCCCCTCGATGCGCCGCAGCGCCAGTTCGAAATGGTCGGCGTACTCGGCTATGGCCGTGCGGCGAGGGTCCGACGGTCGGACATAGAGAATCGTGGGGGTCTGAGGATCGGATCGAGCCATTGCGCCTATATGCCCCTTCGACGCCGCGGGATCGGCCGCGCCGAGCACGATGCGATCTTGCACCAACCGGCGGAGCGTTTTCCACCTCTGTTTCGACCGCGAGCGTTGACTTTCCGCGTCGGGCGCGTAAGGTGGAGCGAAGCGCGTGAGGATTCCTATCGACGGGAGGCGTTGAGGATCGATGGCGACACCGACTCTGGTTGTGTTGGCGGCGGGGATGGGGAGCCGCTACGGCGGGCTCAAACAGGTGGACCCGGTTGGGCCCAACGGCGAGACTATTATCGACTATTCGATCTACGACGCGATCCGCGCCGGATTCGGCAAGATCGTGTTCGTGGTTCGTCGCGACATCGAAGCGGCGTTTCGCGAGACGTTCGGTCGCAAGTTCGAGAAGCGCGTCGCCGTCGAGTACGTTTTTCAGGAACTCGATTGCCTGCCCGTCGGATTCTCCGTCCCTCCGGAGCGCCGCAAGCCGTGGGGAACGGGTCACGCGGTCCTCGTCGCCGAGCCGGGGGTTCGCGAACCTTTCGCGGTGGTCAGCGCCGACGATTTCTGCGGCGCCGATTCGTTCCGTCTCTTGGCGGACCATCTGAAGGAGGCGCACGACGACGCGTCGGGCGTGGGCGATTGGTGCATGGTCGGGTTCACGCTTCGCAACACGCTTTCGGACCACGGAACCGTTTCGCGCGCCTTGTGTCGTATGGACGTGGAGGGCTACCTGCACGGGGTGGAGGAACTCACCCGAATCGAGAAGGCGGGCAAGGGGGCGCGCTACACCGACGCGCTGGGCCAGGTTCATCCCTTGACGGGCGACGAAACGGTTTCGCTCATCATGTGGGGTTTCACCCCGTCGGTCTTCACTCTTCTGCGAGACGAGCTCGACCGCTTTCTGCGCGCGCGCGGCGACGATCCCCAGGCCGAATTCTTCCTGCCCGACGTGGTGGACCGCGCCGTTTCGCTGGGTCACGCGCGCATGAAGGTGCTTCCGACGAGCGAATCGTGGTTCGGCGTGACGTATCGCGAGGATCGCCCGCGCGTGATCGACAGCATCGGGCGACTGATCGAAAGCGGCGTTTATCCCGAGAAACTCTGGTAATCGTCGGCCCTCAGAGGATTTCGTCTTTTCCGAAAAAGAGAGGAATCTCGCGCTCGGCCGACTCGGGGCTGTCCGAGCCGTGGACGAGGTTTTCGCGCGTCGAGAGCGCCAGGTCGGCGCGGATCGTGCCGGGAGCGGCTTCGAGGTGGTTGGTCGCGCCCATCATCTGTCGCACGACCTGGATGACGTTGTCCCCTTCGAGAACCATCGCGAGCGAAGGCCCGGAGGCGATGAACTTCTCGAGGGGCGGGTAGAAGTCCTTATCGACGTGGTCCTTGTAGTGACGGCGCGAGAGGTCGGCGTCGAACCGGACGAGCTTCATCGCGGCGATCCGCAATCCTCTGTTCTCGAACCGGCGGACGATTTCGCCGACGAGACTTCTGCGCACGGCGTCGGGTTTGATCAGGACGAGGGTTTGCATGGGAGGCAGGAACTCCTAAGTAGATTGACGACCAGCGCAACCGGCGAAGCGAACCGGGCGGGTTATGATGGGTGAACGCCCGGATACCCGCAACAGAAATCTCGCTCGACGCAGCGGCGTCGCTCGTTCTGGCGGTCCGTTCTCTCTGTCATGACGAACTGAGCACTGTCTGGCGCAGTGTTTAGAGTACAGGCTTCAGCCTGCTCTTCATAGGCGCAAGAGCAACCAGAAGGTTGTACTCTGAACCTCTCGTTTCGGAGTGGATGGACCGCTAAAACGATTCGGTCGAGGGCTCGGTCGTTTCTTCCGACTCGGAAGACTCGGTGTCGGTCCCCTCCTCACTCTGCGCCTGGTCCTCCTGCGTCGGCTCGGCGGGAGGCGGCGGCGCCTCGGGATCGAACGTTTCGATCTCGCATCCGGAGAGAAGACCGAACGGCTGGAGGCGCTCGCGTCCCGTTTCGCTCGGGGGACGGGCGAAGTCGAGCGACGAGACCAGCTCGATCTCGATCGTGTGGCGCGTTTCGCGCAAGAGGCGCGTGATCTCGGTGCGGAACGGCGGCGCGATCGACATTTGCGGCTCGTGCTCGCCGATGCGCACGCTCACGCCCGCCGAACCGATCTCGTGCAGGTTGACGAAGTAACGTTCGCGCTCCCGGGGTTCCAGGTCGAACGTTTGACGCAGTCTCAACCGTCCGGCGTAGAACGGGTAGCCCTGGTCGGCCAGGCGGCCGGCCCGAAGCGCCTCGGGTTCTTCGGACAGAACGATCCGGCCCTCGACCATCGTCACCGCGAAATCGCCCGCCAGAATCGGCGCCTCCACGACGGCCGGTCCCGAGGACCAGGGATAGCGCACCTCGAGGACGTTCTTGCCTCGACGCGCGAGCGGAGCGATCTCGAACCGACGAAGACGCGGATCGACCAGGGGTTCGTCTCGCTCGTTCGTCGCAATCTCGCCGTTGACCCGGATCTCCATGCCGTCGACCGGCTCGACGAGCGCGTCGAGACGACGATTCGTTTCGGTGAACAGGGTTTGCGATTCGAAGGGGAATGAGAGCGTCACTTGGTGGGGACCGATGTCGGCGTGGAGACGCCGACTCAACGCGGCGCGGAGCTCATCGACCGGTTGAACCGGACCGACCCTTTTGTCGTCGAGGGCGGCGCGACCCGATTCGAGCGGGGCGAGGTTCGGGCCGGTGCGTTCGTACTCCCACCGGTCTTCGAGGGCGAAGCGTGACGTCGCGTGAGGCAGGCGCTGATGCGCGGGCTCGGTCGGTTCCGCCTCGCCGCCGACGGCGAAGAGGACCGATGTTCCGGCGCGAAACGTGAATCCGAAGGTCCGCGCGCCGCGCTCGTCGTCGGCGTCGCGCAGAAGAATGCGCGGGGTCCAGGCGTCGAGGATTCGGATCGCGCCTTGGGCGTGGATACTCACCCGGGCCTCCACGTCGCGGTCCGCCGACGTGTTGCAGACAAAGAACATCTCGTGGGTTGCGCTGCGGCGTTGGAGTATCGCCAGAGAATCCGCCGTCCGATCGCCGAGCGGCCGGATCTGGATACGGCGCGGTTCGAGACGACTGTATTGAAAACACACCTCGCGTCCCGCCCGCTCGACGACGAAGACGTTCTGGAACTCGTCGGCCAGGTCTTCGAGCGCGGTCGAGGTCTCGAAATCGACCCTGGCCGCGATGGGTCGCGCGAGAATCACCGCTCCGCCTCGTCGCGCGAAACGGCGAATCTTGCGAACCGTCTCGGCCCGCCACGAGACGGCGGGGGGGACGACAAGGGTCGTGTACTCGCCGCCCTCGCCGATCCGGAACGCATTGAGATCGGCCCGCCCGCGCAGGTGGAGCGTTTCCTCTTCCGCGAGGTCGAAGTCGATCGAATGCGCCTGGAGTGCGTCCAGTAGGTTGGAGAATTGCCTCTCAACCTCGCCCGCGCGGTCCTCGACGCGGCGAGGGCGGCTTGGTACGGCGGCGAGATTGGGAGGAAGAGGCGTGCAAGCCGACGCCGCGATCGATTCCGACGGCGCGAGAACCAACAGACTCGCGACCCTTCGTCCTTGTCTCAGAAGATCCCCGTACCGGCTCAGCTGGGCGTTCAGCGGGCCGAGCAAAGGCCACCACGGCTGTGCCGGACTCACGGACGTCGCCGTGGGAGAGCGATCCACCATCACATGCGACGCGCCCGCCGCGACCGCCCGTTCCGCGCGCGCAACGAGGTTCTTCAAAACGTCGACGCCGCCCGTTTGGAGGCCGAGCCGACAGGCGACGCCTGGTCCCTGGGTCTGGGTCGCCGCCGAAAGCGCTTGGCGAAGGGACAGAGTCGACACGGTCGGGTTTTCGGTCCGATCGAAGACCGTGGGTAGGTCCATCGTCTCGAAGAACCGCGCGAAGGGTCCCCAGCCTTGGACGATCTGCGCCGTCAGCGAACCGTTGCGATCGAATCCTCCGGCCAGAAGCCAGTTTCGCTCGTGGAGCCATTCCGACAGGGGTTTGACAAATCCGTCGAGGAAGAGGTCGGCGACGAGACTTCGCATTCGCCAACGAAACGACTCTGCCCCCGGACCGTCGAACCAAAGGAGCGGAAGGAGCGGAATCGGATCTTCGTTCCATTTCTCTCTGTAGCGTTCCGCGACCGCCGGGTTCCATGGAAACGAACCGACGTCCGCGCCGGGCGGTTCGGGGAGGTTGACGAAAGCGATCCTTCTCGCGCCTGCCCGCGACTCGGGAGAAGCGAGCGGAAGGAACGGCTCGAACGCGGTCTCGATCAGACGGCGACTCGTGTCGCGGTCGAGCAGATCGACGGAGCAACCGGTCGGATCGTTCGCCTCTCGGACGACGGAGACGGCGACCGGGAGGTCGGAGGCGTCGTCGGGCGGCGGGTTTTCCGTCGAGAAGACTTCCAGGCCGTTGACCGCCTGGCCTTCGGCGAGCGAGAGACAGTAAACGCCGAGTACGTCGGGACGCGCGGCCTGTTTCGCGGCGTCCTTGGGATTCAGACAGCGTTCGATTTGGAGGCTCTGGGATGCGGACGACGGATTCTCCCGAAGGACGATGCGCGCGGCTTCATCCCATCGCTCGACCACGGCGTGGAGGGCAAACGCCGGTCTGTCCGCCGTGTCGAGGTCGGACAAGTTCAGGCCGGCGGGTCGTTCCGTCGGGCGAAGGGCCGCGCCGCCGAAGCCCGCGTCGGCGATCTCGCGCAACGCTCTCTCGATACCCTCCCGGGGAACGTTCCCATTCACCCAATACTCTATGATCGGGGCGGAACCGGTCTCGGGTTCCATCCAGCGTGCAAGATCCATTCGTTGTCCACCTCGCGAAGAACTCGCGACGCGGGGGTAGGCCGTTTCGGCCCGTCGCCCCCGCGCCGCTTGCGGAAAGCGACACACTATAACCGAAGAAATCGAGGGGATTAAGAGAAAAAGTCCCTACCAGAACAACCGAATCAGGAGGGGCACGGTCGCGACGGACAGGACGGTCGTCGAAACCGCGGCGCTCGCGGCGAAGTCGGGCGATCCGCCGTAGCGCCGGGTGAGAATCGTCGCGCTGACCGCCGCGGGCATCACCGCGATGATGAGGATCAGGCGATAGGCGTCGCGAGAAATCGGCAGGAGGCTCAGAATGCCGATGACCAGGAGGGGGATGACGCCGAGGCGGAGGAAGGTGGCGTAGGCCACGTCGCGGCCGTTCGAGAACGAAGGCAGCGGATAGAGCGTGGCGCCGATGAGCAGCAGAATGATCGGCACCGCCGTTTGGCCGATGGCCCCGGTGATCTGGAGAAGAAGCGACGGGAGAAAACGGTTCAGGCCGGTCAGGCAAACCGCCAACGCGAGGAAGACGGCCAGGATATTGGGCGTGAGGAGGTGGCGCGCGCCTTCCCGGAGTTTCGCCCCGCCCAGAATCCACACGCCGATCGTCCAGTACCCGATGGTCGATCCGAGGTTGAAGATGAAGAGCTGCGCCAAGGCGATTTCACCCCATTGTCCTTGGCGGATCAGGTTCTGAACGATGATGATGGGAAGGAATCCGTAGTTGTTGATGGCGCAGAGATGGAGAAACGTCTTGCGGATATCGACGTCGCGTGTCCGGAGTCCGCGTCGCAGGACGAGACCCGCCAGAGTGCTGAAGACGATGATCCCGAGCGCCAGAAAAGGCAGAATCGCGAACTCGACGAAGCGACTTCGGTCGAATCCCCGGACGATCGAATCGAACGCCAGGAAAGGGAACAGGATGTCGATGACGAAACGCGACCAGCGCCCCAGCTCTTCCTCGCGCACGTAGCCGCGCCACCGGGCGATCCACCCGACGGCGAAGATGCCGAAGACTTGAGCGATGGCCAGAACGATGACGACGACGATGGCTCGGTTCATGACAAGACAGGGGCGGGATGCCCGCGCCGCGCCGACAGGGCGAACGCGGGCTCAGCTTTCCTGAATGATCGGAGGCACTTTGAAATGACCCGCCTCCGCTTCCGGCGCGTTGGACAGCGCTTGGGCGTTGGTCAACGAAGGCCGGACGACGTCCTCGCGGAACACGTTGGTCAGACGCAAGGCGTGCGTTGTGGGCTCGATCGCGTCGGTATCGATCTCCTTGAGTTTCTCGACGTAGCCCAGAATCGCGTTCAGGTCGCCCGCAAACTTGCGAATCTCCGGATCGCTGCATTCCAGGCGCGAGAGAAGGGCGATGTGGCGGACATGCTTCTCGCTGACGATTTCCGGGCTCATTGCGGAATCCGTATCTCGTGCCGCGCGGCAAGGTTCATACCTTTTCGGCGACCTTGGACTCGATCGGCTGAATCTTCTTGAGGTTGGCGAAACGCGCCATCAGGCGCTTCTCGCCCTCCTCGGCGAAACCGACCACAAACTTCGTGTCTTCGCCCGAACCGATCCGTTCCAGAATCGTTCCTTCTCCGAACTTGGGGTGCCGCACGCGGTCTTCCACCTGGAAGGACTCGTACGGGTCGTTGCCCCGACTTTTGGACTTAGGCGCCATATTCTCGTATCTCCTCCGTTTTTCTGGTTCCTCGAACTCGGCGTCTTCAGGGCCGATAATGGTTCCCTCAGGGGAACATCGATCGCCGACGGCCCTTGTCGAGGCCGGGCAAACTCAATTCTCTAGCGGGCGATGCGTCGCAGGACTTCGAGTGTCGTGCATTCGCCCGTCGAGCCAACGTGCGCCAACTCGATTCCCATCGTCTCGAGCCGCGCGGCGATATCCGCGCCGACATCTTCCTCCGCCTCGCACCGCATCCACGCGGCCCGCGGCGCGGCGGCGCGCAGATCGTCGAGTGCGGGCTCGCCGTCCGAACCCGCGAGCAGTGCCGCGTCGGTTTCGCGCAACATGCTCAAAACGCGCACCCGCTCCGAGGGCTTGAGCAACGTTGCGTCCGCGTCCGCGGAGGCCCCTTCATCGACGGGTAGCGCGACCGCGAAGAGCCGATCGCACCTCTCGCGAGCCCGGCGCAGATAGCGCACCGTCCCCGCGTGAATCAGCACGAACGCGCCCAAAGCGAAACCGATGCGCTCGCCCGCTCGGGCACAATCCGCGATGCGCCGGATCGTCGAATCGCGCGACGGCGGCTCAGACATCCTTTCGTTCATCCTCCTCGGACGGTTTCTCCCGGTCGGTCCGTTTCTTCTCGTCGGCCGACGGCCGCCACGGAACGGTCGCTCCCTCTCCGCCTTCGAGCGCGGCGGGTTTGGGAAAGATCTCGACTCGTCCCGACGCCTCGCGATTCCCGTTTCGGGCGGCGCTGGCCTCCATGTCCTCGAAAACGATCTTCGGCGTCATCACCTTGGTGATCCCGAGCGCCCGTTTCGTGTCGTCCACGATCCGCTGACAAACCTGATTGTGGAGATCGTCGATCTTCTCGCAACACGAAACCCACACGCGGCCTTGCACCTCGAGCGCGCCCCCGGCCGATCGGGCGGAGATCCGGCTGTTCCGAATAAACGGAAGGCTCTCCAGGCGGTCGTGGACGAACCGGCTGATCGCGCCCTCGCGGATCTTGAGCGGGAACCCCGAGTTCGTCTTGAGCACCAGGAGGTTGCCGGAGAGAGACTTGCGGATCGACAGAATGGCCATCAGAACGACGATGACCGCGAGGGCGATCCAGAACGCCGTGAACGTCCAGGGCGGAAGGAAATCCGCCTTCGACTCGAACCACGTTTGCCAGGCGCGGTACTTGACCCGCTGGCCGATCTTCACCGCGGCGATCAGGAGAAGTAGAATCGGGCACAGCGCGCGAAGCACCCGCAGCAGAACGGATTCGAGAAAGCGGACAAAATGTTGCATCGAGCTCATCGTACAACATCCTTTCCCCCGGAACGACGCACCTGACGCGACGCCCGGGCCTGGAGTCGTTCTCTCTCAGTCCTTCGTTCTCAGTCCGACTTGGAAGCGACCGATCCCATCGCCTTGTCCGGACTCACCAACTCGCGATCCGGTTCGCCTCCCATGACGATGGACCGGATACGCACGTTGACTTTGTCCACCACCATCGAGCCCGTAAGGGCCTCGACCTCTTCTTTGACGACGCGCTGCAGCTCGGCGGCCGCCTCGTAGATGTTGACGCCGTAGGAGACGCTGATATCGACGTCGACCGAAGCGTGGCCGCTTTCCTCGTCGGTGCGAACGGAGATGCCCTTGTCGGCGTCCTTGACGCCGAGGAAACTCTTGAGAGAGGAACCGACCAGGAACACCCCCTCGACCTTCTGCGCCGCCTGAACCGCGAGCGCGGCGATCACTTCGTCGCTGATCGTGATGTTGCCCAAGCCCAAGGACTCGGCTTCTTCCTTTTTGATCGGGCTGGGCGCCGGTTTGTCTTTTCCGCTCATTTCTTCGACCACTCCTTTCGCCGGAATTGAGGCGCGCGTCGCGCGTTGGCCGCGGTCCGCGCGCGTCTTCGGTCTACTTGCCGAAATGCTCGTCGATGAAGTTCGTGCCGAAATCGCCTTGCCGGAAGACGGGATTCTCCATCACCCACAAATGGAACGGAATCGTCGTCTTCACCCCTTCGATAATGTACTCGTCCAACGCGCGTTTCATTCGCTCGATCGCTTCGGTGCGGTTGTGTCCTCGCACGATGAGTTTGGCGATCAACGAGTCGTAGTGCGGCGAGATCACGCACTCGCGATAGGCGTGACTGTCCACCCGCACGCCGGGGCCGCCGGGCGGGTGGTACGTCGTCAGCGTTCCCGGACAAGGGATGAAGCCGCGCTCATGGTCTTCGGCGTTGATCCGGCACTCGATTGCGTGGCCTTCGAACCGCACCTCGTCCTGGGTGAGACTCAACGGATAGCCGGCCGCCACGCGGATTTGCTCCTTGACGATGTCGGTGTTGGTGACGACCTCGGTGACCGGATGCTCGACCTGGATTCGCGTGTTCATTTCCATGAAGTAGAAATGCATGTCGCGATCCAGGAGAAACTCGACCGTTCCCGCCCCGACGTAGCCCGCCGCGCGGCAGGCGTCGACCGCGGCGCCGCCCATCTTCTTGCGCAACCCCGGGGTCATGACCGGGCAGGGGGTCTCCTCGATGAGTTTCTGATGGCGGCGCTGGATCGAGCAGTCGCGCTCGCCCAGATGGATCACGTGGCCGTGGTTATCGCCCAACACCTGAATCTCGACGTGTTTGGGATTGACCAGGAACTTCTCGATGTACACGCCGTCGTTGCCGAACGCGACCGACGCCTCGGCCTGCGCCGTCACGATGCCGGTGCGCAGGGTGCGGTCGTTCGTCGCCACCCGCATTCCCCGGCCCCCGCCCCCGGCCACGGCCTTGATGATCACGGGGTAGCCGATGCGGTTGGCGATCGCTTCGGCCTCGGCGGGATCCTTGACGATGCCGTCCGATCCGGGAACGACGGGCACTCCGGCGGCGGACATCGTGTGTTTGGCTACGGCCTTGTCGCCCATCTTGGCGATGATGTCGGGCGGCGGCCCGATGAACTGGATCCGGCATTCTTCGCAAATGTGGGAGAACGACGGATTCTCGGCCAGGAAACCGTACCCCGGGTGGATCGCGTCGGCCTCGGTGATCTCGGCGGCCGAAATGATGTTGGGGATGTTCAGATACGATTCCGCGCTGGCCGGTCCTCCGATGCACACGTGCTGGTCGGCGAACCGAACGTGAAGCGAATCCACGTCGGCCGTGCTGTAGACCGCCACGGTCTGGATTCCCAACTCGCGACAGGCGCGAATCACGCGCAAAGCGACCTCGCCGCGATTGGCGATGAGAATCTTGCGAAAATACTCTTCCCTAGGCGGTGGGGAATCGACTTCGCCCCGCGGCTTCTCCTTCGGCGCCTTATCTGTTCTGGCCATGGCTGTCCGTTCGGTTCGTCAAATCGGCTCGACGAGGAAAAGGGGTTGGTTGAACTCGACGGGCTGACCGTTCTCGACCAGCACCTCGACGATCCGCCCTCGCATTTCCGCTTTGATCTCGTTCATCAGTTTCATCGCCTCGACGATACAGATGACCGTGTCCTCGCCGATCGTGGCGCCCACCTCAACGTAGGGAGGGGCGCCGGGCGCGGGAGCCCGGTAGAAGGTGCCCACCATCGGAGACTTGATCTCCTTGCCCGCGCGCTCCGGTTTTTCCACCCGTTGCGCGCTTTCCTCGGCGGGCACGACGGGGGCGGGGACGGGCGGAGGCGCGCCGTTCGCCGCGGCGGCGGGTGGCGCGGTCATGATGCCCGGGTGGGCGACGACATACTGAGGCGCCGGCCCCGACCGACTCTCGCCCTTTCTGGCCGACGCCGGCGTGATGGCGACGATTCGGATCTTTGTCCCCTCCTGCTCCAGATCGATCTCCTTGATCTTGTTTGTCCGCATCACGGAGATGAGTTCCTTGATTTCCTCGAGATTCATCGCCAGATACCTCTTGAGTGTATAGGGTCTCGACGCCGGAACGATGGGCCGGACCCGAGAGTCGTTCTACCGAAACAGGATGCCCCTGGAGGCGCAAGGAGCCAAGAACGGCATCATTCTGGTGTCGGACCCCCGATTAGTCAAGCGTTTCTTGGCGGTGAGACGCACCCGACGACTCGGCCTAGCGATGCCTTCTATGTACAAAGGACCCCTTCTGTTCCCTATGATCCCACCTTATCCGACGCCCAAGTCCAGGGTCCGACCCCGTCGCCAAGACATGTTGACACGTCCGACGGGGCGTTGATACACTCGATTCACAAGCCCTGGGGCCGCCCAAGTCTTCTTGAGCCAACTTCCTGAGGACGCCGAGCGCGCCGGAATCACAGAGCCGGAAAGGCTGCCTTCCATGTCTCTAATCGAGTGGCAAGACGACTACAGCGTCGGAATTCGGAATCTCGACGATCAACACAAGGTGCTCATCGATCTGATCAACCTCTTCCACGACGCGCGTTCGCATGGCAAGGAATGGCAAACCTTGTCCATCGTCCTCCGTTCTTTGATGGAGTACGCGGCCACTCACTTCGCCGGGGAAGAAAAACTGATGATCGAGCACGATTTTCCGGGCCTTCACCAGCACCGTCTCGCTCACAACGAGTTCGTTCAGAAGGTCTCGGACTTCAGCGAGGATTTCCGCGAGTCTCGCGCGATGCTCCCCCAGGAGCTGATGAACTTCCTGGGCGAATGGCTCGTGGGCCACATTCTGGTTGTGGACAAGCAATACTCGGGATTCTTCAAAGAACGCGGATACGGCTGAGAAGGCTCCGCTTCCTGTCTCACTCTGCTCGGGATCGACAACTCGACGCCATTTGCCGTCCGCTATCGTTCTATTGTGAGCTCGCTCCCCGGCGCGCGAGGCCGTGCGCGACGTTGCGCCAGCGGGGTCCGGCTCGCTTGAGATCGAGAAGGAGCGCGGCGGATTCGAGTCCTCCCATCGAAAGGCCACTCTGGATCCGGCTCTCGTCCGGGCTCGCCGCCGAGACCCGCACGTTGGGCAGCGCGTTCAGGCCACGGACAATTCTCCCAACGCGCGAGCGGACGACGACGAGCGGCGGCGCTTCGTGCCGCGCGAGCGGCGTGCCGGGTTTGGGGACGCAGATCCCGAGGTTGACCGAGAGATCTCCCATTCGGCCGCGCTCGCGTCCGAACGGCCGCATCGCCTCTCGAACGCGATTCGTGAATTCGACGATGCGGTCGGCCTCGGGTTCGGTCTCGCCCGGCAGTCCGGTCATGAAATAGAGTTTCACGTCTTCGATCCCCGCGCGAAGGGCGCGTTCGATCGCGTCGAGGAACGCGGCGTCGGGTATCGGTTTGCCCAGACGCCGTCGCAGTTCCTCGTCTCCGGTTTCGGGCGCGAGCGTGATGCCTTTCTGGCCGCTATGGTCCAGGGCCTCGATCATCGTCGCGGAAATCTCGTCGGCTCGGAGCGAAGAGAAGGATATCGTGCGGTCCGAGTCCATGAGGGCAGTGCAAATCGCGTCGATCTCGGGATGCGCGCCGACGGCGGAAGCGATCAGGCCGACCGCGTCGCATTCGGCGATGAAGCAGGCTTCTTCGCACGCTTCGAGGATCTTGTCCGCCGGGATCGGCGTCGCTCGTTCGCACCGATGGCCGATCCAACAGAAGGCGCAGGCGTGAGGGCAGCCCGACGCGATCTCGACCAGGACGCGGCGTCCCAGTTCGGCGTGGGGGGTGGCGATCCGGGAGACGGCCGCCTCCGCTTCCGGAGACACGGGTCCGCAGGCGGCATCGCCGATGCAACCTGGCGGGACCGGAAGTCGAAGACCCTCGTCGAGAGTGACGTCTTCGATCCGCTTCTCTATCTCTAGATCGACGATCTCGTGTCCCGCCGCCGGATCGAGCCCGACCGAGCGGAGCGCGCCGGCCGTCGCCTCGACGCCCGGGATCGAAGCCAAGTCGGCGAGGATCTGCCGCCGCGCCGCCGCGTCGCGTCGGAATCCCGGGTTTCGGGCGCACGCGGCGACGACGGCCTCGACTCGGCGGCGGCCTCCGCCGTGGACCAGGATGTCGACGAACGGATAGACGGGATGACGGTTCAGATCGACCGCCATGCCTCCCGCGATCACGAGAGGGGAGCGCGGGTCGCGCCGCGACGCAAACAGGGGGAGTCGCGCCGAGTCGAGCGCGGCCAGGACATTCGCGTAGTCCATCTCGTAGGAGACCGAGAAGGCCGCGACGTCGAACTCGGCGATGGAGCGTCCCGTCTCCAAGGTCCGTCCCTCGCACGAGAGGGCGAAGGCGCGCTCGACGCGCGCGCAACCCGTATCGCGGGCGTACTGGTATACGCATTGGTAGCCCAGGCTCGACATGCCGACTGCGTACGCGTTCGGATAGACGAGGGCGAGGGACAGCGCGCCGTTTCCCGGGTCCGTGTCGCCCGATTCGGTGGCGAGAAGATCGGTTCTCGAAAGGCTGGAAGACGGGGTGGGGGAGGAGGCGGAAGATCGGCGCCTGGGCATCGCTGGACCGTGCCTACCGGAATCCGGGGACGAACCGGACGATTTCGCTACCTCGGCATTGGAGAAACGGCGGACGCCGTCGCGAGAGTGTCGGCCGGACGCTTGAGGACGCTCTGCCCGAGGGCGAGAATGTCGGTTGTCCAACCCGAGTACCGGTTCTGCGGGAACAGAGTGAAGCTCCTCGCGGCCCCCAGCGCGACGGCGCGGCATCGGATCCGCACGAGGCTGCCCGAGGGGCGGGGAGCCAGGTCCGCCATTCCCATCTTGTAGACGATTCTGCCCGAGGAGTTGTGCACCTCGTTGGCTAGATGAATGTCGAACGGGAAGTCGAGATGCGCGTGCGCGTCGTAGACGTTGATTCCCGCGCGAATCCATCCCTTCTTGTCCCAATCGAGGACTCGCACCCGTTTCGGATCGTAGCGGATCGCGAGATCCACGCGATCGAACGGGAGGTTGTCGGGATTGTCGACCATCACTTCGACCACGAACTCCTCGCCCGGCTTCGGTTCCCAGTCGGGCTCGACCAGGCGGAGTTCGACCGACCGGGCGGGAGGCGTGAAGGCGGAAGGCGCGACAACGGCGTAGCGCGCGTCGTGCGACGAAGTCGGCTGCGCGCTTCCTCCGGTGTCGGAGATTTCAACCGACGAGTTGACGCAGGCGCTGCCGGAGATGAACCGCATCTTGAGGATGTTGCGGTCCTCGAGAAAAACCGCCGAGTCGAGCGCGTTGCCCTGTCCTAGGCGCAGTTCGGCGCGCGAGGGAGTATCCAGGGCTTCCCAAACGACGTTGAGGAGGAGGATCTCTTCGTGGTGGCTCATGGGAGCGGCAAGGTCCGCCTCATACGTCACCAACCCGTAGTTGAACTTCTCCGTGGGGGGCCGGGACGGGTCCAGGAACTCGCTCAGGGGGTAGTCGAAAACCTTGAGCGGGCGAACGGACGAGGGCGGAAAGGTGATGTGGATCTCGACGCGGTCGAACGAACAAGCGCCCTCCGCCGCCACAACGACCTGGGTCGCGAAGCGTTCGCCCGGGCGGACGACGAGATTGAGGGGTTTGAGTAGGAGGGTCGCCTCGGCCAGAGCCGGAGCCTGCTTGACGTTTTCCGCCCGCAACTCCCACTTCTCCATGGCCTTGGCGGCCTCTTCGGCCTCGCGTTTCTCCTCAGCTTCCCTCTTGACGCGCTCGCGCTCGTTCGCCACGCGTTCGCGGAGGATCTTCATCTTCGCTTCACGGCGTTGCTTGGCCGTCATGCCGCTGAAATCGCCTTCGACCGAGTCCGACGGCGTTTCTTCTTGCGCGGCGGCGCCAAGAGCCAAGGCCGAAACGAAGAGGCATAGAGCGAGGAATCTCATGGCAGTCGTCCCGACATCGTTGCCGTAGGGGGTGGGAAGCGGCGACCCGTCACTTGGCTTCTTGGATCGTGACTCCGGGGTCGGCCGGCTTGCTCACCACGACGCCCGCCACCGGCGTGACATCGTGCTTGTTTCCACTGAGGTCGAGCGCCTCGACGTAATAGTAGTACGTTTTGCCCATCGGGAGGGGTTGATCGACATACTGGTAGTCTTGAGGCACCGTCGTCGTGCCCGCTCCCGGAATGACGCCCTTTTTGTTTATGCGCTTGAACGGCCCCTTTTCCGACTCGGAACGATAGACAAAGTAGCCGTAGCAGTTCTCCTCGCTCTGGGTCGTCCAGGAAATTGTGGCCTTGCCCGGTCCCGTCTTTTCCGCCTCGGGAGCCTTTTCGAGCCGCTTCTCGGCTTCTTTTCTCAGCCGCGCCTGTTCTTCCTCCACTCGCTCCTGGAGTGCTTTCATTTTCTCCTCGCGAGTGAGTTGGCCCGTCGCGGTTTCCGTTTCGGCGACCATGGGCGTCGCGGTCGTCGCGGCATCGGCTTCATCCAAAGGGGGGGCCGACGAACAAGCCGGGACCGTCAGCAATAGTGTGGCGATGCAGGCAATCGAAACCAACGATAGTGTTCTCATAACCAAGCGCTTCCTCCTGGGATAAATGTCCGGAACGCGGTCCGGCAAAGTCCAAAGACCGATGCGGCAGATATTATAGAGGGGGGATTGAGAGGATGCGAGGGAAAAAGCCCAAGCCCGGACTCAGCCGATCGTGTCGAGCAGGACTCCGAGCGTCTTCTCCGAGGCGTGGATGACTTTGAGATTGGCCTCGATCGCCCGTTGGCGGGAAATCAGGTCCACGGTTTCCTGGGCGAGGTCGACACCGACGACGTCCTCGGGCGCCCGGTCGACATGCACCTCGACCCCTCCGCCCGGGGCGGATTCGAAGGTGGCGCGCAGGGGGCGATAGTCCTCGGTTGCGACGTTCGCGATGTTGTCCGAGGCGACGAGGACCCCGCGGGTATAGGCCCGAACGGCGGACAAGGCGTTGTTGATAATGCCTAACATCGCGTGTTTGGGCGCTCGGAGCGCCCACCTTTCCTTATCCGTTCTTATCGGCAAAAAGCCCGCAAAACTTGAGGTTTGAGCCCCTGTTCAGGGGGTCCGGAAGGGCTCGTCCGGCCCCCAAAAAAAGAGGCGGCGGGACCCCGAAGGGCGCCCGCCGCCGCACGTTTTGCAGGGGGCCGATTCCGAGCGCGGCGCGGAGGCCGCCTCACCGGCCTCGTCGGCGAGATCCGATGCGTTCGAGATTGAATCGCAGATAGGTCTTTTCCTGTTCGACGGTCACGACCTGGCTCTGGGAATAGTACCCCGTCTTCTCGACGGTGATCTCGTATGTTCCGTACCCGAGTTTGAAAGTCTCGCCCGTCTTCTCTCCCGTGTAGCGTCCGTCGATATAGATCCGCGCGTCGGAGGGGTCGGACACCACCTGGAGTTTGCCTTTCCCGTGACGTTGCCTCTCGACCACGCGGAAGGACGTCTCGTCCGACGCCGACGACATGTGTCGACGAGCGGACGGCTGGATCGCCAGCGACCTGGCGCGAGCGCCCGCCGAGATCCGGATGTCGGTCCTTCGTTGTTCCTCGGGCTCGCTCTCGATCCTTTGAAGGAACATCCTCGTTCCTCCGTCGCGTCGAGGGTACGGGTCGCCGCGATCGAATTTCTCATAGATCCGGTACACCGGGCCGCGATCCGGGATGGCGACGATCTGAAGCGTCTCGCGTCCGCCCGGACCTTCGACGACGAACGAGTAGCTCCGATCGGGAATCGCGTAGGTGGCGCTCGCCTGGACATAGTTGTCGCGATCGTAGTAGTTGGGGAAGATCTGGCGAGTGACGCCCGACGGATCGGTGTCGAAGATGTAGACGTAGGCGTCGCGGGTCGCGCGGAAGTATATCTCGATCGGGTCTCCCTCGGTGTAGCGGTCGCGATCCGTCCAGATGCTGACGTGGAACCGGGGGACGGGGCGCACCGCGAGGATGCGCGAACGCGGATCGGGACGTGGCCCCGGAGCGATGCGAGAGGCGTTGGGCGCCGCGTTCCCTCTGTTGCCCACGCCGGTCGCGGGAGCCGGAACGACCTGTTTGACGCTGGACGTCCGCCCCTTCTCTCCTGGGGCGCTCGCTTCGGCCGGAGCGGATTCGGTCGCTTCGAGCGACTCTCTTTCCATTTTCAGTTTCTCGGCGGGAAGCTGCGCCTTGGGCGCGGCGCCGAGGGCCTTGCGATAGGCCGGCGTGGACTCGGGCAGAGATTCTTGCTTTCCAGGCAACGCCTGCTGCTGCGCCCAGGCCGAGGACGCGGCGAGAAGGAAAAGCGCGCCGGCGCAGATGGCCATTCCAAACCACAGGCCCCAGAGGGTCTTGCGCTCACGGGTTCTGCTTGAGAGGTTGTTTGTGCGGTTCATCGTTCGGTCCTCCTTCGTTTGCCGACGCCCGGGCCTGGCGAAATCCGGAGCGGGGCGTCTGTTCCTGAAGAATACGACACCTTGCGGGACGGGTTTGTTCCCTCCCGTTCGTATACTGCTTTCCATCGATTCGCTTCTACCAGTCAAGCAGAGAACCGCGCACGATTCAACAAGAAAGGGTCATGGGGTTTCGCAACGCCATAGGGATCGCGTCGGGACAAGGAACTTGACCCGACCGGGCTCCGCCCCATAGGATGATGTTTGAGCCTGATGTCTGAGTTTCATCGGCGCGAGACGAACCAAGGAGTCCCCTCATGCGGATCGGGATCGTTTGCTACCCTACATACGGCGGGTCGGGCGCGGCGGCCACCGAACTGGCCCGGTGCCTGGCCGCTCGGGGGCACAGCGTCCACCTGGTGTCGGCCTCGCGACCGTTTCGGATGGCCGACGACACGTTTCAGGAGAACCTGACGCTGCATGAGATCCCGAGCGTGGACTATCCGGTCTTGAGAAGCGAGCTCTATACGCTGTCCACGGCGGTGAAGTTGGCGGAGCTCATCGAGGAAGAGAATCTCGACATCCTTCACTCGCACTACGCCGTGCCCCACGCCGTCAGCGCCATGCTGGCCCGCCAGATCTGCCCTCGCTCCCAGGCCCGGCTCGTGACCACCCTCCACGGGACCGACATCACCCTGGTCGGGAGCAATCGCGCGTTCGCTCCCGTGGTCCGGTTGGGTCTCCAGGCTTCCGACGCGGTGATTATGGTATCGAACTGGCTGGCCGAGGAGACGCGGCGGCGCTTCGGACTTTGCGCGTCCAAGCCCTGCCGCGTGATCCACAACTTCGTCGACGGCAACCGTTTCAAGCGTCCCGAGACGCCGGTCTGTTGTCGCCGTTCCTTGGCGAAGCCGGATCAGAAGATCGTTGTGCACCTCTCGAACTTCCGGCCCGTCAAACGCGTCAACGACGTGATTCGCATCTTCCACCGCATCGTAAGCGAAGTCCCGAGCGTCTTGTTGATGGTTGGCGACGGACCGGATCGGGACGCAGCCTCGACTCTCGTTCACGAGCTCGGAATCGAGAAAAGCGTCCGGTTTCTCGGTTTGCAGAACGACATCGTATCGCTTCTGTCGGCCGCGGACCTCTTCTTGTTTCCGAGTCAGTACGAATCGTTCGGCTTGGCGGTTCTGGAGGCGATGGCGTGCGAGACGCCTGTGGTCTGCACAAGCGGAGGCGGGCTGCCCGAGGTCATGGAGGACGGCGCGACCGGCTACATGTGCGCGGTCGGAGACAACGACGAGATGGCGCGGCGGTCGGTCGAAATCCTTCTCGATTCGGCGAAGGCCCGCGACATGGGGCGAGCGGGCCGGGCTCGCGCTCTCGAGTTCTTCAACCCGGACCGAATGCTCGACGCGCACGAAGACCTTTACGAGACGATTCTCTCCACTCCCATCGCCAGCTCGTCCTGAGCTCGCTCACTCTTCTTCCCGCGAGATTCCCGTGCGAGAGGCGGGTCATCGTTCTTTCGGCTCGCGTCGCATGCCGACGTTGGCGATCAGGCCGAAGATAACGTAGTTGGTCACGAGAAAAGACCCCCCGAACGAGAAAAGAGGCAAAGGCAGGCCCGTCGTCGGCAAAAGGCGGACCGACATCCCGATGTTCAAAAAGACGTGGAGAATGAAGATGCTCAGGAGTCCGACGACCAGATACTGTCCGAACGCGTCGGAAGCGACTAGGGCCACGTGCACGCATCGCCAGACGATGAGGACGTAGAGAAGCAACAGAGCGAGACATCCCGCGAGTCCGAACTGCTCGCCCAGCGACGAGAAGATGAAGTCCGTGTGATGGGCCGGAAGGAACCGCAGCCGCGACTGCGTTCCCTGACCCCATCCCTTCCCGAACAGGCGTCCGCTCCCGAGCGCCATTTCGGCCTGCCGAATCTGCCAGTCGTCGGGATCGCGGCTCTTGGCGCTCGTCTCGGCAACCTCGGGCTGCGCGGGACCGTAGAGAATCTCCTCGACTCCCGGAGGGTTGAACGGTTTGCCGAGCGGTTCGAGGAACACCCGAATTCGGTTGAGCTGATAGGGCTTGAGGCCTGGGACGTGGTCGGCGTTCATCAGGTAGACGAACCCTCCGAGCGCAAGGGCCGTCCCGAACGCCACCGTCGTTAGGACGACCCGCCACGGAAGGCCGGCTACGAACAGAACGATGAACGGAAGAGGCAGGAAGACCGAAGCGGTGCCGAAGTCGGGTTGGAGAAAGACGATTGCCATGGGGAGCGCCGCGACGGCCAGAGGCACGATGCATTCCAGGATGGGTTTCCTCCATCCGCGCGCTTCGGCGATCGACTCGCGGCGCAGAGAGAGCCAGTGGGCCAGAACGATGACCACGCCGATCTTGGCGAATTCCGAGGGCTGGAATCGGATCGAACTCGAGCCGAGAGCGATCTTGTACCAGGACGAGGCGCCTCCCGCGCGCACCGTGCTGATCCACGCCATCCCCAGGTGGGAAGCGAACACCAGCGCGGCGAGCGAGACGACCAACATCCCGTACACGATCCATCCGGGGATCTTGAGCCATCGGTAGGGAACCGCAAGCGTCAGACAGAAGACGCCTATCGCGATGCCCCACCACCGGGCTTGTTGGGGGAGGATCTTGGCGAGCTCGGGCACGTCGCGCGTCGAGCCGGCGAGAACCAGAATGCCGAAACCCGTGGCGAAGAGGACGAACATCGCCAGGAAGTAGTCGAACTGACGGGCGTGGAGACCTAGGCCTGTCGGATGTTCTCTCACCGTGTCGGATCTCCGAGGGAGTCTGTCTTCAACTTCTCGCTACTCCGCCCCGAGCGGTCTTTTTCATGGACACGATCATCCTGCTGCTTCGGACGAAGTGTGCTAGGATGCGAGTTCTCTGCTTAGCCTGCTTCAGCAGGCTCTTTCTTTGCCCCGTGCTTTAGCGCGGGGTAGGCGATGCAAGAGAACGAAAGGTTGGCGCGGTTCCTGCCGCTGTTCGCAGGAAGCGTGACAACCGGGGTTCTTCCTTCTTTTTGTTCCGCTCCAAGCGCCGCCGATCTGTGCCGGTCTTCTTGCCGGTTCGTCAGGCGGTCCGTTCGCTCGCCAGAGGACGCCGCCGCGGCGGCGAAACGGCCCTCCGGAACGCAAGTCCGATCAATACGGCCAGTCCAGTGAACAGCATCCCCCCGAGTCCGAGATGAGGCGCCTCGCGCAAGATCATCCACGCCGCGGCGCTGTTCAATACGTGTTCTCCCACCACGAGGAGGAACACGATCGGCGCGTCGAGCCATGGAAGGGAAAGAGAAAGCGAGTCGCTTCTGGCCAGAAGACCGGCAGCGATTCCGACCGCGCCCAGGCTGAATATCGAGATCCCGAGGGGATCGTTCGAGACGGCCGACGCGATCGACGCTGCCGTCCATCCGGCGATCCACCCCATCCACGCCCCCTTCTTCATTCCCCAGAGCGCGACCGTCGCCGCGACGAAATGCAGCTGCACCCACTCGCCCCATACGATCGGTCCGACGGTCGAGTCCACCGTCACGGCGGCTAGAATGGACAAGAGCAACGTGAACAAGGTGCGTTTCATCGTGCGTCCACTTCCATCCAATATCCGGGCGCTCCGGCCGACGCGCTAGGGCGTCAATGGAACGGCGGGCGGCGAGAGCGCGCCCGTCGTCTCGTCCCCTTCGCCTTCGAGCGGCTCTTCCTCGTCCCACGCTTCCCAGGGGCGAGGGACGTCTCCCGGCGAACCGCCCTTTTCCAAAACCAGCACTTCCTCGATGCGGCGCATGTCCACCGTAGGCAACACGCGGGCGATCGTCTGACCGAATCGATTGCGGTCGAGCTCGCCGATCGTCCCGACCGCGAGGCCGCGCGGATAGAGCGAGCCCTTCATTCCCGACGACACGACTTCGTATCCGGGCCGAAGCTCGACCCCGGTGTCGCGAAGCACGATTTCGAGCGAGTCGGCGCGACCGGTTCCGCGCACGAGTCCCGGAGCGCGCACCGGCAGGACGAGAACGCCGATGGCCGAGCGGGGATCGCTCAGGAGCTGGACGGTCGCCGCGCCCGATCCCGACCGGGTGACGACGCCCGCCAGGCCTTCCATGTGAAGAACGGGAGCGCCCGGTCGAATTCCATCTTTCGAGCCCCGGTTGAGCAACAGGGTGTGCGGGGCGCGTCGTCCGCCGTAGGCCACGACTTCGGCCTCGACGAAATTCCATCCCGCGCTTTCGGCCAACGCGGCGGTGGCGTCCATTCGCAGGTAGCGGTTGAGCGACTCGCGCAGAAACGCGTTTTCGACCTTGAGCTGGGCGAGGCGCTGTTCGAGAACTTCGTTGCGGTCGCGGACCTGAGAGCTGTTGACGATGAATTCGAGCCAGTCGGACATGGTTCGCGCGACCCATCCGACGGCGCGGACGACGGGCGCGACGACCTCGCCCACGCCCGCGCGCAAGACGACGGCCTGCGAAGGGCGTTTGAACTCCCACGTGAGAATCGCTCCCGGCAAGGCGATCAGAAGGAACGCCAAAGCGGCGATCTTGAGTGTCAGGTCTCTCATCGCGCGAGTCTCGATCGTCCGACCGGGTTCCGGAACCGGATGGTCACATCTTGGCAAAGCAACAAACTGTTGGCAAGCCGGAGGCTTGTCCGGGAAGTAGCCGGGGGTAACACCTCAGGACGATTTCAAAGTCGTTCGACCGGAGAAGGAACGCAATTCAGAGGCAGGGTGAAGCCTGTACTCTGAACGAGTTCCGCGATCTGGAGGCAGGTTGAAGCCTGTACTCTAAACAAGTTCTGAGTACAGGCTTTAGCCTGCTTCCGTACCGGGACGCGACTTTGGAATTCTCCTCCCCGGATCGAGAGGCAGGTTCGCTTGACTCTTGCGGGACGATGTGTTCCCCTAGGAGAGTCGAACCCGGCCTCCCGGGATTCCTCGGCGCCGAGAGCGATCGGCTCCAATCCGTTCGTCGGGAGAACGAGGAGCGAATCCGAAGCGACGGGACGCTTTTGCCGCAAAGGCTCCGGCTTTCCTCGACTTCCACCGACGGCCCGGCGATTATGAACCAGATCCCCCTCTTATTTCAATTCGCGAAATCGTCTTCTTCTCACAGCGAGTCCGCTGCCGTCATGCCGGGTCTCGTTTGGGTGTTGCCGTTCGTCGTCTTGCTGCTGGCCATCGCCATATTGCCCCTGATCCCCCGAACCGTGCATTGGTGGGAGAGAAACCGGAACAAACTCCTTGTCTCGTCGGTTCTCGCCGCGATCGCGTGCGCCTACTACGTCTTGCGCGGGTACGGCTTCCACCACGCCGATCCGGGCCTCCCGACGCTGCTTCTGGTCCTGCGCCACGCCGTCGTCGACGACTATATCCCCTTTATCGTTCTTCTGTTCAGCCTCTACACGATCAGCGGCGGGATCAACCTCAAGGGCGACGTCCCGGCCCATCCTCTCACCAACACGATCTTTCTGGGCCTCGGCGCCCTCGGGGCGAGCTTCATCGGGACGACCGGGATGGCGATGCTCTTGATCCGCCCTCTCCTTCAGATCAACAGCGAACGCCGCCACGTGCGCCACACGGTCGTCTTCTTCATCTTCCTGGTGTGCAACATCGGCGGATGTCTGCTTCCCATCGGCGACCCGCCCTTGTTCCTCGGGTATCTCCGGCGCGTCCCGTTCTTCTGGACGATCAGCGACCTGATTCCCGAGTGGGCCGTTTGCTCGAGCATCGTCCTGGCGATCTACTATGTTTGGGACACGATCGCCTACCGGACCGAAAAGCGGACCGATATCCAGCTCGACGAGATCCTGCGCCGGCCGCTGCGGCTGACGGGAAAGCGGAACTTCATCCTCATCCTGGGAGTGATCGCGGCGGTCATCACCCTGGTTCCGAACAAGGAGTTTCCGGGGACGAGCTGGAAAGTGCCTCACCTCTTCCTGCGCGAAATCGTCCAGCTGGTTCTCGCGGGGATTTCTCTCTGGATCACGCCGCGCCAGGTGCGCAAAGACAACGACTTCAACTTCATCGCCATCGGCGAGGTAGCGTGTCTCTTCATCGGGATATTCATCACGATGCAGGTTCCGATCGAGATGCTCCAGATCGTCGGCCCCAAGCTGGCCGAGGCGGGATTCACCCACCCCTGGCATTTCTTCTGGGGCACGGGTCTCCTGTCGAGCTTCCTCGACAACGCACCGACTTACGTCGTCTTCTTCTCGACCGCCACGACCCTCGCGCCGCCCGGAATGCCTCTGATGAGCGGCCTGGAGCTCGCGCCGGGCCAGTTCGGCGCCATCCCGATCCCGCTTCTCGTGGCGATTTCGTGCGGATCGGTGTTCATGGGGGCGAACACCTACATCGGCAACGGCCCCAACTTCATGGTCAAGAGCATCGCCGAGCAGTCGGGCATCAAGATGCCCAGCTTCTTCGGCTACATGCTCTATAGCGGCGCCGTCCTCCTCCCCGTCTTCGTCCTCATTACCTTCATCTTCTTTCGATAGGGCAATGGCGGCGACTTTGCGGTCTGCAATATCTTGGAAAAGACTCCGACGAGATGACTTCGCGTCGAGTGGGAAATCTCCCGCAACCCGGTCATCTTTTCGTCCCGAGGATCTTGAGGACCAGGTCGGCCAGGACGCCGATGAGGAGCAGCTGCAGTCCGAAGATGAAGAGGAACAGCGCCGTCACGTCCATCACTTGTCCGCCCAGGTACTTGCTCAGGAGAACGACGGCAACGCTGGCGACGACGAACAACGCGCTGGCCGGAAGGTAGACCCGGAGCGGCCGGAAGTACGTGATGGTGCGAAGAATCACCAGGATGAAATTGCTCATGTCGCGCACGGGATGGATCTTCGAGCGTCCGCGGCGCGCGGAGTATGAAATCGGCACCCATTCGACGCCCCATCCCCCCGCGAGAAGCGTCATGGTGAGCGTGGTGGTCAGAGAGAACCCGTTAGGAAAAAGCGGCCAGTAGCGATCGAGCAAATCGCGCCTCACGGCCCGCATCCCGCTGTTGAGATCGGGAATCTTCCAACCCACGGTGTAGTTCGCGAGGGGCTGCAGAAAGGCCTTTCCCAGGCGGCGGCTGAACGACGCGTGACGTTTGTAGTCGCTGCCCCGCACTCCGACGGCCATGTCGGTTTTGTCGGCGACGTCGAGCACGGCCGGCAGGTCGGACGGAGAGTACGTCCCATCGGCGTCGAGGAAGGCTACCAGCTCGAGGCGGGCGCGGGCGAAACCGCTCTTGAGCGCCGCGCCGTAGCCTCGGTTCCCCTCGTGACGGACAAGGATCGCGCCGAGTCCGCCGCGCGCGACCTCGTCGGCGCTGCCGTCGGTCGAGCCGTCGTCGACGACGACGATCTCGAATTTCCGCCCGGTCGATTCGAGCGCCTCGCGCACGGCGCGAACGGTTTCGACAATAGATTCCCGCTCGTTGTGAACGGGGATGACAACGCTGACGGCTTTCATGGTTTCTCCTTCCTGGGGAAGCGGGGCGGACAAGGTGGACGGAGTGGACTCAGTGAACCGATCCGCGCCGCCTCACTCCCGTCTCTTCATCCTTCTCTTCTCTGCCTACCGTCTACAGCCTACAGCCTCTTCATCCTTCATCCCTCATCCTTCATCCTTTTCTTCTCTGTTCCCTCTCAACCGATCGAGAATGATCGACGCGGCCGAGCGCACCGAAAGATGGTTCCAGTCCGTCGGCCCCATGACGGGCTCGAGGACGTAATCCGCCTCGGCCAGAATCTCGTCCACCAGGCCGTAGCCCGTTCCGAAGAGCAGGCAGACGGGTTCGTCCTCTTCGTCGATGCGACGACGCAGCGCCTCGTAGGTGGTGGTGAAAGGGAATCGCCGCGCCGACGTGACGGCGAACTTCGGATCGCGTCCCCAGAGTTTCTTGAGTGTCCGTTCGGCGGTCCCGAGGTCGGGCACCACCTCGATCAGTTCGAGCGCTTCCTTGCGGGTGATGTTGTATTCCGCGCCGAACCCCTCGGTCCAGTGGCGGATGACCTCGTGGGCGAACTCTTCCATCTCGGGAATCGAGTGCACGATGAAGTAGGGCGACACGTCGAAGGTCCGCGCGGCCCGCGCAATGTCGTGGATGTCGAGGTTGGTGAGCGACGTGGCGACCACCTGGCCGATCTTGTTGTGCACGGGAAAGTGGACGAGAGCGATCGCGAGAGGCATAGCGCAGGTTACGACGCCCGGGCGCGGTTTGGCAATCAGTTTCGTTTTCGCAACGCCACGCTCAGGCCGATCGTCCGGTCGAGGGGCGCGAGGGCCGCGAACAGGCTGCTCGGCACTCCCATGACCAAGTCCCACGCCTTCTGAAGACGCGGACGGTTCTCGATCGCATGGTCGAGTTGCAGCAGGAGCCGCAGCCAGAGGTTGCGGCGCGAGAAGTCGTCGTCGAATCGCTTCTTCGCCTGGCCGTACGGGAAGAAGTACCACACGTGGTCGCGCCGCACGTTCACGACGTCGAACCCTTCGTCGCGAAAGCGTTGAAGCGCGCGGCTGGGCAGTTCGATCCCGACGTGACCGTCGAGGTCGATCATCTGGCGCTGGTAGAACTCGGGATCGCGCCGGACGTAGCGAAAGAGCGCCCCCTCGCTCGACGTTTCCATGTTGTGGAGCGCCAGGCCGCCCGGCTTGAGGACGCGGCGCATCTCGGCGTAGACCGCTTCCTTCTCGTCGGGCGCAACATGGCCGAGGAAGTTGAAACTGGCCAGGGCGTCGAAATAGTCGTCCGGAAACGGCAAACGCGAGGCCGAGGTCTGCGCGACGCACGAATAGACCGTCGCCGCGTTGCGCAGCGAGGCGAACGACAGGTCCGCCCCCGCCACTTCCGCGCCGTAGCGCAGAAGTTCGCCGTTCCCTCCGCCGCAACCCAGATCGAGAATGCGCCGGTGCCGCGCCGACAAGTGGCGCCGCAGGAGGGCCGTGTAGTGCATGTCGAGCGACCAGGCGATTCGAAAGGGAAGAAGAAGGCGTCCCGGGAACGTTTCGGGACGTTCCGCGTGCCGCGTTCCCGTGAACATCCCTTCGTAGAACGGATCGGCGTCTTCGAGAAAACAAGCGACCCCGTCGCGCACCGGATAGCGCCGGGCGCAGGGTTCGCAGAGCCAGGCGTCGCTTTCGCTCCGCATCGCGCCGCAGCAGGTGGGACAGACGAGTTCCATGGGGTCATTTCCGGGTCGAGGGCGCGAAAAGTCAACCGGAAACGCCTGTTAGCACGTTCTGCGTCCACGCTCTCGGTGCTATTGACAGCGCCCGGACCCGGACGTATGATCCTCTTTTCCTCCGGCGCTCCCCTAGGTGGGAGCGTGCCTCAAGGAAAGGAGCTGCGATCTCATGTCACCGTCGAAACCCCATGTGAAGAAGTGCGTCCTCGCCTATAGCGGCGGACTCGACACCTCGGTCATCATCCGCTGGCTGATCGAGAACACCGGCTGCGAAGTCGTCGCGTTCTCGGCCGACCTGGGCCAGGGAGAGAACCTCGAACCGCTGCGCCGCAAGGCGATCCGGACCGGCGCGAGCAAGATCGTCATCGAAGACCTGCGCCAGGAGTTCGTGCGCGACTTCGTCTCGCCCTCGATCCAGGCCAACGCCCTCTACGAGGGGAAATACCCGTTGGCGACCGCTCTGGGACGTCCGCTGATCGCCAAGTGGCTCGTGCAGATCGCAAAGGCCGAAGGCGCCGACGCCGTCGCCCACGGATGCACGGGCAAAGGGAACGATCAGGTCCGTTTCGAAGTCGTGACCAACGCATTGGGGCCCGAACTCAAGGTTCTCGCTCCGGTGCGCGAATGGGAACTCAAGACGCGCGAAGAAGAAATCGAATACGCGCGCAAACACAGGATTCCGGTCCAGGCGACCGCGGCCAAGCCCTACAGTTTCGACTCGAACCTCTGGGGACGTTCGATCGAATGCGGCGCGCTCGAAGACCCGGCGGCCGAGCCGCCCGAAGACGCTTGGCAGTCGATCGTGTCTCCTCAGAAGGCCCCGAACAAGCCGCTCGTCGTCGAGATCGGTTTCACCCGGGGCGTGCCGACGAGTCTCGACGGCAAGAAGATGAAGACGCTCGACCTTATCGAGCGACTCAACAAGATCGGCGAACGCCACGGCGTCGGGCGGATCGACATGGTTGAGAACCGTCTGGTGGGGATCAAGTCGCGCGAGCTCTACGAAGCGCCCGCGGCCGTCATGATCCTCACCGCCCACAAAGAGCTCGAGGCGATGTGTCTCGACCGCGAAGTGGCCCACTTCAAGCCGATTCTCGAAGGCAAGATGGCCGAGCTTATCTACTACGGCCTCTGGTACTCGCCTTTGCGCGAAGCGATCAGCGCCTTCATGGCCGAGGCCCAGAAGAAGGTCACCGGCTCGGTACGGCTCAAACTCTACAAGGGATCGATCATGGTGATCGGGCGCGAGTCGCGCCATTCGCTCTACGATCCGCGGCTGGCGACCTACGACGTGGGCGACCGGTTCGACCACACGGCGGCCGAGGGCTTCATCCAGATCTTCGGTCTCCCCTCGAAGGTCCTCGCGCGGAGGAAGTAAGTCGCGATTGCCGACGACGGTCCCTGTCTGGTAGTCTCATTGGGGAAGGTGGACGAATCGCATGATCGGCGAACAAGAGCTGAGGGAACTGCTCGCGGACCTGGAGTCGGATCGGGTCGAACGAACCCTTTCGACCAAGGACACGGAGAAGTTCTGCCAGGCCATATGCGCATTTGCCAACGATATGCCCGCGAACAACCTTCCCGGTTATCTCATCGTTGGAGCGAGAGACGACGGAGTCATAGAAGGCGTAGAAGTGACGGATAAGTTGCTCCAACAACTTTCCAGTTATGCCGATTCGGGCCAGATCGTGTTCTCGCCTTCCATCGCCGTACAGAAGATGTCTCTACCTGAGGGCGATGTGGCCGTGGTTGAGGTCCGCCCGTCCGACATGCCGCCGGTTCGCTATCGCGGGCGCGTGTGGATACGCCGCGGTCCGCGGAAGGCAATAGCCAACGAGCAAGAAGAGCGAATCTTGACTGAGAAGCGAAGTCATCACGCCCGCTCGTTCGACCTGAAGCCTTGCAGGGGATGTGGCCGCGACGATCTTGCGCTCGATCTGTTCCAACTTGCGTATCTCAAGTCCGCGGTTGCCCCTGAGATCGTCGAAGAGAACAATCGCGATCTGTTTCTCCAGATGGCGTCCCTCGGCTTCTGGTGTTCTGCTGAAGAGTGCGCGACGAATGCCGGCGCTATTCTCTTCGCCCAGGATCCGCTGAATTGGTTTCCGGGCGCATCAATGCAGTATGTCAGATTCGCGGGCGACGCCCTGGACGCCGACGTGCAAGACGAAAGACGCTTCGCGGGCGACTTGATCTCGCTTCTCAGGGAACTCGACGGTTTTCTCAAGACGCTCTTCCCATCGAAGTTGGAATCGGTTTCGCCGCTAAGAGAGGAAAGTCACTCTCCGTATCCGGCGCTTGCGATCAGGGAATTGCTGATGAACGCCGTGATGCATCGCGACTACCAATCTAACGCCCCCATACGATTCTACTGGTTCCACGACCGTATCGAGATTCAGAATGCAGGAGGGCTCTATGGGGCCGTGACGCCAGAGACATTCCCGGATCAGAACGACTACCGGAATCCCAAGATCGCCGAGGCGATGAAAACGCTTGGCTATGTGAACACGTTTGGACGAGGCATCGCCCGTGTTCAAGGATCTCTCCGCGATAATGGGAATCCGCCGGCGGAGTTCAACATAAGCGAACCCACGTTCTTTCTGGCTACGATCCGAGAGGCCACACGATGAAAACGATCGCCTTCTTCAACAACAAAGGTGGCGTGGGAAAGACGACCCTGGTTTATCACGTGGCCTGGATGTGCGCGGAACTAGGCCAATGCGTTCTGGCCGTCGATTTCGATCCGCAGGCGAATCTGACCACGATGTTTCTTGACGAGGACGCCCTAGAGAGGCTCTGGCCTGAGGAGGGAAAGAACCAAAGCATCCTGACGTGCATCTCGCCGATTATCGAAGGAGAGGGCGATATCGCCGAAGCGCCGCTGCAACAGATTTGCCCAAACATTCACCTCTTGCCGGGAGATTTGGGTCTATCGCAATTCGAGGACAAACTCTCCGACAGTTGGCCGCGTTGTCTCGATAACGACAAGGCCGCATTTCGCGTCATAACGGCGTTCTACCGCATTATCTTCTCCGCCGCCGAAGCGGCGAATGCGGACATCGTGCTCATGGACGTAGGGCCAAATCTTGGCGCGATCAATCGTGCGTCGCTCATCGCGTCCGACCATGTTGTGATGCCGCTGGCTCCCGGTCTGTTTTCGTTGCAGGGCCTAAGAAACCTGGGGCCTACGCTCCACACATGGAGAGATAGTTGGCAAGAACGGTTGAAGAAGAAACCCGACGACTTCTCCATTCCGATGCCAGCGGGTGCAATGCAGCCGACTGGATACGTTGTCATGCAACACGTTGAACGCAAGAGCCGACCGGTCAAAGCGTACCAGCGGTGGATTTCCAAGATACCTGAGATTTACAGGACACGCGTTCTCCGGCAGGCTGGCCCCGCGAACGACGCGGAAACCGATCCCAACCGAATTGGCCTAATCAAAAACTATCAGAGTTTGATGCCTCTCGCGGAAGATGCGCGGAAACCGATCTTCAAACTGACGGCTGCCGACGGCGCGATCGGCGCCCACGCTGCCGCGGTCTCCAAATGCTACTCCGACTTCAAGTGCCTCACTCAGGAGATACTTCGCAGGACGAACGGTAGCGGCCCGTCTCGCGATTGACGAATGTTCTCTGATCCAATGAACAAGCCGCGTGGCCCATTCTGGGCAAACGAGTCTGGCCAAACGACACGACCCCGGAACAGCGTTTGCCACTTGGGCGCGGCGGTGGTATGGTAAGAGAGCGCGCGAACGGCCCGAAACGATTCGGGTGCGGAGCGGCGCTATCCCGGCCCGCGCGCGAGACGGCGCGCGGCGACCCGTGAAGGAGTGCGTTGTATGAGTCGAAGCGACAAAGTTACGTTTGTTCAGAAAGCGCTGTCCGTTCTGGTCGTGGTGGCCTTCGTGGCGAGCGCGGTTTTCCTGATCCGATGGGTTTATTGGCCTCGTGGCGTCGAAGGGATCAAGTCGAAGATCGAGAAGACGCGCGCCGAAATCCTCCAGCTGGACAAGACGACCGGCAAGTTGCAGCGCAAGGTCGAGATGCTCCAGCTGGCTCTGGCCGAGGCTCAAGGCACCTCGGGCACGCTGAACTCGGTTCGCACGAACGTGACGGTCGAGGTGCTCCAGCCCGAGCTGTTTCGCGACGTTTTGATTCTGCCCGGGGTGGTTGAAGCTCAAGACGACATTCTGCTCGCCGCCAAGGGGGACGGCACGGTGGAATGGATCGGGCCGCGCGAGGGTCAGCCGGTCAAGAAGGGAGCGCCCATCGCGAAGATCGACGCCGACGTATTGATCCCTCAGTTGCGCAGCGCCGAGGCGGCCGAAAGCCTGGCCCAGGCGAACTTCCGGCGCGTCGATAAGCTGGCGGACCAGAAGGTGACCAGTCCCGAGGAGCTGGACCGGGCGCGCTCCGTGCTCAAGCAGGCCCAGGCCGCAGTGGCCATCGCCCGCAGGTCCGTCGAGGACGCGACTCTTTACTCTCCGATCGACGGGGTGGTGGACCAGATCCCGCTCGACGTGGGCGAGTTCGTCAATCGCGGGCAGACCGTCGCGCGTCTGGTCGACGTCTCGACCGTCAAGATCAACCTCAACGTTCCCGAGAAAGATATCGCCTTCTTTCACGTCGGGCAGAGCGCCCAGGTCGAACTTCCCGATCCGCCCGGCGGCGAGACGACGGGCACGATCGCCCATATCGGCCTGGTGGCCGACGACCTGGCCAAGACTTTCCTGGTGGAGGTTTCGATCGCGAATCGCGATGAGTTGTTCCGCCCCGGCATGATCGCGCGGACCGAACTCGTGCGGCGCGAGCGCGCGGACGCCATCGTAGTCTCTTTCTTCTCGGTCATGCAGACCCAGGACGGCCCGCTCGTGTACGTGGAGAGCCAGGGCGAGGCCCGGTCGCGCGCGGTCAAGATCGGCAGTCGCCGAGGCATGATGCTCGAGGTGACCGAGGGCCTCGAGCCGGGCGACCGGCTGATCGTCGAAGGCCAGAGAATGGTGAGCGACGGCACGCCGGTGCGGGTTGTCGAAGTCCAGGGATCGGCTGCCCCTCCCGAGGAGGGTCAGCCGTGAAGATCTCGGATTTCGCGCTCGAGAACCGCACCTCCGTTTTCGTCTTCATGTTCGTCATCGCGGTCGTGGGAGTGTACTGCTACGTCGTTCTGCCCCGCGAGGCGGCGCCCGACATTCCCGTTCCCTTCATCAGCATCACGACCCCTTACGAGGGGGTGGCTCCGTCGGACATCGAGACTCTGATCACGATGAAAATCGAGAAGGAACTCAAGGCGCTCAAGAGCGTCAAGGAGATCCGCTCGCAGTCGATCGAAGGGTTGTCGAGCATTACGGTCGAGTTCGAGCCCGACGTCGATATCGACGTCGCGCTGCAGAAAGTGCGCGACAAGGTCGACATCGCCAAGCCCGAGCTGCCCGCCGATCTGGACGACGAACCGGCCATCGGCGAGTTCAACTTCTCGGAGTGGCCCATCATTTACGTCAACATCACCGGCGGCAGCGACCAGGCCCAACTCAAGTACATCGCCGATCGGATAGAAGACGAAATCGAGACCATTCCCGGGGTCTTGCGCGTGGATCAGCGCGGGGCGCTCGAACGCGAGATTCGCCTCGAATTCGATCCCGACCGGCTTGCGGCCTATAACATCAACCCGTACGAAGCGATCGAGGCCATACGGCAGAACAATCTCAACATCCCCAGCGGCTCCTTGGAACTGGGCGAGGCGAACTATGTGGTCAAGGTGCCGGGCGAGTTCCAGGACCCGGCCGAGATCGATAATATCGTGATCTCGGTTCGCGACGGTCGTCCCGTCTACCTCTTCGACGTGGCGAAGGTGGTCGACGGATTCGCGGAGCGCTTGTCGTATTCGCGCCTGAACGGCAAACCGTCGGTGACTCTGGAAGTGGTCAAGCGCTCGGGCGAGAACATCATTTTCATCTGCGACGCGGTCAAGATACTCCTCGAACGGGCCGAGCCGATGTTGCCGGCCGGGATCGGTTTCTCGCTCACGGCCGACATGTCGAAAGACATTCGGACGATGGTCAGCGACTTGGAGAACAACATCCTGAGCGGACTCGTGCTTATCATGACCGTCATCTTCCTGGCCCTGGGTCCGCGCGATTCGGTCCTGGTGGGCATGGCGATTCCGTTCTCGATGTTCCTGTCCTTCGCCGTGATCCGGTTCTCCGGCCTGACGCTCAACATGATCGTCTTGTTCAGCTTGACGCTTTCGCTTGGGATGATGGTGGACAACGCCATCGTGATTGTCGAGAACGTGCACCGCCACCACAACCTGGGTCTCCGGCGGGTGACCGCGGCCCACGTCGCGACGGCCGAAGTGGCTTGGCCGATCACCACTTCGTGTCTGACCACGGTGGCCGCCTTCTTTCCCCTTCTGTTCTGGCCCGGCATCATGGGCGAGTTCATGGGGTTTCTTCCTCGCACGGTGATCATCACCCTGTTCGCGTCGTTGTTTGTGGCCCTGGCGATGACGCCGAGCGTGGCGACCCGGCTCCTGAAAAAAGCGGTCAGTCCCCAACACCGCCGGTTCGCCGACTCGCGGACGCTGCGCGTCTACGATCGGCTCTTGCGAACGGCGCTCCGCTTCCGCTGGGCGGTCGTCGTGCTCGCCTTCGGATTGTTGGTCGTCATGGTCCGATGGTACGGGGCCAAGAATCTGGGCACCGAGTTGTTTCCCGACATCGAGCCCCGGCAGGCGATGATTCGCCTGCAGCTGCCCGAGGGCGCTTCGCTCGAGGCGAGCGACCGGATCGTAAGGCTGGCCGAAGCGGCCGCCGCGAAATACCCCGAGTCCAAGGCGATCGTGGCCAACGTCGGCGGCGGCACCGGCGGCGACCCCTTCGGCGGGGGAGCGAACAGCGCGAACAGATCGGACGTGACGATCGAATTCGTCGATCGCGAATTCCGCAAGACCCCCGCGAGCCAGATCATCGAGAAGCTGCGCGAGGACCTAAGCGACGTGAGCGGGGCCGATGTTCGCGTCGACAAGCCCGAGGAGGGGCCCCCGACCGGGGCTCCCATCTCGATCGAGATCTCGGGCGAGGATTTCGAGACCCTCGGGCGCTTGGCCGCGGAGGTGCGCGAACGTCTCAAAGCGATCGAGGGGGTCGTCGACATCAAGGACGACTTCGTCACGGGCAAACCCGAACTGCGCATCCGGATCGACAAGGAGAAAGCGGCTCTGCTCGGGCTCACCACCGACATCGTGGGCCAGATGCTCCGCACCGCGATCCAGGGAACCAAGGCCGGGGTTTTCCGCGTCGGCAACGACGAATACGACGTGGTCGTGCGCATGCCCAAACCCAGACGACAGGAAATCGACGCCCTGGAACGGATCCGGATCCCCAATCTCTACGGCAAGCAGATCCCGCTGACCTCGGTCGCCGAGTTCGAGTGGGGGAGCGGCCTGGGGAGCGTGAACCGCGTGGACGACCGCCGCACGGTGACCGTTTCGGCCCAGGTGGCGAAGGGTTTCAATGAAAACGCGGTTCTCGAGACCGCCAAAGCCGTCCTGGCCGAACACCCGCTCCCGCACACCTACATGATGCGGTTCACCGGCCAGAACGAAGAACAGAACGAATCTCAAGCCTTCTTGTCGAAATCCTTCGTCATCGCGATCTTCCTCATCGCCGTCATCCTCGTGATGCAGTTCGACTCGGTCATCCTCCCCTTCATCATCCTCGCCTCGGTCATCCTCTCGCTCATCGGCGTCTTCTTCGGTCTCGTGGTCACGAACCGCCCGTTCGGCATCATCATGACGGGGATCGGCGTCATCAGCCTGGCGGGAGTCGTCGTCAACAACGCCATCGTGTTGATCGACTACACCGAGAAGCTCCGCGCCCGCGGACTGGAACTCATGGACGCCGTCATCACGGCCGCGAAAACGCGTTTCCGCCCCGTGATGCTCACCGCCATCACCACCATCCTGGGTTTGATCCCGATGGCGACCGGCGTGAGCTTCGATTTCCGCAAGTTCCATTTCAACTTCGACACCGAGAGCACCGAATGGTGGAGTTCGATGGCGGTGGCCGTGATCTACGGCCTCGGCGTCGCCACCCTGCTCACCCTCGTTGTCGTTCCCAGCCTCTACGTCATCCTCGCCCCGATCCGAGGCAAATCCACTCACGTCCAGCGGATGGAAGAAGAGGCCGAAGCGGCTGCCGCCTCGGCCTCGGGATCAGACGGTTGACAACCCGCCCCAATCCGGGGAGCGGCGCGTGTTCCGCAAGCCGTGCGACAAGGGACAGGTTGTCGTTCTGGGGCCGAACCGCGAGGCGTGGATGCCGCTGGGGCGCAGCATGTACACCGTCATCCTCCCTTCCGGGCCGACGGCGTCCTCGAACTGGACGCTGTTCGAGTAGATACCGGCTCTCCGCGGGACGCGCAGTTTGTTCTGTCTTGAGAATACCCCGCCTTCCGGCGCGAAGAATCGAGTACGAGCACGAGTACGAGCGCGAGGGGAATCCTAGGATCGCATCCCGATATCGAGGCAGGCTGAAGCTTGTACTCAAAACTCGTTCAGAGTACAGGCTTCAGTTTGCTCCCGAGCTTGTTCAGAGTACAGGCTTCAGCCTGCCTACGAATCTCCATTCTCTCCCTAACGATGTCGGAATTCCCCGGGGGGACGTTACCCCAGGGGGGTGTTTTGTCCTTGCGGAGGCGTTGGGCGATCCTCTATTCTCGACCCCATGATTGGGCATCGTTCGACTCGGCTCTTCCTGTCCGTCCGGCGCGTCGCCTGTCTCGTCGCCTTGTGCGGCTTGATGGCTCTGACGCTGTCGGCGGTGGCGCAAGAACCTCCTGAGCCCGCAACCCCGGCCCGAACGCCCTCCTCCGTCCCCGACCCCGACTCGAAGGATGCCGGCGCGCCCGCCCTGCCGGTGCGGTCGATCCCGAATCGTCCGGTTTCGCACAGTCTGGTGACGCCCGACCCGCTTAAGAGCGCCATCCCGCTCGTCGAGCCCCTTCCTCCCGAGAAGTTCGACACGTGGTTTCGCATCGGCTACTTGCGTCCCGCGACGGAAAGCCCTCTGGGCGAGCAGTGGTATCGCGACCTGCAGACCGCATTGGAGGCCGATCCCGAGTTCGCGGCCTTCATCGAGAAGGAAGTGATCTCGGGCGTGGCCTTGCGTCCGTGCGACGGCCCGGTCGATATGCTTCAGCGGATGCTCCAGTCCGAGCTCGACATGGTCTTCTGTCCGGCGATGGTGTACGCCCAGGAACGCATTCAGCGCGAACATCGCAGCCGGTATCGCGTTCTGTTTCAGACGCAGCGGTGGCGCGATCTGCGCGACAGCCACGGAGGGCCTTATGTGCGGCATCGAGGCGTCCTCTTCGTCCGGCGCGGGTCGGATCTCGACGTCGATCCCGAGCAGCTGGGCAAAGAGGCGATCAAGAGTCTCCTGGCCGATCGCATTCTGGCCGTCTCGGGCTCCTACGACGCCGCGGGGTATTTCTACGTCCGCAAGAAGCTTTGGGACGAATACGAGACCGCCCCGAAGGAAGTGCTCTTCTGCCGCTCGCCCGAGGAGGTCGTGAAGGCCGTCGTCAGCGGACTGGCCGAGGTGGGCGGGTGCGAGGAACACGTTCTGCGCGACGTCTTCAACACCCTGCCGTCGGGTCTCTATCAACGTCCCGATCTCGATTCGAGAGGCAACAACGATTTCGTCCGGGTCCTCATCTACACCCAATGGGTGCCCGTGGACCCCGTGGTGGTGCAGGACTATTACTTCGAGACCCCTGGATTGGGGGGGCGCCAGCCGATCGGGGCCGAGATCGGCCGCGCGGCGGCGAACGCCGTCAAGCGGTTCTATAACGAGCACGACGATCCGACGCAGCGGGCGCCGCGGCTCGAATTGCCGAGGGTGGACGCCGATCTGGCTTACGACTTGCTCGTCAAGGACGTCGAACTCACTCGCGGGTACGGATGGTAAGCGTGAATCGAGACCGGGTAAACAGCCTTCTGGTGGTGCTGACCTTGCTCGTCCTGGTCGCCGCGGCCGGCATGTTGTTCTGGGTCGAGCGCCAGTACACCCGCCAGATCGACACGCTCGTGCAGTCCACGCGCGATCAGTTCCAGAGGGCCAACGTCCTGAGAACGCCCAGCGACCTGACGCCCAACTTCGCCGAGATCGAAGACTTGGCGCGCAAAGCGCAGACCTGGCAGCTGATCCGCCGCGTCTTCGTCACCCGCATCGTCGCCGGGCGCGCGGAACCCGTCCTGATGTATCCCTTCTGGTACGCGATGGAACATCCCGATTGGGAGGAGGAGCTCGCGTTGCTTCACGCCGAGCCCGTCGAACGGAACGGTCAAACGGTCGGCGTGGTGTACCTGGACCTGGACCGTCGGGCCCTGGTGGGGGTGCGCGCCTCGATCGGGATCGTTTTGGGGCTTATCGTCGTGGCGCTGCTGACCCTGGCCGCGCGGATCTTCACCCAGGAGAAGGTCCTGACGGCGACGACCCAAATCCTCGAAGAGAACCAGCGCGAGTTGATCCGGCTCGAACGCCTGTCGCTCGCCGGGCTCCTGACGGCGAACATCTTCCACGACATTCGCAAGCCGATGACCAACATCAAGCACGAGATCGGCGACCTGAGCGAGGCCCTCGGCGGGTTCGCCGGGGCGACCCGCGCCTTGCGCAACATCCGCGAGCAGGTCAATCTCTTCTTCGACATTCTCAACGAACTGAACATCGAGCGCTTCGTCCGCGCCGACCAGGCCGACGAGGAGTACGTCGATATCAACCGGGTCGTCGAGCAGTCGATCCGGCTCGTCCAGTACGAACGCGGCTCGACGCAGCTGAGCGTCTCGCTCGCGCCGGGAGTTCCCCTCATCCTGGCCCACCCGTTCCGGCTGGTCCAAGTGCTCTCGAACATCGTCCTCAACGCCTACCAGGCCCTCCAGGGGCGAGGCGAGCTGCGGGTCCTGACCCGGACCGACGGCGTGCGCGTCACCGTCGAGATCGCCGACAACGGCCCCGGGATTCCTCCGGCGGACCTCGAGCGGATCTTCTCGCCCTTCTTCAGCGGCAAGTCGTCCGACAAGGGAACCGGGCTCGGGCTTTACATCTCGCGCAGCATCGTCGAAGAGATGGGGGGCACGATCCGCGGCGACAGCGTCGTCGGCCACGGCGCCACCTTCACCGTCTCGATTCCCGTCTCGGATTGAATCCCTCGTTAACCCGGTCGTGATGGACCGTGCGACGGCCTTCGCGTGTGTCTGACAATGAGTCGTAAGACGCGCCGAGCCTGGAGCTCGGCGGTTCATTCCTTGTTTGTCGTTCCAACTTCAGTGGGCCCACCGCAACCGCAAACCCAGGGTTCGGAGCAAGCTGGGAAAGGAATCTCTTCTCTCCAGAAGGCAGGGACCGGCCTTCGCCTCGGCCAAGTTGTCGGGACTTCTTAATCCCGGACTCCTCGGCAATCGCGGACCCATCTGGCCAACTGAAGTTGGAACAACGAACAAGGCTTCCCGACGCGCTTCCTGTGATCGCACGTCAGACACGCTCGAACGCCGCGGCCACGGCGCGGTCGATCGCTTCGGAATCGACGGCCAGGGCGGCATCCGGTCGGTTCGAGAGGTTCGAGATATACAGGAGGTATTCTCGGTTCCCCGCCGGGCCCAGGATGGGCGAGGGGATCGGGCCCGCCGCGACGAGCCCGAGGGACGGAAGAACTTCGAGAACGATCCGGCGCAATACCGAGCGATGCACCTCGGGGTCGCGCACCACGCCCCCTTTGCCGACCTTCTCGGGCCCGGCCTCGAACTGCGGTTTCACGAGAACCACCATCTGCTTCTCGCCGTCGGGCCGAAGCAGAGTCTCTGCGGCGGGCAGAATCTTCTCGAGCGAAATGAACGAGACATCGCCCACGACGAGGTCCACGGGCTCGGGCAGGCTCTCGGCCGTGAGGTAGCGCGCATTGGTCTTCTCCATCGCGACGACGCGCGGGTCCGCGCGCAATCGCGCATCGAGTTGGCTCGTCCCGACGTCGATCGCATAGACCCGTTCCGCGCCGTGTTGGAGAAGGCAATCGGTGAACCCGCCGGTCGACGCGCCGATGTCGGCGCACACGCGCGGACAAGGCGTGAGGCCGGGGAAGGCGTCGATCGCCGCCTGAAGTTTCCACCCGCCCCGGCTGACGAACCGATCGTGGAGGTCGCGGACCTCGAGATCGGCGTCCGCCGCGATCCGCGCGCCCGGCTTGTCGAGGACGTCCGTCCCGAGACGCACCTGGCCCGCCCGGATGACGCGTTGCGCCTGTTCGCGCGAGGACACGATCCCGCGTTCGACAAGAATCAGATCGAGACGTTTCTTTCCCGTTTTGGCCACTTGGCGACATTCCCCGACGGACGGCGTTGGTCCCGTCTCATTCATCTCTTCATAATCCCCGAACCCGCGGACCGCAAGAAGAAGCGCGTTCCCTCTCTACGCCCCGCTGGGATCGGACGATCCTTAAGAGCTTGACAATCCGGTCGCGCGGCGGCGAATCTAGCTGGCATGAAATCCTCGAAGGTTCCCGCCCTCCCAGGTCTTCTGGTCGTCCTCTTCTCATCGTCTCTTCCGAGCGTCGCGCAGGCCTACGTCGGACCCGGCGCGGGATTCGCCTTCGTTTCGTCCTTCTTTATCATGTTCGCCACGTTCCTCGTCGTCGGCGCGGTGCTGGCCACGTGGCCGCTCCGGTGGGTGTTTCTCGCGTTGCGGTCCCGCAAGGCCCGCCGCCGGAGCCGCGTGCGGAAGGTAGTCGTCCTCGGGCTCGACGGCCTGGACCCGGATCTGACCGAGAAGTGGATGAACGAGGGCGCGCTCCCCAACTTCGCGCGGCTTCGCGACCAAGGGTCGTTCCGGCGGCTTCGCACCACGTTTCCCGCCGTCTCGCCCGTGGCCTGGTCTTCGTTCCAGACCGGATGCAATCCGGGTCGCCACCGGATATTCGATTTTCTCGAACCCAACCGGCGAAGCCATCTGCCCGAGCTCTCTTCGGCCCGGATTGGGCCGCCGCGGCGAGTCTTGCGTTTGGGACGTTGGCGCATTCCGCTGAGCAAACCCGACATCGAACTGCGCCGCAAGAGCCGACCGTTTTGGTGCATCCTGGGCGACCACGGCGTCTTCTCCTCGGTGATCCGAGTGCCGATTACGTTCCCGCCCGAGAAGTTCCGAGGCGTGTCGCTCTCCGGGATGTGCGTACCCGATCTCAAGGGCACCCAAGGGACTTTCGCCTACTACAGCGACGATCCGGCGGACGAAGCACGTCTCACCGGCGGGACCCACGTCGCGGTCCGTCTCGAAAACGGCGTCGCCCGCACCCACGTCGCCGGACCCGAGAACGCGCTTCGCGAAGGCGCGGGCGAGATCCGCATCCCCCTGACTCTCCGCGTCGGAAAGAACGGTTCCGGCGTTCAGGCCATGGTCGGCGGCGCGCGATACGCATTGCCGCTGCGCGAGTACACCCCGTGGATTCCGCTCGAGTTTCGTCCGGGTCTCGGGACCCGCGTCCGCGGGACGTGCCGATTCTACCTGAAGGAGACCGAGCCGCATCTTCGGCTCTACATGTCGCCCATCCAGATCGATCCCGAGCGGCCGGCGCTCCCGATTTCGCATCCCTACGCCTACTCGGTCTATCTCGCGAAGACCCAAGGCCCGTTCGCCACCCTCGGCCTGGCCGAAGACACCTGGGCGCTCAACGAACGCGTCCTCGACGAAGACGCCTTTCTCCAGCAGGTCTATTCGATCCACCAGGAACGCGAGCGGATGTTCTTCGACGCGATCGACAAAACCCGGCGCGGACTCACCGCCTGCGTGTTCGACGCGACGGACCGCATCCAACACATGTTCTGGCGCACGCTCGAAGCCGATCATCCCTCGAACCGCGATAAGGAAGCGGAAGAGTATCGCGATACGATTCCGGATTTGTATCGCCGGATGGACGACCTCGTCGGCCGCACGATGGCGAAGATCGAAGACGACTCGGTCCTGATCGTCATGTCGGACCACGGTTTCAAGTCGTTCCAGCGCGGGGTGAATCTCAATTCGTGGCTCCTGAAGAACGGCTACCTGGCCGTGAAGGGAGACAGCGCCTCGGGCAAGGAGTGGTTCGAAGAGGTGGATTGGAGCCGCACCCGCGCCTCCGCCGTCGGGTTGGGAGGGATCTACCTCAACATGGCCGGACGCGAGCGCGACGGCATCGTCCAGCGCGGCGAGGAGGCCGAGACGCTCAAACGCGAGATCGGGGAAAAGTTGCGCGCCCTGGTCGATGAGGAGCGCCGCACACCCGCCGTGCGCGACGTGTACGACTCGCGCGAAGTGTACAAAGGGCCGTACGTGGACGAAGCGCCCGACCTCCTGGTCGGGTTCGCGCTGGGGTACCGCGCTTCGTGGGGGTGCGCCACGGGTCTTGTGGACGACCGCGTGTTCGAGGATAATGAAAAAAGCTGGAGCGGCGATCACTGCGTGAACCCCGAGGACGTCCCCGGCGTGTTCTTCGCCAGTCGCCCGATCGCCTCGGACGCGCCGCACATCATGGACATCGCTCCGACGGTTCTGGACCTGTTTGGGCTGGACGTTCCGGCGTACTGCGACGGCGCGCCGCTGATGCCGGCGGACGAACGTGCCGCCGCGGAAACATGAGAGAAAAGTGCGACCCATGAAACCGATCTCCAGACGACAGGTTCTCAAGGGAATGGCGCTGGGCGCCGGTCTCGCCGCGATGCCGTCGCCCCTCGCCGATTGGCTCGGCTCGCGTCGCGCTTGGGCCTCGGGCGGCGGACGCGGACGCAAGCTCCTGATCCTCGGGATCGACGGTCTCGATCCGCGCCTCCTGACGCAATACATGGACGAAGGGATTCTCCCCAATTTCCGGCGTTTCGCTTCGGAGGGAGACTTTTGTCCGATGCGGACCACCATGCCGCCGCAGAGTCCCGTGGCGTGGTCGTCGTTCATCACCGGGATGGACCCGGGCGGACACGGGATCTTCGACTTCGTCCATCGCGACCCCAAGACCATGGCGCCGTACTTCTCGATGTCGCGCACCGAAGCGGCCCGTCGTCGGATCGACGTCGGGTCGTGGGTGGTCCCTCTTTCGTCGGGCAAAGCGATTCAGCTACGCAAAGGCCGCGCCTTCTGGCAGATCCTCGAAGACCACGGCATTCCCACCATGATCGTCCGAATGCCCGCGAACTTTCCTCCCGTGTTTTCCAAGGGCAAATCGCTCTCGGGCATGGGGACCCCCGATCTGGTCGGGACGATGGGAGGGCAGTTCTCGTTCTTCACCACGCGCCTGCCCGACGACGCCTCGGAATTCTCGGGCGGCAAGGCCTACAAGGTCGAGGTGCGCGACCGTCGCGTCGACGCCGAGCTGACCGGTCCGGCCAACTCGTTCCGCCGCGTCGAGAAGAAATCGCTCATCAAACGACGCGACAAGAAACCCGAGTACGAAAACCCGCCTCTCAAGGCCCCGTTCACCGTCGATCTCGATCCTTCCGAACCGATCGCGAAGTTCTCGGTCGGCGACACCGAGTTCATTCTCAAGGAAGGCGAATGGAGCGACGCCGTGCGGGTCGAGTTCACGGCGGTTCCCGGAGCCGTCCACGTGAGCGCGGTCGCGTGGTTCCATCTCCAACAGGTGCGGCCCGAGTTCAAACTCTACGTCTCGCCGCTCCAGATCGACCCCGAAGACCCCGCGATGCCGATCTCGACACCGCCCGGGTGGTCCAAGGAGATCGCTCGCGAAACGGGACCGTATCACACGCAAGGACTCCCCGCCGACACCAAGGCGCTCACCCACGGGGTCTTGTCCGGAGGAGAATTCTGGGACCTGACCCAGTCGCTCTATCGCGAGCATCTCCGCCTTCTCGACTATTCGTTGAAACGCTTCCGCGAAGGACTCCTCTTCTTCTATTTCTCGACGATCGACGAGAGCAGCCACATGCTTTGGCGCTACGTCGACGAGAAACATCCCGGCTACGTCGCCGATCCCGCGCTTCACGACGGCATTCGCGCCCTCTACGTTCAGATGGACGAGACGCTCGGCGACGTGATGAAACGGATCGACGGCCAGACCGACGTGATGGTCATGTCGGATCACGGGTTCAGCCCCTTCTATCGCGGGATGAACCTGAACACCTGGCTCGTCGAGAAAGGTTACGCCGCGTTGCGATACCCCGACCGCCGCGACGACTCCCTGTGGAAGAATGTCGATTGGGACCGAACCCAGGTCTACGCCGCGGGCCTCAACGGCGTGTATGTGAATCTCAAGGGGCGCGAACTGAACGGGATCGTCTCGCCCGGCGCCGAGTACGACGGATTGCTCGCCCGGTTCAAGGCCGACCTGTTGGCCGCGCGCGACGAGACGAACGGCCAGCCTCCGGTGTCGAGGATCGCGCTGACTCACGACGAGTTTTCTCCCGCTCATCTCGACATCGGCCCGGACGCCGTCGTCGGGTACCACTGGGGGTATCGCAGCTCGTGGGAGAGTCCGTTGGGGGAGTTTCCCAGGGACGTGTACGTGGACAATCTCAACGCCTGGAGCGCCGATCACTGTATGGACCCGGACGCGGTCCCCGCCAGTCTGCTCACGACGGGGAAGATCGCGGTCGAATCCCCGTCGCTCTGGGATTTGACGGTCGGCGTGCTCAATCTGTTCGGGATCGAGAAGTTGCCCGAGATGACGGGAGAGAATTGCCTGAAGGTCGGTTGAAGGTTCCAAGTTCACAGGTTCCAGGTTGGAAATCGAAGACTGCGAACCTGTGAACCTGCGAACCTGCGAACCTGGAACCTGTGAACCTGGAACCCAGAACTAAGGAGTGACCATGTTCGGATCGCGCGTGAAGATCGACAAGACGCTGCTGGAGAAAGTGAAGAAGTACTCGGCCATCGCGGGATATTCCTCGGTCGAGGAATTCATCGCCCACGCCCTCGAAAAGGAAATCGCCCAACTCGACGGCTCCGACTCCGACGAGGAGATCAAGAAGAAGCTCAGAGGATTGGGATATATCTCTTGACGGTAGTGTCCAAAACAGGTTCCCCGGAGGGGAACAATTTGAATAGCCCTGGGTGAAACCCAGGGAAAAGACGTTCCCGTTTTGTGCCG
>JAFGFN010000141.1 GCA_016931035.1 Candidatus Sumerlaeota bacterium
AAAGGGCATCCGTAAAGTGCCTCAACTTGTCGCTAACTGTCTAGTTAATTCTTCTAGTAATTTCCCCAAGATCGCGGGTTGCACCCATTCGCTACGGGTGCGTCCCAGAGATTTGAACCGCACGAGCCCGGATTCCTCATAGAGACAGGATGTGAGGAGGATGCATCGTTGGTTCTGCTGGCGTTGTGGGAATCGGGAGGAGTGCTTGGCAACACCGCCCGCAGACGGCATTCATCGAAATCGCTATCGGGATCGAAATCGGGATCGAGTCTCACTCCCCTTTCGATAGCGATCCCGATAGCGATAGCGATTGCGATCCGAATTCGGCAAAGGACGTGCGATGGCGGAGGCAGAATCCCAAAACCCTGGGACGCACCCATTCGCTACTCGACACTTGATATTCCTTGGGGTTTCTGAGAGACTCGGTCGCGCTTGGATGGATGGAAAACGGTGAGTGGATGCAGATTTCGATTGAAGAGAACCGGAGCAGCCTTCTTGTCGCCCTGGAAGGCGATCTTACGTCGGATCATTCCGACAATATCCACCAGGCGATCCGGAAGCGGCTGACCAAGTCGACACGAATCGTCTGTCTCGACCTGCGCCGCGTCGCCATGATCGACAGCGCCGGTCTGAGCGTTCTGCTGGGCGCCAAGATCATGTGCGGTTCCGGCAATGCCCGGCTCCGACTTTTCGCGCCCTCGGGCACCGCGTTCGAGACGCTCGAGGCGGTCGGTTTCGACAAGATTCTCAACTTTGTCGATGCCGAGGAAATCGAGCCCTTGCTTCGCAATCTCTTCGGCGGCGAACCAAGCCTGTCGTCCTAGGGCCGCGGGTCGACGACCGCGCGCCCCTTTTCTTTCTGTGGCAACGCAGTCCGGGAGATAGAGCGATCCGAGCTCGGTTAGACCGGGCCTGGGGAAGAAGCGCTCGTCTCAGGATGGAGGGTGTCGGACCGATTCGGGATGGGGGCGCGGGCCGCGCGCGAGGCCCGTTTCGGGTTGCCAGTTCGTTTTTCGAAACGTAGAATGCGTGTTCCTTGACTCTCGGTCCGGGATGCCGGAGCGTACGAGGTGCGCCGCCGGGCCCCCGCGACCCCGATCCGTGAGGAGATCTATCCGCTATGGCCATGACCATGACCGAGAAGATTCTGGCCCGCCACGCCGGTCGAGACCGCGTCGAGCCGGGCGACAACATCTGGGTGACGGCCGACGTCCTGATGACCCACGACGTTTGCGGCCCAGGGACGATCGGCGTCTTCAACGAGCATTTCGGCCCCGAGGCGAAGGTCTGGGACCGCCAGGGGGTCGTCATCATCCCCGATCATTACATCTTCACCGAAGACGAAAAGGCGCGACGCAACGTCGATATCCTGCGCGAATTCGTCAAGGCCCAGGATCTGCCCTACTTCTACGACCCCGGCACCCGCTCGTATCGAGGTGTCTGCCACGTCGCCCTGCCGCACGAGGGCCACGCGCGGCCGGGCGAAGTCCTGTTCGGCACCGACTCGCACACATGCACCCACGGCGCGTTCGGCGAATTCGCCACGGGGATCGGCAACACCGACGCGGGGCTCGTCATGGGAACGGGCAAACTCTGGGTCAAGGTCCCGCCGACGATGCGGTTCGTTTTCGAAGGCGAACTGCCGCCCTATCTCATGGCCAAGGACTTGATCCTCCACGTCATCGGCGACATCGGGGTCGACGGAGCGACGTACCGCGCGATCGAGTTCGCGGGCGACACGGTCCGGGCCCTCTCGATCGACGAGCGCATGACCCTGTGCAACATGGCGATCGAAGCGGGCGGTAAAAACGGCATCATCGCCGCCGACGACAAGACCCGCGCCTATGTAGCGGACCGCACGTCGGTCTCGGGAACCAAGACCGAGTACGAAGAAGCGACGAACGATCCCGACGCGAAGTTCCTGAGCGAAAAGACGTATCGCACCGCCCAGCTCGAACCCGTCGTCGCGCAGCCGCATTCGCCCGACCGCAAGAGCCGCGTTCGCGACGTGGCGGGGACGCGCATCTCGCGGGTCTACATCGGTTCGTGCACGGGGGGGAAGATCGCGGATTTCATCGCCGCCGCCCAGATTCTCGACGGACGCAAGGTCGAGGTCGAGACGTTCATCGTCCCGGCGACGGTGCACGTGGACGAAGCGCTCGACTCCGAGAAGGTCAACGGCCGTTCGCTACGCGACATCTTCGCCGACGCCGAGTGTCAGATCGGCCCGCCCTCGTGCGCGGCGTGCCTGGGCGGACCGCCCGACACGTTTGGCCGCACCCACTCGAACGAAGTCGTGGTCTCGACCACGAACCGCAACTTCCCCGCGCGCATGGGGAGCAAGGACTCGGCGGTCTACCTCGCCTCGCCGCTCACCGCGGCGGCCTCGGCCCTCCACGGCGTCCTCACCGACCCGAGGGATGAGATGTGAGGCGGCGATTGGCGTTGCCCCGCCGCGCGCGCAATTGCTAGACTCCTTTGAGATCGAAAGGATGAAAGCAGAGGAGGTTTCGTCATGTCGTTGCCAGTTGTCGAGACCATGGTCAAGATGGTGGAATCGTTGCCCGTGACGACCCAAGAGCAGGTTGTGGAACATCTTCGCGAGTACATCGAAGATATTCAGGACGAAGCTCGTTGGGAAAAGCCATTCGAGAAATCGCAGTCTCGACTTGTCGCCGCCGCGCGCCGCGCGAAGCAGGAAATCGCGGCGGGCCGGTCTGAGCCGCTGGACCTCGACCGTCTATGAAATCCCCACCCAAGATGACAACTCAACTCGACTGGAACGGCATCCGCGACGGGCTCTGGATGAATTCCAGAGACTTCATTCGTCATGCACTTGATCATCTCCGGGAACTCCGAGAGATCGAACTTGCGGGTGACAACAGGAAGCACCATCTCAAATGGGCTATCCTGAGCGTTCACCACGCGGCTGAATGTTTCTGTAACGCTTGGCTTGCCGGGTTTCACCCTGAGGACATTAGATCGGGAGAGAATGGGAATCCGCGGTTCCCTTCTTTGCGACGCTCGGTGAAGAAACTGGAAAATCACGCCACACCACATCGAGACCGCAATCTCTCTTCAAACGAGATACGACTTCTTCCACTCTTGAAAACGCTTCCTGACATTCGCAATCGGGTTATGCACGGAACTGTGCCGGACGATCTTGACGGATCGGCCGCGGCCATTTCATTGCTTGGCCTGCTTCGAGTATTCCGCACGCGCATCGGAGAACCTTCGCCCGAGTTCCAGATGGATTCGCCAAGGGTTGAGGTCGATGTTCTCTCCGCAATTCGCTATGCACGAATCGAGGAGTACATTCGTCTTGCCGAGCAGATGCTTCGTGAGGAGCATCCGGAGGAAGTCCTTGGACACTGTAGCCTTTGCGATGCAGAGTCGGTTGTAGGGGGATATTGCGAAATCTGTTTTGAGGAAATTGAACAATTCGAGTGTCCCCAATGCGGAGAGGAGGCCCATCTTCCCTCTTTGGCAAGAGATGTATCTCTTGGTATTGAGACTGCCTGTCCGTCTTGCGGAACAGACCTCATAACCGGAAAGTCAACCGCACATCCGAAATAGTCTTCGACAGGATAGCAAGATGAATAGGATTCACCGCATTCTGTTCATCATGCTATTCCACTCAAGATACTCCTGTTTTATCTAGGCACTCATGGGTGCTACCGGGCAATTTGCAGATTCGGTTCTCGCCAGTATCTGTCGCGAACCATGACGAATCTACATTGCCGTATCGCCGCTGCCCCTTCGGGGCGAAGAACAAGAATCCGCAAATTGTCGGATCGCACCCGGCGCTCATCCAGCCCGAATCGTGAGATTGACCTCCGCCAGCATTTCGAGTATGATTTGCCCATGAGTACAACAGCAGACAAGATCGTGACCGAAGCGTTGAGCCTTCCGCCCGAGGCGCGGGCGTTTGTGGCAGAGAAACTGCTTGAGAGTTTGGATGCTCCTTCCGCCGAGGATCTGTCTCCGGCATGGCGCGAGGAAGTACGCAAACGATGCCGCGAGATAGACGAGGGACGTGTCGAGTTGCGTGACGCAGCTGACGTTTTCGCCAACGCGTACGGCAGGCTGGGATGAGACCCGTCCGATTTTATCCCGAAGCCGAAGCGGAGATGATCGACGCGGCCTCATGGTACGCGAGCCGGCAAACCGACCTCGGCAAACGATTCCTCGCCTCCATCCAGGATTCCCTCAACAAGATCCAGATCAATCCAACGTTGTATCCCGTCGTTGAAGGCGATGTTCGGCGTTGCCTGACAAAGACCTTCCCTTTCGGCATTCTCTTCCGCGTTCAAACCGATCGGATCGTTGTGGTTGCTGTGATGCATCTGCACCGCGATCCGGATTGCTGGAAGCAACGCCGCAGCGAAGCCGAGCGCTACCCTCTTCACGGCAAGCCTCTAATATACGAAAGGCCGTTCGATGGTGTGGACGAAATCGAATAGGAAACGATAGAAAGGCGTGCAAAGAGTGACGCATTTGCAGTACAAAGAAAACTACGACGAAGCGCGCGACCTGTTGACGAAGTGGTGGGCGGGCGAGGATATCGGCCGGCCCGCCATGCAGTTGACGGCCAAGCGCGCGACGCCGATCGAAGACGTCCCCGTCATGCCCAAGCCCGAAGGGTGGCTGACGGGCGATTCCATCTCGAACTACGAGTACCGCCTCTATCTCGCCGCGCGGCAGTGCGTCCGCACCCACTGGCTGGGCGAAACCATGCCGCGCGTCTCGCCCCAGGTCGGCCCGGGCGCTTTGGCGCTCTATCTCGGGTGTCGCGCCGTGGATCAGGCCCGGACCGTCTGGATCGAGGAGTGCATCCCGCCGGACGATCCCGAATCGACGCGGTTCGAGGTCGATCCTCAAAACCCGTACTGGGACTTCACGCTGCGGTTCACGAAAGACCTGCTTCGCCTCGCGGACGGGAAGTTCATCCTTTCGTTTCCCGACCTGATCGAGGGGCTCGACACCCTCGCCTCGATGCGGGGAACCGAGGCGCTCCTGTTCGACATGATGGAGCGACCCGAATGGGTCCACCAGTCGCTCGCCCGGATCACGGAGCGTTACTTCGAGTGCTACGACGCGGTCTACGACCTGATCAAAGACGAACGCGGCGGGAGCCACTTCTGGCTCTGGGCGCCGGGGCGACTGGCGAAACTCCAGTGCGACATCTCGGCCATGATCTCGCCCGACATGTTCAAGGAGTTCATGGTCCCCGTTCTCGAAGCGATGTGCGAACGGCTCGATTGCGTTCTCTATCACTGGGACGGACCCGGCGCGATCCCCCATCACGACCACATTCTCGCGGTCGAGGGGATCGACGTCGTCCAATGGCAGCCGGGATCGAACGCCGCGAGGGCGTGGGACCCGCAGTGGTGGCCGATGTATCACAAGACGGTCGACGCCGGGAAAAAACTCTTCATCGACTGCAACGATCTGGACTCGCTCAAGGCGATGCGCAAAGAGTTCGGCGCGAAGCTCAAGCAGTTCATGCTCATTGTCAATCTCCCCTCGCCCGACGACGCGCCGCGATTCCTCGACGCCGCCTCGGTTTGAGTCGGGGACGTGGACGCAGCGGACCCAGTGGACGCGGTGGACGAAGACCGTCGCGCGGTCACGACTCGATTTGTGAGAAGTGCCGGACGAGGATCTCGTCGATCTGTTCGAGCGTGGTGGATTGCATGAGCTCGGGTCGGGCGGCGCGCGCTCCCGGAAGGCCTTTCAGATAGCCGACGCAGTGTTTGCGGAACTCGACTAGTCCGTGCGGACCCCGATACTTGTACATCAGCCGGGCGTGGAGCCGGAGCAGACGCAGCCGCTCAGAAGGCGACGGCTCGCCGCCGGGCTCGCGGGCCGCGTCGGGCGAATCGAGCCGTTCGAGGATCTCGCCGACCAACCAGGGGTTCCCGACGACGCCCCGCCCCACCATCACCCCGTCGCATCCGGTCTCGCGCCGCATCCGGAAGAAATCGTCCGCCGTCGCCACGTCGCCGTTCCCGATCACGGGGATCGAGACCGTCTCTTTGAGTCGCGCGATCCACTCCCACCGCGCCGTGCCCGAGTAGCCTTGTTTGCGCGTGCGGGCGTGGAGCGCGACGGCGTCGATCCCCTCGGCCTCGCACAGACGGGAGATCGTGAGGGTGCGCGCGTCGTCCTCGACCCAACGCACCTTGATCGTGAGAGGCACGTCGACGGCGCGCCGGACGGCGCGGCAAATCGCCGCGAGCCTCTTCGGGTCATCGAGGAGCGCGGCGCCGCAGTCCGCCCGCACGACCTTGCGCGCCGGACATCCGCAATTGAGGTCGATCGCGTCGGCCCCGGCGTGGACGGCGATGCGGGCCGACTCGGCCAGCACGTCCGGGCGCGAGCCGAAGATCTGGACGGCGACAGGCGGCTCTTCGCCGCGGAAGTCCATGAGTTGCCACGTCTTGGGGTCGCCGCGCGCCATCGCTTCGCTGCTGATCATCTCGGTATAGACCAGGCGCGCCCCCATCGAGCGCAACAGGTCGCGAAACGGCCGGTCGCTGTACCCGCACATCGGCGCGGGAACGACGGGACAAGGGAGAAGATATCGTCGGAAGGTTTCGAGATGGTGCATCGTCCGCGGTCTCCCGAGAATGTGACCCGCCCCTTGCGCCCGCTAGGACGCCAACCAGGAGACAGTCACCTCGTCCCCGACTTCCTTGAACTCGGGATCGCCGGTGACGAGCTCGGCGTTGCGCAGTTTCGCCAATGCCGCGGCGAAACAGTCGGCGTAGGCTATCCGCTTCGTCGCCTTGAAGATCGCGGCCTGTCGCGCGAGGGCCAAGTCTTCGCCGACGCCGACGATCTCGATGGGAAGCGAGGCGATCTCGCGCGCCTTCTGCTCCGCCGCCTCGGGCGACACGGCGCGCATGGTGGCGTAGTAGATTTCGCCCCAGTTCACCGCGCACAGAAGAAGGCGGTGCTTCCCCTCGACCGCTTGCTGGAGCAAGCGCTCGACGGCGTCGGCCGCGGGCTCGTCCTCGAAGAACGCCATGATCGCCCAGCTGTCGAGCACCTTGGTGGCCATGCTACAGGTCCCGTTCGCGTTTGCGGTCTTCCTGGAGAGCCTTCATCGCGCCCTTGCCCTTGAGCGAACCGCGCAACCCTCGGACGTAGGTCGAGGTGATGGGTGTGATCAGGATGCCCTCGGGGGTTGCGGTCACATGCGCCTGGGTTCCCTCTTTGATGTCGAACTCGGTGCGAAGACGACGCGGAATGACCACTTGGCCCTTGACTGAGAAGGAGACCGTGTGTGTCGTTGTGGTTCGGTTCATGGGAACAGCATACTTCCGTATGAATGTAAGTCAAGAGGAATCTTGTAGGAGTCCATATAATCGGTATCCCGGCCGTGTTGAAATCCGACCGGTAGTCCTGGCCACTGGCGTGGGATAGGTCTATAAGACTGATTATAAAGAGGTTAATCCTGTATTCGTCGGCCAGACTTTCCCGCCTCGATGCCGAATTCGAGTGGCGGGGTGCCCGCTTCCTGCGCTCCCATGTCGGGCCCTTCGCCGACGAAATCGTCGTTGAAATTGGGAATCCGCACGCCCGCGTCGTAGCCCGGGCTGGTCGGCGCGAGGGCATAGACCCCTTCGGGATTGGCGGGATCGTAGACGGGGACGCCTCGAATTCCGTGTTTCTCCTGTTCCTCACCGACGGTGCGAATCTCGCCGTTGAACAAGTCCCAGTCGAAATCGTTGAAGAGCGGCTGCTCGTCGCCCGGGCGCTCGATGAGGCTCAGATCGTCGTCGCCGCGAACGTGGAGGATGTTGTTGCGCGAAACGTGGTTGATCATCGGTCCGGCCATGGCGCTCAGGCCTTCGCGCGCGCCGAGAGTGTGAACGGAACCGGCGGGCGCGGGCGGCTGAAGAAGCGTGTTGTGGAAGACGTAGGTGCGTCCCCCTCCGAACCCCTTGCCGCTTCCCGCTTTGAGAAAGAAACCATAGGGGTCGTCGTCGGCGCCGACGTTCGGGTCGCGGCGACAGATTCCGGCGACGTTGCGCCAGATGTAGAGCGGCCCCACGTGATTCGGAACCTCGGCGACGAGTGCCAGGCCTCGGTCCAGATAGTTGCCCCAGATGCGGACGTTGCAGTTCCCGCCTTCCGCTTCGACGTTGTTGTCCCAACAACACGCGAGGCGGTTGCCGTAGATGTCGGAATCGCGGTTGGGCGACCCGCCCGCGCAGAAGTTCGTCCCGCCGCCGACGATGTCGTTGAAGTAGCGGTCGGGATCGGACCACGCCTCGTTGTATCGGATCACGTGGTTGCCCGCGGTGTCGAAGAGCGCGATCGCGTGGGGGCCGGTGGGGTGCCAGGTCGTATCGTCGGGTTGTTTCTGGGCCGACTGGCGAAACTCGGTCCAGCTGTTCGTGTCGTAGCGCGGGTGGTGGAGCCGGCAGCGCTGGACGACCACGCGTTCGATCGTCGGGTCCTCGCGGTTTTCGTCTCGAGCGAAGATGGCCGAGTCGAGCTCGTTGCCCCACTTCGCGCCTTCGAGTGCGTCGGGACGTCCCCAATCGCCGATGTCGCATCCGTCGATCGTCACGTCGTGGCTTCCTTCGAAGATCCGAATGCCGTGAATGCCCGCGTTGCGAAGCGTTAGACGCTGAACGATGACGTACGAGGCGCGAATCTCGACGCAATGGTCCGGATAATCGGGCGCCTTGTCGGCGAAGTCGATGACGGCGGTCTCGGCTCCTCTGGGCGGGACGTAGGCGATGTATCCGTTCGGTGAGCCGGACCGGTCGATCACGAGCGTCTCGTCCGATCTCTCGGGCAGGATCACCGTTTTCGCGATCGGGAACCGTTGGCTCCAGGTGCGACACGTGAGCGCGGCCCGTCGGCGCGAGTTTTCGAGCGATAGTTCGATTTCGTAGGTCGTGTCGGGCTCGAGGTTCACGATACTCCCGCGATACTGACGACTGAACTCGGGGGTAGACCGGCCGATGCCCGGGGTTTTCCCGCTCAGGTCGACGAACGAGTGGGCGAACTGTTCCGGTTCGCGCGCGTCGAACCAGAGGGGGAGCGCGTCGCGCCATTCGCTCGCGCCTTGCGCGCGATATCGCACCCGGCAGGTGTCGGTCGTGGCCCCCTCGGGCGGCGACCAATAGAGGCCGATGCAGTGGAACGTCGCAACGGCTTTCGGCATCACGGAATCGAACGGCCCTGGGGGTTCGGAGACCCGCGGGGCCAACTCGACGGCGTCGATTCGGACCGGTTTGAGCGGCCGGATGAAGAGTTCGTGTTGGCGTCGCTTTCGCAGCGGCATGACGCCCTCGACCCACGTCCATTGCCCCGTTCCGCTCAGGCTGAAGACCGACGTGTGGCCGTCGCAGGTCGCGGAAAAGGCGTTGGGCTGGGAGTCGGCGTCGTGGACGCGAACGCGCAGGCGGTATTGCCCCTGCGGCGCGTTGAACTGGACGGAGAGCTGGGGGGGCGATTTGCGCTTGGGGGGAGCCGTGGGATCGAGCAGAATGTAGCGTCCCCCCGACGCTCCGCGGACGCGGGCCGTTTCGCTCTCGGCGTTGACCGCCGTCATGTTCTCGGCTTCCCAACGGAACGAAAAACCCGAGGCGGGCGCTCCCTCGCTCCGTTGCTGAGCGGCGAGACCGAGCCAGAGCGCCGCACACAAGATCCAAACAGCATACCGTTTCATCGTCTCCCTCCTCCAGGGTCCCACAAGTCGACCGCACAAGGACCCTACCTTACCCCAAACGCTCCGCCGATTCAGCGGAAAACGCCGTTTTCAACGGTACGGCGCGAGAGCCTCCGTTCCGACCGAAACCGAAACAGCCCGGGAGATTTGGGCTTGACCACTGGGGCGGGTCTGACCCACATTGAAGACCGGTCCGTCGTCCGAGCGTTTCCTCGCGCGGGCGACGCCGACCGCACCAGTCCCGATGGCTTCGCGCGGACCCCATCCATGCCCCGACGCCTACTTCCCCGTCAACCCCTCCACTCGAGACTGCCCTTCTATGTGGCCCTGGGACTTCTCGTCCTGTCCGTCCTGATCTTCTTCGCAAGCGGGGTGCTCTACTACACCCTGTTCCGCGAGACCAGCGAGGACCAGATCGCCGAGCAACTCCGGGGAATCGCCTTCGCCGCCGAACCGGCCGTCGCGCAACGCGCCGAGTTCGCCCTGGTCGCGCTGGCCGACGCCCAGATCGACGCAGAGGACGATTCGGAATGGACCGCCTGGTTCGAGAGCTTCGCCGAGATCTATCGCGAGCCGCTCCAGCAACTTGTCGCCGACCTGAACGATCTGCGCGAGCGAACCTCTCTGAGCGGTCTCCTTCTCCTCTCGCCCGAAGGCCGGGTCATTGCCGACTCGGAGAGTCGTTTCGCGCCCGGATCGACCCCGCCCGCCTTCGTCTCGGTCGAGATCTTCGCATTCGAGAACGCCGCGCAGGGACGATTCGACAACGTCCCCTACTACGAGATCGAGGGCGCGGAACCCGTCAAGCGCGCTTACTGTCCCGTTCGCATCCGTGCGCCCGAGACGCTGGCGGGGAGCGTGGGCGCGGTTCTCTGCCTCGAAACGAGTTTCGACGCGCTGGCCGCCACGATGTCCAATCTTCGCGCCCAGGGCATTCTTCTCCTGGGAATCGTCACCGTCCTGATGCTGATCGTCGCCCTGGCGTTCTACCGTCTGATTCGTCTCTTCGCCCGCATCGAGGAACGGGCCGCGCACCAAGATCGTCTCCAGGCGATGGGGACGCTGACGGCGGGAATCGCGCACGAGATCCGCAATCCCCTGGGAATCATCCGCGCTCTGGCCGAAGGACTCCGCGGCGACCTCGAATCCACCCACCCGGCGCGCGAGCTGCTCGACGACATCCTGGACGAAGTGGCCCGCCTCAACCGCCTGGTGACGCAGTATCTCGAATTCGCTCGTCCCGACGCCCCCCTGCCCGGCGAAGAGGCGCGCCCGGACGAGATTCTCCCCGCCCTCGTCGCGCTTCTCGAAAAGAACGTCCCCAACGCCCTCCCCCCGGTCGAACTCGCGATCGAAGGCGACGTTCCCGCGGTCCGGATGAAAGAGTCGGCCCTCCGTCAAGTGCTTCTCAACCTTCTCATGAACGCGCGCGAGGCCTCGACCGAGTCGAGCGGCGCGATCCGGGTCCGTTGCGACCGCGCGCGCGCGGGGTCGCAGGTCGAGATCGAGGTCGAGGATCGGGGGCACGGGATCGCGCCGAAAGACCTCAAGCGCGTGTTCGAACCGTTCTTCACGACCCGCGAGAAGGGGTCGGGTCTCGGGCTGGCCGTGTGCCGCCGGATCGTGACCGAGTGCGGCGGGACGATCGACGTCCGGAGTCGCTCGGGCGAAGGCACGACGGTCCGCGTTGTCCTACCCGCAAGCGACGCGAAGCCGCCCGAGGAGGGAGGCCGATCATGAGCGGAACGATTCTTTGGGAGAAAGAGATTCGGGACGGGGTCTGGCTTCGCCTTGTCCAAGGCGACATCACCGAGGAGCGGGTGGACGCCGTCGTCAATGCCGCGAACTCGGCCCTGGCCCACGGCGGAGGCGTCGCGGGGGCCATTGTTCGAAAAGGGGGCGACGAGATTCAGCGCGAGAGCGACCGCGTGGCCCCGGTCCCCGTCGGAGGCGCGGCGATGACCGGGGCGGGGCGCCTCCCGGCTCGCGCGGTAATCCACGCCGTCGGCCCTCGAATGGGGGAGGGGGACGAGGACGCGAAACTCTCGAGCGCCGTCCGCAGCGCCCTGCGGCTTGCTTGCGAGAAGGGGTTCGGTTCGATCTCCATGCCGGCGATCGGCTCGGGCATCTTCGGGTATCCCAAGGACCGATGCGCCGAGGCGCTTCTTTCGACGACGCTCGAATTCCTGAAGGAAAACCCCGAGACGACGTTGCGCGAAGTGCGATTCTGCAATTTCGACGAACCGACCTGCTCGATCTTCCTCGCGCACTTCCGGTCCGTCGAGTGGCCCCCCGGCTCCTGAGAGAGGGAGTCGGCGCCGCGGTCGAAATCTCTTGCGCGACGCGAGGCCGAAAGGCACAATCCCGTCAGAGAACGGAGAGATAGGTTGAACCGAAAGGAGCGCGCCTTATGGCCGACTGCCTCTTCTGCAAGATCGCTTCCGGGGCGATGACGTCCGACATCGTTTACGAGGACGAGAACTGCGTGGCGTTTCGCGACGTGAACCCCCAGGCCCCGACGCACATCCTGATTATCCCGCGCCGTCACGTCGGCACCCTCAACGATCTCGGACCCGAGGATGCGGCTCTGGTGGGCGAGCTGACCCTGGTCGCCAAACAGATCGCGCGCGATGAAGGGATCGCCGACGACGGTTACCGCCTTGTGTGGAACTGCAACCGCGGCGCGGGCCAGTCCGTATTCCACATCCACCTTCACCTCCTGGGCGGCCGCACCTTCGGCTGGCCTCCGGGTTAAGACGGGCCATGCCAAGTCAACCCCCGTCCGGGATTTGGACGCTGTCTTCTCGCGTCTGTTCATGATGTGCAGAATGAGGGTATGTACGCTTGCCCTCTGTTGATGATTGAGCGATCATGAACCCGGGGGACAAAGAGCCGGTAACGAGAAAGTCGCTGACAATATGGGGGTGAACCTCGACAAGCCGAATCGCTGGAAAGCGGACATCTCGCAGTCCGTTGACATGTACAACTCTTGGTTCATGGAGTTTGCGCCGTCCGCCTTCCGCGGTACTCGGATCAAGACAACGAAGGACGTCGAAGCCGCTTTCGCCTCAACCGCGAACATAGCCGACCTCCGGCCCGCCATCTTACGGGAGCATCCAGAGATTCTGCCTGCACTTCGAATGTCCACCTGTCCACCTCTTGCCGTTGACCGACTCATTGGCCTAAGCGGTACCCCCAGCAATATGGTTAGGCGTCTGGAGGACGAAAAGAAGATACCCGCTCGCATGGCCGAATCCGATGTCGATGCGGCACTGACCAAGATTGGCGCCATTATATCGAAAATGGCCGATCCCGATATTCTTGTCTGGCTTGGAAGAAAGGCCCCCGCGACTGAGTCGGAAATCCACCGGGCCGCAACCATCATAGCGGACAGGCTTTGCGGTGCGGTGGCCAACCCGATCATTCGCAATGCGCAGGAGAAACGCCGACTTGCGATCGTCAAGGATTGGCTTGAGGCGCGTGGCTACAAGCAAATCTCTAGCGGCGAAGCGAAGGGGTTCGACGGGATGAGGCCGGGGACATTCGGTTTCCGCATGAACGCGCGCGTTGGTCTCAAGGGTGGCACTCGGAATGTGAACATACCCGTAGATGTTGCGATCATGCCGAAAACGGCACGAGCCAACCGCTTGCCGGTATTCTTTGAGGCCAAGTCTGCGGGCGACTACACCAATACGAACAAGCGACGGAAAGAGGAAGCTCAGAGGATCACGCAACTTCGCAGCACATACGGTTCGAAGGTTCAGTTCAACCTCTTCCTCTGCGGGTATTTCAATTCGGGCTATCTCGGATACGAAGCCGCCGAGGGGATCGACTGGGTGTGGGAACACCGCATCGACGACCTGGCGCTCTTTGGGATCTGACTATGCTTGAGACACTCGATACCATCGAAATCCAACGTATCGCCCTCCAGGCCGGGCTCGACGCGCGGAAAACGCAAAGCGAACGCAATCGGCTTGGTCAGTTCGCCACGCCTTCGGCGCTCGCGCTCGACATTTTGAGATACTCGGCCGCTCTGTTCTCCGGTGAAGAACGGATGCGCTTTCTCGACCCAGCGGTTGGCACAGGGGCCTTCTTTTCGGCCCTCCGAAGCGTCTTCCCGGCGGAACGAATCGAAGAGGCGCTGGGCTTCGAGATAGACCCCCACTACGGCGAGCCATCCTCTCAACTCTGGGAGCAGTCCGGTCTCAGCTTGAGAATCGCCGATTTCACACAGGAGAAGGCATCTCCCCGCTTCAATCTGATCGTCTGCAACCCTCCCTATGTCCGGCATCATCACTTGCAGAATGGCGAAAAGAAACGGCTTCAGATGCTTGCCTATGTGGCGAGCGACACAAAGATCGGCGGTCTTGCCGGCCTGTACTGCTACTTCCTTTGTCTTGCGCATGCATGGATGGAAAAGGGAGGTGTCGCGGGTTGGCTGATCCCGAGCGAGTTCATGGACGTGAACTATGGCCAAGCCATCAAACGCTATCTTCTTGAGCGCGTGACGTTGTTCCATATTCACCGCTTCGATCCGAATGACGTGCAGTTCTCCGATGCGCTCGTGTCGTCCGTTGTCGTCTGGTTTCGCAATACCCCGCCACCCGAGGATCACGAGGTAATGTTCAGCCTCGGCGGGTCTCTTTTGGCTCCGAACCTTTCCCGGAGCATTCCGGCTAAGGTACTGGCGGATGAGTCGAAATGGACTCGCTTCCCTTTGGCCGATATTCGCAGCCGTACATCGTCTCCCACACTCTCAGACTTTTTTGACATAAAACGGGGTCTGGCTACGGGGGACAACGACTATTTCATCCTTTCTGAGAAGGACCTTGTGCGCCGCGGCCTTCCGATGGAGATCTGCAAGCCTATTCTTCCAAGTCCTCGTCATCTGTCCGAAGACGAGGTGCGTGCCGACAAGGACGGGAATCCAGCTCTCAAGCACCGCCTTTTCCTCCTCGATACGCGTCTGGGCGAGGGGGAAATTCAGTCCCGCTTCCCGTCTCTCTGGAGATACCTTGAAGAAGGCAAAGCGCGAGGATTGCACGAACGCTATTTGTGTCGGCATCGTTCCCCCTGGTATGCCCAGGAAAACCGGCCGCCGGCCCCTATCGTATGTACCTACCTTGGACGCCTGAATACGAAGCGAGGACGCCCGTTCCGATTTATCTTCAACGCTTCTCGTGCGACCGTGGCGAATGTCTACCTCGCTATGTACCCTAGGCCAATCCTCGGCTTGGCGCTGGCGCGGGATCCCAATCTCATTCGTCACGTCTGGCAGATCCTCAACGAGATCGCCCCGGACCAGCTCCTTGGCGAGGGGAGAGTCTACGGTGGTGGGTTGCACAAGCTTGAACCGCGCGAACTCGCGAACGTAGACGCCTCTGCGATTGCGGAGGTGGTGCCGGGATTCCGGAAAATGAAACCAACTGACCAGCCTGACATGTTTGGCGCGCTCAGACGCTGACGCTTACCCGACGGCGAGTCGACGCAACAGAGCCGGGCTACAGCCTGAGCGCCCGCTACGAGTTTCGCTCGGAGCGTGGTTCTTGTAGAATGGATGTATGGGTCAGCGGGCCATGTCGCCCTGTGTTCCCCGGAGAGGATCGTGCGAATATGAGAAACGAATCCGGGACGAGAAAGCATCTTCGAATTCTCGCTCTGTCGTGCGTTCTGGTCGCCGCCTTGGGCGCGATTGTAGCGGCGACGCGAAACCCGGGCGCGGTGGTGTCCGCGTCTCTATCGAACGGGAAGGACAAAGACATGACCAAGGAAACAACTGGGGATACGACCGCGCCCACAACCGCGACCGCCCAGGCGATCTTCGCCGGAGGATGTTTCTGGGGCGTCGAGGCGGCCTTCCGTCAGGCGCCCGGAGTGATCTCGACCGAGGTGGGCTACACGGGCGGCCATACCGAGGACCCGACCTATAAGGAGGTCTGTTCCGACAAGACGGGCCATGCCGAGGCGGTGCGGGTCGTTTTCGACCCGGCGCGCGTCGCCTACGACCAGCTGCTCGACGTGTTCTGGAAGATTCACAACCCGACGACGCGCAATCGCCAGGGACCCGATGTCGGGTCACAGTACCGCTCGGCGATCTTCTATACTAGCGACGACCAGAAACGGGCGGCCCAGGAGTCGAAGGACCGGCTCGAGGCCTCGGGCGTCTTCCCCAAACCGATCGTGACCGAGATCGTCCCGGCCTCGCCGTTCTACCCCGCCGAGGAGTATCACCAGCAGTACCTGGAGAAACGCGGCCTGAGCCAATGCCATATATAGGGTTCCAGGTTCGAAGGTTCCAGGTTCCAGGTTCGAAGGTTCCAGGTTCCAGGTTCGAAGGTTGAAGGTTCGGGAGTTCCAGGGCAATGATGGATGGGCAAGAAGAAGAGCCCGGGGGATACCCGCGTGTCTTTCCCGCGAATTCGGTTGCGGAGCGGGCGGGCAAGCGGCCATAATCTTCCTCGTCATGCAACGGCGGATTCTCCATCTAGACATGGACGCGTTCTTCGCGTCGGTCGAAACGCTGGACAACCCCGATCTGGTGGGTCAACCCGTCATCGTCGGCGGCACGGGCGCGCGCGCGGTCGTCGCGGCGTGTTCCTACGAAGCGCGCAAGTTCGGCGTCCGGTCGGCCATGCCGATGCGCCGCGCGTTGCGGCTTTGCCCGAAGGCCATCGTCATCCGCCCGCGGATCGACCGCTACCGGGCGCTCTCGAAAGAGGTCTTCCAATATCTGCGCGCGCAGGTCTCGGTCGTCGAGCAGACGTCGGTGGACGAGGGATATCTCGACGTTTCGGACGAGGCGCGGACCGACGACGCGGCGGTCGAGCTCGGCCGACGTCTCAAGAGCGAGATCCGAGAGCGGTTCGGCCTCGCCTGCTCGGTGGGAATCGCGCCGTGCAAGTTCATCTCGAAGATCGCGTCGGACTTGCGCAAGCCCGACGCGCTCGTTCTCGTGCGCGAGAGCGAGACGATCGAATTCCTTGAGGGTCTGGAGGTGGATCGCATCCCCGGCGTAGGCGAGGTGGGGACGAAGAAGCTCCACTCGATCGGCGTCCGCACCGTCGGCGAGCTGCGCGGCCAGAGCCGCGAGATGCTGGTTTCGATGTTCGGAAAGTGGGGGGCGAAGCTGTTTGATTTCGCCCGAGGGATCGATCCGCGCCCCGTGGTCGAGGAACACGAACGCAAGTCCTACGGCGCCGAGCATACGTTCGAGACCGACCTGACCGATCCCGCGCCCGTGCGCGACGCGATCCGGCATCAGGCCGAACGGGTCGCCCGCCGAATGGCGCGCGACGACGCGCAGGCGCACACCGTGACGCTCAAGGTGCGCTATTCGGATTTCGAGATCGTCACGCGCCAGGAGAGTTTCGACCGCCCGGTGCGTTCGGCCGACGAGATCGCGTCGATCGCGATCGGTTTGATCGAGAAGACCGAGGCGAACCGACGCCCGGTGCGGTTGGTCGGCGTGTCGGTCTCGGGCCTCGGGCCCGAACCGCGGTCGGGGGAACTCCCCTTGTTCGAGTAGAAAGCCGGGTCCTGAACGCCGGTTGAAGGTTGAAAGACGAGGGCCGCACGGTCAGAATGCGGACATGAATCGCGGCGCGGACCCAAGCGTCGCGCCCCAATGAAGAACGAGGCGGAATCGGAGGAGCGTTCGATGGTCGAAAACTCGTGGCGTAGGATCGGATACCCGTTCGCAACGGCGGCGCTTGTTCTCGGGTGGATTCTGGCATCGGGACCGGTCGTCGGGGCTCAGACGCCGGAAAACCCCGAGGCGTCCGAGACCGTCCTTATTCCGGTGGACTTCACGGGTGGAGGGAAGCCTCAATCCCTCCAAGCCGACTATGTCAAGTTCGACGGCGAGAGGTTCACGCTGCGAGCGCCCAACAACATCGAGGCGCGTCCGACCGCGTCCGAGGTCCAGCTTCTGGAGATCGATCTGGCGCCGGTGAACGCGAAGATCGCCGAGTTGAAGAAGCATTACGAGGAATACCAGGATCTCCTCCGGGACGTGACGGACGACTCGCTCGCGACCAAGTACAACGAGGTTTGGGCCAGGGCTACTCAATTGGGCGAGGAGCTCGAAGCGGAGAGAAAGAAGGTTCAGGAAGCCAACGTCGCCCTGCAGGAACAGAAGGATGCCGAGACGGCGACAGTGAAGGAGTTGACCGACAAGCTCGCCGCCAAAGACTTCGCCCTCGAGGAATCGCGGAAACAGAACGAGGTTCTCTCCGGTCGGCTGACCGCGGCCGCCGACCCCAAGCAGGCCCTCAAGATCGAAGATCGCAAATGGTCCGCGTCGCCGAACGTCGAGGGGATCACGGTCGTCACGGGGACCGTCGCAAACGCGGGTCCGCACGACTTCGGGACCGTCGTTCTCGACGTGTCGGCGCGCGATGCGCAGGGCGGACTGCTCGGCGTCGCCTCCACCTTTCTGCCCAACGTTCAAGCCGGACGGAGCGGACTCGTCTTCCAGGCCGATATCGCATGCGATGCATCCCGTGTGAAAGAGGTGGTCGTGACCCCCGTGCCGTTGAAGACGGGCGAATAATAAGGAAAACGGACAGAAGCGTCTCGCTCCCGTCCGTTTCGTATCGTGCGTTCGCGCCGCGGGCCGCAAGGCCGCGTCGATCCATTCTCTCAGAATTTCACCTTGACCGCTTCGCGTTCGGCGGCGTCTTCGAGCTCGAAGAACTCCTCTTCGCGGAAGCCGAACATTCCGGCGACGATGTTCGTGGGAACCGTCTGGATCTTCGTGTTGTATTTCATCACGGAGTCGTTGTAGAACTGCCGCGCAAAAGCGATCTTGTTTTCGGTCGACGACAGTTCTTCCTGGAGCGCGAGCATGTTCTGGTTCGCCTTGAGGTCGGGATAGTTCTCCGAGACGGCGAAGAGCGACCGCAGCGTCGAGGTGAGCATGTTCTCGGCCTTGGCCTGTTCGGCGACGCCCTTGGCGTCGATCGCCATCTGGCGGGCCTTGGTCACCGCTTCGAGCGTTTCGCGTTCGTGCTTGATGTAGCCCTTGGCGGTCTCGACCAGGTTGGGGATCAAGTCGTAGCGACGTTTGAGTTGGACGTCGATCTGGGACCAGGCGTTCTTGACCTGTTGTCGCACGCGCACGAGGCCGTTGTAAATCGCGACAAAGACGATAATCAGGAGCAAAACCACGGCCAGCAGGATCAGGGTCGGAATCATGGCTCGGACCTCCCTAGCGAATCTCGGTTTCCCGGACGGCGCGGCGCGCCGCAGGGCCCTCAAACCGGCTGTAGAAACGGTCTTCAGTGTGCCCGCCCGCCCCGCCGCCTGTCAAGGACGGAATCGCGCTCGAATCGAGGTTGAAAAGTCTTTCGGAACCATGTAGATTCGCTCGAGCTCCCGGTTTTTCGGGAAGACCGAGACGGCACGGTCGGAGGGTCGCTGAACTCGAGACCAATGTGTAGAGCGCGCGTGCCGCTCCGAGGCGAATCGAGACTGGAGACAACGTGGCTCAGACGGTTTCTCAACGCTATGCCGAGCTCGTCGAGAAGGCAACCGCCGCTCTCGGCGACTCCGGCGTCGCGCGGAAAGTCCAGATCCAGGTGGGCTCGGCGACGTGCGAACACGCCGCCGGCTCGCTCGAGGTCATGGAGGAATTCCGCCGACATATCAAGGCCTCGGGCCGGACGGACGTCGTCCTGAGACGGACCGGATGCACGGGCAGCTGCAGCCGCGAACCGATCGTCGGCGTTTTCGTCCCCGATCGCGTGCCGGTCAAGTACCAGAAGGTGGACCGCAACGCCGTTCACCGCATTTTCACCGAACACGTCATGGGGGGCGAACCGTTGAGCGAGGCGCTCCTCGACGGCCAGGTCGAGCGCGGCTCGCGCTACGAACTCGTCTTGTGCGAGGGCGACTGTTGCGATCCCGGCCGGCGAGCCGAGACCCGGGCCCGCCTGGCCGCGGCGCTCGAACAGGCCGCCGTGCCGGCCGGCACGGTGGGTGTGACCACGGCCCGCTGCGTCGGGGTCTGCCCGCTCGAAGAGAGAGGGCGTTGGGCCCATCTCATGGTGTTTCCCACGAACACGACCTACCGAATCGCGTCGGACGACGACGTCGACGAGATCGTGCGCGAACACATTGTCGGCGGACGCATCGTCGAGCGGCTCGTGCTTCCCTCTCACGCGGCGGCGGGACGGTTTCTCAGTCTGTACGGCGACGTGGCGTTCTTCAATCGTCAGAGCCGAATCGCGTTGCGCAACTGCGGAGTCATCGATCCCGAACGGATCGACGAGTACATTCGCTACGGAGGGTTCTCCGCGCTCGCCGCCGTCCTCGAGAAGAACGATCCGCAATGGGTGATCGACGAGGTGGGCCGGGCCAAGCTGCGCGGGCGGGGCGGCGGGGGATACCCGACGAGTCTCAAATGGGGCCGGTGCACCCAAGCCTCCGAAAAGACCCGCTATCTCATCTGCAACGCCGACGAGGGCGATCCCGGCGCGTTCATGGACCGCAGCATGCTCGAATCCGACCCGTGCAGCGTGATCGAAGGGATGTTGATCGGCGGATTCGCCACCGGGGCGCGGCAAGGGTTCTTCTATATTCGGGCCGAGTATCCGCTCGCCATCAAACGCATCGAAAAGGCGATCGAGGCGTGTCGCGGTCACGGGCTGCTGGGCAAGGACATCCTCGGATCGCGATTCGATTTCGACCTGGAGATCCGACTCGGCGCGGGCGCCTTTGTCTGCGGCGAGGAGACGGCCCTGATCCACTCGATCGAGGGCGAACGCGGCCAGCCCCGCATTCGTCCGCCCTACCCGACGGCCGAGGGCCTGTGGGGCAAGCCGACCGTCATCAACAACGTCGAGACCTTCGCGAACGTCCCGGCGATCGTCGGTTTCGGAAGCGACTGGTTCGCCCGCATGGGCAACGAGAAAAGCGGCGGCACGAAGGTCTTCGCTCTGGCGGGCAAGGCCCGCCATACGGGTCTCGTCGAAGTGCCCATGGGGACGACGCTGCACGAAGTGGTGTTCGAGATCGGCGGTGGCGTGGCCGGAGGCAAACAACTCAAAGCCATCCAGACGGGCGGCCCCGCCGGCGGCTGCATTCCGGCCAAGTGGATCGACACCCCCGTGGACTACGATTCGCTCAAGGACAAAGGATCGATCATGGGAAGCGGCGGCATGATCGTCCTCGACGAAGACGATTGCATGGTGGACGTCGCCAAGTACTTCATGTCGTTCTCCCAAGACGAGTCGTGCGGCAAGTGCACCCCGTGTCGCGAGGGCACGAAGCGGATGCTCGAAATCCTCGAGCGCATCACTTCGGGCAACGGCACGATGCGCGACCTGGAGCGGCTCAAGCGCTTGGGGCTTCTGATGAAGAAAGCCTCGTTGTGCGGCCTCGGGCGCGCGGCGGCGAACCCGGTCCTGAGCACGATCGAGCATTTCCACGACGAGTACGAGGCCCACATTCGCGAGAAGCGCTGTCCCTCGCACAAGTGCTCGGCGCTCGTGCGCTTCGAGATCGACCCCCAGAAATGCGTCGGTTGCACCGTGTGCGCGCGCAATTGCCCGGTCACGTGTATTTCGGGCGAACGCAAAGGCGTCCACACGATCGACCAATCGCGCTGCATCCGCTGCGGAAAGTGTTTCGAGGTTTGCCGGTTCGAGGCGGTGGATCGGCAGTAGACAGTAAGCAGAAGGCAGAAGACGGAAGGCAGAAGGCAGGCGCTATGAAGAAATCCACAGTCAAACTGACGATCGACGATCATGAACTGATCGTCCCGACCGGCACAACCATCATGCAGGCGGCGGAATCGCTGGGCATTCGCATTCCGCGTCTCTGTTATCACCCGAACCTGAGCCTCCAGGGTTCGTGCCGCGTTTGCATCGTCGACGTGAAGGAAATGGAGTACTTCATGACGGCGTGCAGCGTCGAGGTCTGGGACGGGATGGAAGTCCAGACCAACTCGCCCGAGATTCGCCAGGCGCGCCGCGACATCGTCGAACTGCTTCTCAACAACCACACGAAGGACTGCCAGACCTGCGAGCGCGACAGCCGGTGCGAGCTCCAGAACATCGCCTACGCCCTGGGCGTTCGCCAAAGGCATTTCGAGGGCGAGCGCAAGAGCTTCCCGGTCGACGATTCGAGCGCCGCCGTCATGCGCGACGCCAACAAGTGCATCCTGTGCGGACGGTGCGTTCGAGTCTGCGAGGAAGTCCAGGGAGTGTGCAATCTGAGCCAACACTCGCGCGGGTTCCACACCGTCGTCGCTCCCGCCCACATGGCCCGCATGGACGAGTCGGTCTGCATCCAGTGCGGACAGTGCATCAACGTCTGCCCGACGGCCGCTTTCCTCGAGCAGCGCGCGACGAACGAGGTGTGGAACGCCTTGGCCGATCCGAACCTGCACGTGGTGGTCCAAGCCGCGCCGTCGATCCGCGCCGCCATCGGCGAAGGGTTCGGCCTCGCGCCCGGCACACCGGCGACGGGCCGCATGGTCGCGGCGCTGCGCAAACTCGGGTTCGACGCCGTGTTCGATACCGACTTGGGCGCCGACATGACCATCGTCGAGGAGGCCAACGAGCTTCTGCGGCGCCTGGAGGGCGAAGCGCCGCTTCCGATCATCACCTCGTGCTCGCCCGGATGGATCAATTTCCTCGAAAAGTTCTATCCCGAGCTCATTCCCCACGCCTCGAGCTGCCGCTCGCCCATGAGCATGTTGTCGGTCCTCGTCAAGACCTACTACGCCGAGAAGAAGGAAATCGATCCCGCCTCCATCTTTAACGTCGCCATCATGCCGTGCGTGGCTAAAAAGTACGAAGCGCGCCGCAAGGAGCACATGATGCCCGGCGGCGCCCCGTGGACCGACGCCGTCCTGACCACGCGCGAGATCGTCTGGATGATCAAGTCCTACGGCATCCAATTCGACGAACTGCACGAAGAGGAGTTCGACGCCCCGCTCGGGCTCTCGACCGGCGCGGGCGATATCTTCGGCACCACGGGCGGCGTGATGGAGGCGACCCTTCGCACCGCCGCCGAGCTCGTGACCGGCAAACCCGCCGACAAACTCGAATTCACCGAGGTCCGCGCCGTCGAGGGACTGCGCGAGGCGAGCGTCGAAATCGGAGGCCGGACGTTCAACGTCGCCGTCGCGAACGGCCTGAAGAACGCCAAGAAAGTCCTCGACCAAATCGTTGCCGGAACGAAGGAGTTTCACGTGGTCGAGATTATGGCCTGTCCCGGAGGATGCATCGGCGGCGGCGGGCAGCCCTATCCCGCCACCGACCATCTCGTCCTCGATCCCGCGCTCCTGCGCGCCCGCGCCCGCGCGCTTTACCAGATCGACCGCGATAAGACCCTGCGCCGTTCGCACCAGAACCCGGCGGTCCAGACGCTCTACGACGAGTTCTTGGGCGAGCCGGGCAGCGCCAAGGCGCTCGAGCTTTTGCATACGCACTATCATTCCAAACTGCCGCGAGGAATCCGATGAACGAAGTCCTTCAAACCGACAACTGGCAGGAAGTCCGAGCCCAATGCCGCGAGGTGCTCACCGAGCCGCTCGCCCGGTCGATCGAGAAGTGCCGCGCCGAGGACCCGAACCCGGCCAGCCGTTTGATTCAAGTCTTGCACGAAGTGCAAGACCATTTCGGATACATCGCTCCCGACCATATCGACGCCGTGGCGCAGCTCCTCCAGGTCCCCGCGGCGAAGGTCGCGGGCGTCGCCACCTTCTATCATTTCTTCCGGCTCACACCGCGCGGCAAGTTCATGATCCACGTTTGTCTCGGCACCGCGTGCTACGTCAAGGGGGCCGAACGCGTGGCGCAGAAGTTCAAAGAAGAGCTTGGGATCGACTTCGGCGAGACGACCAAGGACGGCATGTTCACGCTCGAAGCGAGCCGGTGTCTCGGCACGTGCGGCCTCGCCCCGGTGATCATGATCGAGGACGACGTCCACGGTCCCATCACCCCCGACCAGGTCCCCGCCATCCTCGAAAAATGCATCGAAAAGGCGAAGACGCTGTAGATCGGCCTCGAGAATTCCGAAACGTCCTTTCCCATAGCGCTCTCTCTCTTATGTGGAGTGCGGAACCTCGTCCGCCTGAGGCGGACGAGGTTCCGCACTCCACACAAGAGCCGCCTTCTCAACCGTCCCGTCAACCGCCACGCATCCCCGCGTCGAAAACAACGCCCAAGAAACTCCAGACGGGATAACAGGATTCGGAACATCCTGTCCATCCTGTAATCCTGTCTGAAACAATCTCTTCATCTTTAGACCGTTTCTCAGAAGTCCGTAGCGATTGAGGCCGTGGTTTGGGCTACGCGTTCGGGGTTGCGAATCAGGTCAAGAAGGGCT